>NZ_QGKR01000212.1 GCF_003172955.1 Micromonospora acroterricola | reverse complement strand
GTGCTGAGCGCGGGGGTGGGTGCCGTGCTGGCCGGCGCGGTGCCCGCGTCGGCGTACCGGCCGGTGGTGCTGGTGGTGCTGCTGTCGGTGGCGCTGTTCGTGCTGCTGCGCCCCCGGCTGGGAGTGGTGGCGATGCCGCAGCGGCGGACCCCGGCGCGGGTGGCGGCGGCGATCGCGCTGGCGGGTGTCGGCATCGCGCTGTACGACGGGTTGATCGGTCCGGGCACGGGCACGTTCCTGGTGCTGGCGTTCACCGCGCTGGTGGGCGCGGACTTCGTGCACGGTTCGGCGATGGCGAAGGTCGTCAACGCGGGTACCAACCTGGGCGCGCTGGTGGTGTTCGGGGTGACCGGGCACGTGTGGTGGCTGCTGGGCGCGGGCATGGCGGTGTGCAACATCGCCGGCGCGGTGGTGGGGGCGCGGATGGCGCTGCGCCGCGGGTCGCGTTTCGTGCGGGTGGTGCTGCTGGTGGTGGTGGTGGCGTTGGTCGCGAAGCTCGGGTACGACCAGTGGCTGGCCGGGTGAGCTCGCGCTGATGCCGGTACGCGCGGAGCACGACCGGTCCGTCCTGGCCGACCTGCTGGGGCGCGATCCGGTGCTGCACGCCTACCAGCTGGGCGACCTGGACGACTTCTTCTGGCCGTACACCTCGTGGTTCCGCCGGGGTGAGCAGGTCGCGTTGCTGTACCACGGGGTGGACCCGCCGACGCTGTTGGCGTTCGCGGCGCCGGCGGACACCGCGGCGCTGGCGGCGTTGCTGGCCGAGGTGGCGCCGGTGTTGCCCGCCCGGTTGTACGCGCACCTGTCCCCCGGCCTGACCGATGCCCTGGCCGGGTCGTTCCGGCTGGATTCCGGCGGCGCGCACCACCGGATGGCGTTGACCGATCCGGTCCGGTTGGCGGCGGTGCGCCCGGCGGGAGTGGTGCTCGGCGCGGCGGACCTGCCGCAGCTGCGCCGCCTGTACGCGCAGGCGTATCCGGAGAACTGGTTCGATCCGCGGATGCTGGACACCGGGCAGTACCTGGGCGTCCGTGCGGGCGGTGAGCTGGCGGCGGTGGCCGGGGTGCACGTGTGGTCGCCGGTGTACCGGGTGGCGGCGTTGGGCAACGTCACGACCCATCCGCGTTGGCGCGGGCGGGGCCTGGCCGCGGCGGTGGTGGCGGCGCTGTGCGTCCGGCTGCGGGAGACCGTCGAGCACGTCACGCTGAACGTCAGGGCGGACAACGCGGCCGCGCTGCGGCTGTACGAGAGGCTGGGCTTCACCCGGGTTGCCGACTACGACGAGTACACGCTGACCGCCCGCTAGCGGCGGCAGGTCAGGGGTGGCTCGTTAGCGGCGGCGGCTGGGTGAGTCGAAGCGGCCGGCGCGGATCTCGCGCAGGGCGCGGCGGCGGGTGTCGCCGCTGAGCGTGTCGACGTACAGCTTGCCGAGCAGGTGGTCGGTCTCGTGTTGCAGGGCGCGGGCGAGGAAGCCGCTGCCGGCGATGGTCAGGGGTTCGCCGTGCTGGTCGACGCCACGGGCGGTGGCGTGCAGGGCCCGCTGGGTCGGGAAGTACAGGCCGGGGATGGACAGGCAGCCCTCCTCGTCGTCCTGGCGTTCCTCGGACAGCTCGAGGGTGGGGTTGATGAGGTGGCCGCGGTGCCCGTCGGCGTCGTAGACGAACACCTGGGCGCTGACGCCGATCTGCGGGGCGGCGACGCCGGCCCGGCCGGGGGCGCCGAGCAGGGTGTCCATCAGGTCGGTGACCAGGGCGCGCAGCTCGGTGTCGAAGGTGGTGACCGGCTCGCACGGGGTGCGCAGGACGGGGTCGCCGATGATCCGGATGGGCCGCATGGTCATGGTGGTCAGGGTATCGCCGGTGGCGGCGTGTTCAGCGGCCGGCCAGGGTGGCGCGGATCGGGGCGGTCTTCGCGGCCGCCTCGGCGACCTCGGCGGTGGGGTCGCTGTCCCAGGTGATGCCGCCGCCGGCCCAGGTGTGCATCGTGTCGCCGTCGGCGGCGGCGGTGCGGATGGTCAGGCCGAGGTCGACCCGGCCGGGGGCGACCCAGCCGAGCGCGCCCATGCTGGCGCCCCGGCCGACGGGTTCGAGGGCGCTGATCTGGGTCAGGGCGGCGAGTTTGGGGGCGCCGGTGACGGAGCCGCCGGGGCAGGTGGCGCGCAGCAGGTCGGCCAGGCCGAGGCCGTCGGCGACGGCGGCGCGGACGGTGGATTCGGCCTGCCACAGGTCGCACCAGCGGCGTACGGCGAACAGCTCGTCGACGTGGACGCTGCCGGTGCGGGCGACGCGGGCCAGGTCGTT
This sequence comes from Micromonospora acroterricola, assembly GCF_003172955.1. Classification (GTDB taxonomy): domain Bacteria; phylum Actinomycetota; class Actinomycetes; order Mycobacteriales; family Micromonosporaceae; genus Micromonospora; species Micromonospora acroterricola. Next base: position 32,952 of record NZ_QGKR01000212.1, on the reverse strand, counting down.
GCGTTCCAGGTCGACGATCATGATGTGTTCGGCGCGTTCCTTGGCGCTGGCGAGCAGTTCGGCGCGGCCGGCGGTGGTGGCCGGGCGGGTGCCCTTGATGGGTCGGGTGGTGAGCTGCCCGTCGGTGACCTCGACGAGGGTCTCCGGGGAGGCGCAGCCGATCGCCCAGCCGTCGCCGGTGAGCACGCCGCCGTAGCGGGCGCCGGGCAGCGCGCCGAGGCGGCTGAGGGCGGGCAGGGGGTCGCCGGTGTAGCGGGCGGCGGCGTGGCCGACGAGGTTGGTCTGGTAGACGTCGCCGCGGCCGATGGCGGCGCGGACGGCGTCGACGGCGTCGGCGTGCTGGCGGGGCGTCCAGCTCTCGGTCCACTCACCGAGCCACCAGGGCGACGGCGGGCGGGGCGACGCGGCCCGGGTGGGGCCGTGGTCGTAGACGACGACGGCGAGGTCGGGCAGGGCCGGCGCGGGCTCGGGCGCGGCGGCCGGGGCGCCGGCGAGCAGCGCCCCGGCGGCGGCGGACAGGTACAGCGCCGCGCCGCAGGCCCCGGTGGCGGTGTGTGCGGCGGCGGGGCGGGTCAGGTCGTGCAGTGGCAGGCCGTGCGCGGCGAGGAACTCCTGGGCGAGCGCGGCGGGGTCGCCGCCGTCGCAGCGGCGCCACTGCAGCCGGGCGCGCTCGACGAGGGCACCCCGGCAGCCGGGCGGCCCGGCGGGCACATCGACCACCACCTGTGGGAGCGTTTCCACGCCGTTCGGTTCCACCTTCCTCATCCGTTCAGTGGATTTCCCGTGAACCAGACCGGCACCTGCTCGATGCTGGACACTTTCGCTTGGTACTGTGCGTCACTGGTCATGTGAACCATGACACAGTGCCCCCACAGTCCGGAGAACCCGATGTGCCAGCACCAACCGACCTGCCCCTCCGCCGAAGCCATCGACCGGGAAGCCGCACGCGTCCTCGCCTGCTTCCGTGAGCAGGGCTGGAGCCTGCTCTGCAACGGTGTCATCGTGTTCGAGGACACCGGCGAGCTGCTCCCCGACGGCAGCAGCATCGCCCCGCACCGCGGCCCCGCCCGACACGCCCTCGTGGCCTGATCGACCACCCAGCGTCACCGAACCGCCGCCGTCGACCCAGGCTAGTCCCCCGGTACGGGACATCCCGGCCCAGGTCGGCGCGGCTGCCGGGGCGGCCGCACCGCCCGCCCCGGCGTCCCACCGTCAGTCCTCGAAGGCCTCCGGCGCCGGACACGAGCAGACCAGGTTCCGGTCGCCGTACGCGCCGTCGATGCGCCGCACCGGAGGCCAGTACTTCCCGGCCCGGTCCACCCCGCCCGGGTACGCGCCCACCGACCGCGGGTACGGGTGCGGCCACTCGTCACCGCTGACCATCGCCGCGGTGTGCGGCGCGTTCGCCAGCGGGTTGTCCTCCGCCGGCCACTGCCCCGACCCCACCTGGTCGATCTCGGCCCGGATCGCGATCATCGCGTCGCAGAACCGGTCCAGCTCGGCCAGGTCCTCGCTCTCGGTCGGCTCCACCATCAGCGTCCCGGCCACCGGGAACGACATCGTCGGCGCGTGGAACCCGTAGTCGATGAGCCGCTTCGCCACGTCGTCCACGCTCACCCCGGTCGCCTTCGTCAGCGGCCGCAGGTCGAGGATGCACTCGTGCGCCACCAGGCCCTTGTTGCCGGCGTACAGCACCGGGAAGTGCCCGCGCAGCCGCGCCGCCACGTAGTTCGCGGTCAGCACCGCCACGCCGGTGGCCCGGGTCAGCCCCGACGCGCCCATCATCCGCAGGTACGCCCACGGGATCGGCAGGATCCCCGCCGACCCGTACCTCGCCGCCGAGATCGCCGGCGTGGCGTCGACGTGCGCACCCAGCGGGTCACCGGGCAGGAACGGCGCCAGGTGCGCCCGCACCGCCACCGGACCCACCCCGGGGCCGCCGCCGCCGTGCGGGATGCAGAACGTCTTGTGCAGGTTCAGGTGCGACACGTCCGCGCCGAACTTGCCCGGCTTCGCGAACCCCACGAGGGCGTTGAGGTTCGCCCCGTCGACGTACACCTGCCCGCCGGCGTCGTGGACCTTCGCGCACAGCTGCGCGATGCCCGTCTCGTACACCCCGTGCGTCGACGGGTACGTCACCATGATCGCGGCCAGCGCGTCCCGGTGCTTGTCGATCTTCGCGTCCAGGTCGACCAGGTCGACGTTGCCGTCGTCGTCGCAGGCCACCACGACCACCCGCATGCCGGCCATCACCGCCGACGCCGCGTTGGTGCCGTGCGCCGAGGACGGGATCAGGCACACGTCGCGGTGCGCCTCGCCCCGGCTGCGGTGCCAGGCCCGGATGGCCAGCAGCCCCGCCAGCTCACCCTGGGAACCGGCGTTGGGCTGCACGCTGACCGCGTCGTAGCCGGTCACCTCGGCCAGCCACGCCTCCAGCTGGCCGATCAGCTCCCGGTAGCCGGCGGTCTGCGCGTCCGGCGCGAACGGGTGGATGTGCGCGAACTCCGCCCAGCTGACCGGCTCCATCTCGGTGGTCGCGTTGAGCTTCATCGTGCACGACCCGAGCGGGATCATGCCCCGGTCCAGGGCGTAGTCGAAGTCCGACAGCCGGCGCAGGTAGCGCAGCATCGCCGTCTCCGAGTGGTGGCTGCGGAACACCGGGTGGGTGAGGAACTCGCTGGTGCGCGTCAGCGCCGCCGGCAGAGCCTGCTCGCCGTCCCCGTCGAAGGCGGGCACGCCGAACGCCGCCCACACCGCCGCCAGGTGCTCGACGGTGGTGGTCTCGTCGCAGGAGACGCCGACCCGGTCGGCGTCGACCAGCCGCAGGTTCACCCCCCGCTCGGCCGCCGCCGCGACGATGTCGCCGGCCCGCCCGGGCACGGTGGCGGTGACGGTGTCGAAGAACGCGACGTCGTCGACCCGCACGCCGCCGGCGCGCAGCCCGGCCGCGAGCCGCGCCGCCATGGCATGGGTACGCGCCGCGATGTCGCGCAGCCCGTCCGGGCCGTGGTAGACCGCGTACATGCCGGCCATCACGGCGAGCAGCACCTGCGCGGTGCAGATGTTGCTGGTCGCCTTCTCCCGCCGGATGTGCTGCTCGCGGGTCTGCAACGCCAGCCGGTAGGCCGGGTTGCCGTCCGCGTCGCGGGACACCCCGACCAGCCGGCCCGGCAGCATCCGCTCGAGGCCCGCCCGGACCGCCAGGTAACCGGCGTGCGGCCCACCGAAGCCCATGGGTACGCCGAAACGCTGGGTGGTGCCGGCGGCGATGTCCGCGCCGATCTCCCCCGGCGCGCGCAGCAGCGTCAACGCCAGCAGGTCCGCCGCGACGGTGACCAGGGCGCCGGCGGCGTGCGCGGCCTCGACCAGCGCCGCGTGGTCGCGTACCGCGCCGGACGCCCCCGGGTACTGAAGGTGCAGGCCGAAGAACTCGGCGGGCAGCTCGTCGCGCTCGACGTCGACGACCCGCACCTCGATGCCGAGTGGCTCCGCCCGGCTGGTGATCACCGCGATGGTCTGCGGCAGCGCGTCGGCGTCGACCACGTACACGGCGCTCTTGCTCTTCGACGCTCGGCGCGCCAGGGTCATGGCCTCCGCCGCGGCGGTGCCCTCGTCGAGCATCGACGCGTTCGCGGTCGCCAGGCCGGTCAGGTCGGTGACCATGGTCTGGAAGTTCAGCAACGCCTCCAGCCGCCCCTGGCTGATCTCCGGCTGGTACGGCGTGTACGCCGTGTACCAGGCCGGGTCCTCCAGCACGTTGCGGCGGATCACCGCCGGGGTGTGCGTGCCGTGGTAGCCCAGCCCGATCATCGACACGGCGACGGTGTTGCGCGCCGCCAGGGCCCGCAGCTCGGCGATCGTCTCGGCCTCGGTGGCCGGGTCCGGCAGGTCGAGGGTGCCGTGCCAGCGGATCACCTCGGGGATCGCGGCGTCCATCAGCTCGTCGATCGAGCCGTGGCCGACGACCTCCAACATCCGGCGCTCATCGTCCGGGCCGGGACCGATGTGACGGGTGGCGAACTGCTCTACGGTCATGGGGGGCACTCCCGGGCGAGGTCGACGGATCGGCCTCCCCCTCTGTCGCGCCCACAGGGCGCTCCACAGTGCCTGCCCACGAGGTCCTTTTGCCTGAGAGGTTCCGGGGAGGATTTGCCCCTTCGGCGCCGCCCCGGGTGCTGTTGGGCGGTCTCTCCCACGTGGGTGGTACCGGCATGGTCAACGCTACCAGCGCCGGTGTTTCCGGCAGATGTCCTACCCCCGGGACGTCACACCCCGGCCGCGGTGGCCAGCGGCGTGACACCCGCGTCGGCGTCACCGACGACCCGGTCGGCCAGCGCCGGCAACAGCTCGCCCAGCGGCGCGTCGACGCGCACCGTGGCGTACCCGTCACCCCGGGTCGGACCCTGGTTGACGATCGCCACCGGAATGCCGCATTTGCCGGCCCGGATGACGAACCGCCGCCCCGACATCACCGTCAACGACGAGCCCAGCACCAGCAACGCCCGCGCCTGCTCCACCAACGCGAAACAGCGCGCCACCCGCTGCGGCGGCACCGTCTCGCCGAAGAACACCACGTCCGGTTTCAGCATCCCCGTCCCGCAGATCCCGCAGTCCACCGGCCGGAACGCGGCCACCTGCTCGTCGGGGAGATCCACGTCACCGTCGGGGTTCACCGCCGCGACCCGCGCCACGAAGTCCGGGTTGGCCTCCCGCATCCGACGGTCCAACTCCTCCCGGGAGGTCAGGTTGCCGCAGTCCAGGCAGGTCACCTCGTCGAGACGCCCGTGCAGCTCGACCACCGGGGCGCTGCCGGCGGCGGAGTGCAACCCGTCGACGTTCTGGGTGATCACCGCGTCGACCAGGCCGGCGCGTTGCAGCCGGGCCACCGCCCGGTGCCCGGCGTTCGGCTCCGCCCGCGCGATCAGCCGCCACCCCAGGTGACTGCGCGCCCAGTAGCGCCGCCGCGCGAGCGGATCACGGGTGAACGCCTGGAAGGTCATCGGGGTGTGCCGGCGGGCCACCCCGCTGGGCCCCCGGTAGTCCGGGATGCCCGACTCGGTGGACAGGCCCGCCCCGCTGAGGACCACCACCCCACCGCCGGCCACCAGCGAGGTCAACGCGTCGAGGCTCTCCGTCACCCCACCATGCTGCCTCACGCCACCAGCCGACGCCCAGCACCGGCCCCACACCGCGCTCCCGCCGGTAGGTTGGGCACATGCGCGTCGTCATCGCCGGAGGCCACGGCAAGATCGCCCTACTGCTGGAGCAGCAGCTCGCCGCACGCGGCGACACCGCCGTCGGCCTGATCCGCAACCCCGCCCAGAGCGACGCGCTGCGCGCCGCCGGCGCCACACCGGTCGTCTGCGACCTGGAACACGCCGACGTCGCCGAGGTCACCGGGCACCTCGACGGCGCCGACGCGGTGGTCTTCGCCGCCGGCGCCGGCCCCGGCAGCGGCGCCGCCCGCAAGGACACCGTCGACCGGGGCGCCGCCGCGCTGCTCGCCGACGCCGCGACCCGCGCCGGCGTCCGCCGCTACCTGCTGGTCTCCTCGATGGGCGTGGACGACCCGCCGTCCGCCGGCACCGACGAGGTGTGGGCGGCGTACCTGCGGGCCAAGCGAGCCGCCGAAGACGACCTGCGCGGCCGTGACCTGGACTGGACCGTGCTGCGACCCGGCCGCCTCACCGACGACGAACCCACCGGCCGCGTCACGCTGACCCGCCACGCCGGCCGCGGCGCGGTCACCCGCGCCGACGTCGCCCTGGTCCTCGTCGCGCTCCTCGACGCGCCACGGACCGCCGGCGACACCCTGGAACTGGTCAACGGGCCCACGCCGATCGCCGACGCCGTCGGCTGACCGCCGGCCCGCCGCTCCGGCGCGTCAGGCGTCCGGGTGACGCGCGGCGAGCAGCACGGGCCCACCCGGGACCGTCGGAAAACGCCGCACGTCGTCCAGGCCCGCCGCGGTCAGAACGTCCGCCATCCGGTCCGTGTCGTAGGCGTTGCCGCCGTTGCGGACGGCGTTCCAGGCGGCGACGGCAGCCCGCAGGGGATCCCCGGCGGGCGGGTTGGTGCCCACCACGAGCCAGCCGCCCGGCCGCAACGCCTCGGCGAGCCGGGGCAGGGCGGACTCCAACGCCTCCTGGGCAAGGAACGGCGCGGGAAGCCACACCAGGTCGTAGGCGCCCCGCTCGGCCAGCTCGGCCACGTCCTGACGGCGCAGGCTGATCCGGTCCGCGACGTCACGCGCCGCGGCCAGCTCCCCACGGGCCAGGTCCAGCGCGCGCTGGAACACGTCGACGCCCACCACCGACACCCGGGGCAGCTCCCGGGCCACCGCGACGGCCAACGCCCCCACACCCGTACCCACGTCCAGGACACGGCCGCCCGGCGCCCCCAGGCGCTCCGCGAGCCCCGGCAGTTCCGGCACCACCCGCGTGGCCAGCGCACGGCCGGTCACGGCGGACGCCCTGCCCTGGTTCAGCAGCACCTCGTCGTCCAACTCCGCCCAGCCGCCCCCGGCCGGCGCGGACGCGTCCTGCGCGGCGGCGGCGACCGCCTGCCGCAACCCGCTCAGCCGGGCCTCCACGCCGCCGCGCCCCGTCGGCCCGTCCGCGGGCACCAACGAGGGATGCGGAACCGGCGTCACACCGTCCCACGACACCAGCCCGGCGGCCTCCAGCACAGCGGTGCGCTGCGGCGCCCCCGCCAGAACCTCGGCGAGCGGCGCCGACAGGGCCTCCCGCATCGTGCCGACCACGGCGGCCAACACCCACGTCGAAGCCTCCAACGCCGCCACCGGGTCCGGGGACCGGCCGTGCGGAAGCGGCGAAGCGGAGGACGCGGATGCTGACACCGACATGGAAGGAACCTTTCCAGCGCACGGGCTCGGGTGGGGCCCGACCAACGGACCCCACCCCACCATCATCGCTGCTGGTGGTGCCGCGGCAGCGCCGCCTGCCCCACAGGGCCGCCGACGAACGGCGCGCCCGGCGTCTCCTTCGCGATCCGGTCCATCGTGCGAGCCAACTGCTCACTGCCGTCGTCGAGATGCCGGGCCGCCGCCTGCATGTGCGACACCATCATCTCGCCGAAGATCCGCAGGGCCTCCCGGGTGGCCACCGTGTCGTCGAAACTCGATCCGGCCGAGCTGCGATAGTTCGTCACCGCCCGCTCAGCCTCCTGCTTCGCCTCCTCCGCCGCGGCCTGCATGTAACTCTCGTACTGCACCCGGGCGTACTCGGCGACCCGCCGCGCGTAGTCGTGCGCCTGCGCGATGATCTGCTCCGCCTCCCGCTGCGCCGCGGACAGCAGATTCACCTCCTTCGCCGCCGGCACCTTCGCCGCCGCGCCCGTGCTCGGGATCACCCCGTGCCGGTGCAGCTCCACCCGGTCATTGAGCCGCTCGTTCTCCGCCCGCAGGTTCGCGACCTGCGTCGCCAACAGGTCCAGCTCATCGGCGACCTGCACACGGAACCGGTCCACGTCGGCGTTGTCGTAACCGCGACGGCCGAACGACGCGGTGCCGAACTCCCACCGCCGAACCCGGTCGGCGGTCATCCGCACCTGCACACCACCGGCGATCTGCACACCGTCGTACCGGCTGATCGGGGTCGCGCTCACCGGACCCACCTCCTCGCGCTCACGGGAGCGGGTCTTTTGTTCGCGACTGCGGGGCTCGCAAGCTCACTCCTCGCGCTCACCGGAGCACGCCTTTCGTTCGCGACTGTGGGGCTCGCAAGCTCACTCCTCGCGCTCACCGGAGCACGCCTTTCGTTCGCGACTGCGGGGCTCGCAAGCTCACTCCTCGCGCTCACCGAACACCTCCGGAAGGGTCACCGGCGGTCGACTGATCCACCGCCGTACGCCAGGCCGGGCCGTACCAGTGCTTACCCAGGCCCTCGTGGTGCACCTGATCCGCGTGGTAGCCCGCCCGGACCAACGTCTGCACCGCGTGCGAAACCATCTCGTCCGACCCGCACACGTACACGTGCCGGGAACGCCAGTCGCCGTCGGCCAACGCCCGGTCCACCGCGTGCACGAACTCCCCCGGCCGGGTCGCGTCGGCGCCCACCACGTACGTCACCGTCAACCACGGGCACGACGACGCCAACTTGTCGATCGCGTCGCTGTCGTAGAACTCGCTGCGCGAACGAGCTCCCACGTACAGGTCCACCCGCCGGCGGGAACCCTCCGCGGCGACCTGCTCCACCAGCGCCTTCACCGGCGCCCAGCCGGTACCCGCCGCCAGCAGCAGCAGATCGCTGGAGCCCGCCGACCACAACGACAAGCGGTCCCCCACCGGCGCGGCCAGGTGGATGCGGTCACCCACCGCCGTGCCGTACACCAGCCGTGAGGACACCGCGCCACCCGGCGCGGCCCGCACGTGCAACTCCAACGTGCCGTCCGCGCGCGGCGCGTTCGCCGGCGAGTAGTACCGCCAGGAGCGCACCGACGGGTGCGACACCCCGATCGACTGACCCGGGGTGAACGGCAGCAGGTACTGCGGGCGCACCGTCAGCACCGCCACGTCGAACGCTCGACGCTCGTGCGCCACGATCTCCGCCACCCACCACGGCGGGTTCACCGACTCGGCAGCCTGCGCGGCCTCCACCATCACCTGCGCGACCAGCCCGTACGCGGCCGCCCAGTCCTGGGCCAGTTCCTCGGTCCACTGCTCGGCCAGGAAATGCTGCAACGTCGCCAGCAGCGCCTCACCAACCGCCGGGTAGTGCTCCGGCCGGACCGCGAACTTACGGTGGTCCGCTCCGAGGTCCTGCAGGAAGCCGACCAGCCGATCCACCTGGTCCACGTTGGACACGATGTGCCCCAGCGCGGTCACCAGCCGGTCCCGCTGCCCGGCCATGTTCGTCGGGAACATCTGCCGCGTCTCGGGGTGGGTCAGGAACAATGTCGAATAGAAATAGAGCGGCACCTGGTCGCCGTGCCCGGCGACCAGGGACCAACTCTGCTTGAGTCGGGCCGCGTCCACGCTCAGACGCCCGGACGGTTCCCGGCGGCCACCACCTGGTCCTGCACCTGCCCCAGCACCGTCTGCACGTCGGCCAGGATGTCCGCCGGCACGCCCAGCTCCGTCAGCGTCACGGTCAGGTGCTCACCGACCTTGACGTAGTGCTCCACCGGGATGTTCAGCGGCTGGTGTGCTTCGGCCAACCCGCGACCGGCGTACTCGTTCGGGCCACCCAGCACCACGGTCAGCATCAGCGTCAGGTGCCGCCGCTGGCCCGGCATGTTCACCTCGGTGAAGTAACCCGCCAGGTCCGGGTCGGCGAGCACCTTGTCGTAGAACAGCTCGACGGCCGCCTTGACCGAGCTGGCGCCGCCGATGCGGTCGTAGTGCGAAACGGGGGCGGTTTCTTCGGTGACCGTCACGGTCGTTCCTTCCAGGGTGGAGGGGCCGCGCGGGGTCGGCGCGGAGGGGCGACGGCCCACCGGTGCGACATCCACATGCCACGGCGGCACACCGGGGACCGTGACGGACCATAGCGTGTCGGCGCTTTCCGGTCAGCGCCCCCCTATCGGATCCCCGACAGCAACCCGGCACCCAGTGTCACCGCAGTTGACCGGACCCTCCACAGTCGGCGACCACCCCGGCACCCACTGTGGATCACTCCGTCCCCACAGGGCAGCACAGACCCGCAGACCTGACACAGAGTCACCAACCGGCAGCGAAAAACCATACGTGAAACCGGGCGCGTCGACAGCCCAGGGCAACACGAACGGCGCTCAGCCCGCCCGCCGCCGCGCCCGCCGCGCCGCCAACTCGTCGCCCACCGGATCCGACTCGGGCGCCGCCACCGGCTCCGCCGGGCCGCTCGCCGCCGGCTCCGCCGGCAGATGCGACAACGAGCCCTGGATCTCCTTGAACGCCCCACCGATCGCGATGCCGAACACACCCTGGCCACCCTGCAACAGGTCGACCACCTCCTCCGGCGACCGGCACTCGTACACCGTCGTCCCGTCGGAGATCAGCGTGATCCCGGCCAGATCGTCCACACCACGCGACCGCAGCGCCTCAATCGCCTTGCGGATGTTCTGCAGGGACACCCCCGCGTCCAACAACCGCTTCACGACCTTCAACACCACCAGGTCCCGGAACGAGTACAACCGCTGCGTCCCCGAACCCGAAGCGTCACGAACGCTCGGCACCACCAGCGCCGTCCGCGCCCAGTAATCCAACTGCCGGTAACTGATGCCCACCGCGTGACATGCCGTCACACCCCGGTAGCCCACCGAACCGTCACCCTCAGTCGCCACACCCGGCTGGTCCAACTCCGTACCCGGATCAGAATCCCGCGGCTCGTGCATCCGGACAACCTCCCCGTCAGTGCGGCGACGCGTCGTTTCCGGGACGCGCACCCCTCGACACGGCAACCCTATAGCCACCTTCAGGGGTTACCACGGAGGAACCGACGCGACACGCCGCGCAGCCACCAAGAAAGATCACCAACGGCGTCCCGGTATGACCCACAGTGACGCCCGACGGAGCCGGCCAACCCGACTCAGCCCGCGAAGTCCTCCGGACGCACCTGCTCCAGGAACTCGCGGAACTTCTCCACCTCGTCCTCCTGCTCATCCGGGATGACGATCCCCGCCTCGCTGAGGACCTGCTCGGCACAACGAATCGGCGCACCGACACGCAACGCCAACGCGATCGAATCGCTCGGCCGCGCCGACACCCGCACCCCGTCACCGATCAACAGATCCGCGTAGAAGACGTTCTCCTTCAGCTCGGTGATCTCCACCGCCTGCAGAGGCGCCTTCAACGCCGCCAACACGTCCCGCAGAAGATCATGCGTCAACGGTCGGGCCGGCTTGACCCCCTGCTGCTCATAAGCGATAGCCGTGGCCTCGACCGCGCCGATCCAGATCGGCAGATAGCGGTCGCCCTCGACCTCCCTGAGCAGGACGATCGGCTGGTTGCTGGGCAGCTCCACCCGAACTCCGACCACGCTCAGCTCGCGCACCGCCGCCTCCGTGTCGTTGTCACCTACGCCGCACCGCGCCCTTCCCTGCACGGTACACGGACCGCGACACGGCCGTCCCATGCGCTACAGCACCACGCCCGCGCCAGAAAGGGGTTACCCCGGCAAGCCTACGGCACGCTTCCCGAGGGAGATCTTTCCGCTCAGCCACCGCCCGCCGGGAACCCTCACCGACCCAACGTCGACCGCAGACCCACCCGCACCAACGCCGCGTGCAACTGCTCCGACAACGCCACCAACTCCCGCGCCGTCTCCGCCGCCCGCGCCCGTGCCGCCGGATCACTCTGCCGCGCCAACGGCGCCACCAACTGCGCGAACAAACCGACCTCACGGTCCGCCGCCGTCCGGTAACCCCGCAGGTGACGCGGCTCCAACCCGTACGCCGCCAGACCCGCCACCGCCGAAGCGATGATCAACGCATCCGCGTCATACCACCCCGGCGGATCCGACACCACGACACCGAGCCGCTCCAACTCGGCCAGCGTCGACTCGTCGATCCCACTACGCGCGACAAGATCGGCCCGGCCGAGCCGCACCTGCGACGACTCGGCCGGCTCCGCCGACTCCCGACCCGGCACCGCACCGTCGGGCCCCACCGCGACCAGCGCCGGCCGCGACCGCTCCGGCTGCTCACCGGACGAGTCCCACTGCGCCAACTGCTCACGGATCACCCGCAACGGCAGGTACCTGTCCCGCTGCGCGGTCAGCACGAACCGCAACCGCGCCACGTCGTCCCAGCTGTACTTCCGGTAACCCGCCGCCGTCCGCTGCGGCTCGACCAGCCCCTCGGCCTCGAGGAACCGCAGCTTCGAAATCGTCGTGTCCGGGAAATCCACCCGCAACTGCCCCAGCACCTCACCGATGCTCATCAGCGGCTGGGACCGGGCCGCCCCGGGTGGCGTGGAGGCCGCAGGCTCGTTCACCCCCGGCCGGCCTCCTCCTCCGGGCGCGGACCGGCGATGAACACCACCCGGAACTTGCCGATCTGAACCTCGTCACCATTGCTCAACGTGGCCGCCTCGACCCGCTCACGATTCACGTACGTGCCGTTGAGGCTGCCCACGTCCCGCACCGTGAACGTCCCACCATCACGGTGGAACTCCGCGTGCCGCCGTGACACCGTCACGTCGTCGAGGAAGATGTCACTGTCCGGGTGCCGGCCACTCGTTGTCACATCGTGGTCCAACAGGAACCGGGCACCCGCATTCGGGCCGCGACGAACCACCAGCAGCGCCATACCCGGCGGCAACGAACCGGACATCCGGCTCGGCACCACATCGGTGTCCGGCCCCTCCAGCACTTCGTCGAGCGAACCGAGATTGAGCGTCGAAGTGACGTCGAGCGGGGGGAACTCGTCGTCTGGGCGCGTCATGGGACCACCTCACGGATCTGTTCGGTCGGCGTCGGGTAATGGCGGGTCTGGCCGCCGGGCACTTGAACACCCGGCGGCTGGCTCCCCGTGCCCGGGAAGGCAATTCCGCAACGCTCAACTATTGGGTTCTCGGTCGACTGGGCGAGCCTAGCCAGCGCCGAAATGCAGGGCAACCGGACGCGCGCAGACATCCCGCACGCCGGATCAAGCACACTCAGCCTTCGGTGATCTTGCGGTACGCGGCCGCCGTCAGCAACCCGTCCGTCGCCGTCGGATCATTCGGGGTGATCTCCACCAACCAACCCGCACCATACGGCTCCGTGTTGATCAGCTCCGGCGTGTCACCCAACGCATCGTTGCGCGCCGCCACCGTACCGGCCACCGGCGCGTAGATCTCCGACACGCTCTTGGTCGACTCGATCTCACCCAACGAGTCACCGGCCGCAACCACCGCACCCGGCTCCGGCAACTGCACGTACACGATGTCGCCCAACGCGTCCTGCGCGAAGTGCGTGATGCCGACCCGAACCGAACCGGTGCCGTCACCCGCCACCCACTCGTGCTCGGCGGTGTATCGCAGATCCTCGGGAATCACCAGACGCGTCCTTCATCCATCGGTGCCCCGGACCACCCGGGCCCGGCGCGGCCGCGCCGGTCAGGAGACCGGACGGGCGTGTTCCAGCTTGATCGGCGCGTGCAGCGCCGAAACCTCGACAACCCCACGCTCCTCAAGAGTCACGTTACCGCCGACACCCTGGACCGAAGCGACCACCCCACCAGGAATGTTCAACGCCGTGCGCATCGTCGCCGGGTCACCGATCACCGTGATCGTGTACGGCGCCACCAAACGACGCCCCTCCACCACCAGCGTCCCGTTCTCGCCATCCAGGAAGAACGTCGACGCGATGATCCGCACCGTCGCCCGGTCACCGCCGGAGATCTGCATCGCCTCCGCGCCCGCGCCCCGCAGCTCCTGCACCGCGTCCAGCACCTGGTTCGCCGAGATCGGCTTACCACCGCTCTCGAACTGCACCGTCAGACCCGGCCCCACCGCCGGCAACGTACCCGCCAGGATGCCCAGCTCGTCCGCCCGCCGCGTCGCCTCGTCCAACGCCGCCTGACGACCCTGCTCACCCGAGCGCAACTGCCGCTGGCTGTCCTCCAACGCCCGGATGTCCTGCTGCAACCGGTTCTCCCGGGCATCCAGATCCGACAGGATCCGCACCAGGTCCTCCTGACGCGTCGCCCCCAGCGTCGGATCCGTCGACGTCGTCTTGAACTGCACCACCAGCGTGAAACCCAGCAACGCCAACAGCGCCACGATCATCACACCGGCCGTGCTCATCCGGAACCGACCCCGGGCAGCCGACGTCACCGGCGTCGCCGGCTCCTCGACCGACGCCGCCGACCCGCCCGACGGCGACACACCGCTCAGGTCCACCGTCGCGCCCTCGTCGACCCGCGCCACCCCGGAATCCTCGGCCGGCTCCCGCTCCGCCGGCACCTGTGGCGCCAACGGGCTCAACTCGTCCGGGTCCGGCGCATCCGGCCGCGGATCCGGCTCACCCGCCGGCCCACCCGGCCGCACCGGACCCGCCGGCTGCGGCCACCCCGTACCCGTCTCGGTCTGCTCGTCGCTCATCGCTGTCAAACCTACGCCCGGAACAGGTGCCGACGGATCGCCGCCACGTTCCCGAAGATCCGAACACCGAGCACGACCACCACACCGGTGGACAACTGCCCGCCCACCCCCAACTGGTCACCGAGATAGACGATCAGACCCGCCACCAGCACGTTCGAGATGAACGACACCACGAACTGCTTGTCGTCGAAGATCCGGTCCAGCTTCGCGCGCACGCCACCGAACACCGCGTCCAACGCGGCCACCACCGCGATCGGCAGGTACGGCTGCAACGCCGCCGGCACCGTGGGATCGAGCCACACACCGAGCACCACACCGGCGAGCAACGCCAGCACCGCGATCATCGGCCACCTCCGGAGGGGCTAACGGTCGCCGGAGAACCCGACGACCCGGGACTGCCGGACCGGACACCCGACGCGGAAGGGCTCGGACTGACCGGCGGCTTGGCGTAGCGTAGCTGCGGCTCCGGCGCCGCCGGCAGGGTGAGGTCGTCCGCCTCCCGCACACCGAACGACAGACCGGTCTTCTGCGCGACCTCCCGCATCAGATCCGCGTTCCGGCTGTCCTCGAACTTGCGCCGCAACGAACCCGGACCGATCGCCGACACCTCGTAGGGCCCCATCACCGGCCGGAAGTCCACCAGGATCGCCTCACCGGCCAACCGGATCGTCGACGTCGCGGTCAACCGCTGCCCGTTGATGGCGATCGCCTCCGCACCCGCGCTCCACAACGCGTTCGCCACCCCCTGCAGGTCGCTGTAGAGCACCCGGGACGGCCCCGCACCCGCGCCGGTCACCGCGTCCGCGTTGCCCGTCGCGTCCGCCAACCGCACCACCACACCGTCGCCGCGCACCCGCCCCAGCCCCGTGCCCGCCTCCAGGTCCCGCAGCCGCGCGGCGGCCGACCCGCTCAACGCGGCGTCCCGCTGCCGGCCGACCTCCTCGCGCAACTGGTCCGCGCGCGTCGACAACCGGTCGGTCTCGCTCACGCGATCCTTTATCTGCGCGACCAGCCCCGAGCGGGCCTGGCTGCGGCCCGGCTCGTCCGCCATGGTCTGCCGGTAGGCGACCGCAAAGAGGAAACCCAGC
The DNA here is from genome assembly GCF_003172955.1 of Micromonospora acroterricola. GTDB lineage: Bacteria > Actinomycetota > Actinomycetes > Mycobacteriales > Micromonosporaceae > Micromonospora > Micromonospora acroterricola. Next base: position 17,841 of record NZ_QGKR01000212.1, on the reverse strand, counting down.
ACCACCACCACGATCAGGCTGACCGAGCGCGCCGACCAGGAGCGCCACCCCTGCGGCGCCTCGGCCGGCCGCGACCGCCTGGCAGCCGCCGCGTCGGCGTATCCCGGGTCCAGCGGGTTGCGGAACAGTTCGGTGAGGAAGTCCGGGGCGTACACCCGCTCCGACCGGCTGCCCCCGGGCTTCGGCGCGCTCACGCCGCCGCCCCCGGGCCGCGCGCCGCACGGACCAGCCGTGCGGCCTGCACCACGTACATCCCACCGGCCACCCAGTAGAGCACCAGGCCCCACCAGGCCAGCCCCCAGCCGATCGCGGCGGCCGCCGTCTCCACACTGGTCGAGGCGGTGGCCAGCAGCAGCACCGGGAACGCGGCGAGCAGCAGGAACGTGGCGGTCTTGCCCACGTAGTGCACCGGCGGCGGCCCGTACCCGTAGCGGCGCAGCACCGCCAGCGAGCCGAGCAGCAGCAGCTCCCGGGCCAGCAGCGCCGCGGTGAACTGCCACGGCACCACCTCCCGGGCGGTGAACGCGATCAGCGTGGCGAGGATGTAGAGCCGGTCGGCGAGCGGGTCGAGCAGCTCCCCGAGCCGGCTCACCTGGCGCAGCCGGCGGGCGATCCAGCCGTCGACCCAGTCGGTCGTGCCGCCGATGGCCAGCACGACGACCGCCGCCACGTCGGCCCGGGCCACCAGGAAGAGGTACAGGAAGAGCGGCACGCCCAGCAGCCGCCCGAAGCTGATCAGGTTGGGCAGGGTGAGCACCTGGTCACCGGGGGTCTGATCGCCGGTGACTCGCGGATGCTCTGCCCGAGCCGGCCGACGCGACACCGAACCTCCTCCGCGGCACGCTCCGGCGCCCGGTCGACGTCGGGCGCGGCGGATGTCGTACGCGCTGTCGGGCCGGCCACCGCCGGCTCCCCTGCGGCCCCGGACGGGACCTCCCCTGACGCGGCCCGCGATCTCGATGATCACGGGCCGGCTGAGTGCGCTGCCACTATATCGGGCTCCCGCCCGCGCTCCGGGTGCCGCCGCGTGCTCCTTGGTGCGGCCCTGGCAGCACTGTGGCGTGGATCACCACGCGTAGAGCGTCCTAGGATACTAGTGGAAGACCGAGCCGGCCGGTTCAGGCCGTCCGGACCGCCGTGTCGGTCTGCTGCTCCGGGACGGCCTGCGTCGTCGCCGCCCGGCCGAACGCGAGCAACGCCACCAGCAGATCGTGCTGCGCACGCGACGGCATCCGGTCCAGCACCGCCTGCACCGCACGCTGGCGCCGCTCGGCCAGCTCCCCCAGCAGCGTCTGCGCGGCGGCGGTCGGCACCAACCGCACCTCCCGCCGGTCCCGCGGATCGGCCACCCGGCGCAGCAACCCCGTCGCCTCCAGGCGGTCACAGAGCCGGCTGGCCGAGGAGGGCACCACGTCCAGCAGCTCCGCCAGCCGGTTGACGTTGGTCTCCGCCCGGCTGCTGATCAGCATCAGGACCCGCAACTGGGTCGGCGGCACCTGGTGCCGCGACGCGGCCGACTCGAGGACGGCGATCAGCGTCTCGGCGGCCGCGTCGATCGCCGAGGCGAGATCCGCAGGTCGCTCCACCTGATGTCCCCTGCCGTCGTCGCGCTGGTGCCCGCCCACCGGATCCTGGACGACTTTCACCCGCCGTCCGGATCACGCGGGCCGTGCCAGTCCAAACAGACCACCACGGCGTCGTCGCGAAGATCGGAATCCACCAGGTAGGCATGCAGTTCGCGCATCACCGTACCAACCGCCTCGGTCGCCGGCTGCAACCGCGTGGCACGCAGGGAACGCGCCAGCACCCGCTGCCCGTACGGCTCCTGACCCGCGGGCTCCGCGGCCCACACCCCGTCGCTGACCACGAAGACACGGTCACCCGGCTCGAGCTGGAACTCCTCCACCTCGTAGCGGGTCTCGGCGAACATGCCCAGCGGCAGCTGCTGCTCCAGCTTCACCGGCTCGACCGCCGCCCCGCGCAGCCGGAACATCCGCGGCGAGCCGGCGTCGACCGCCCGCACCCGCCCGGTGCCGCTGTCCAGCTCCAGCAGCAGCGTCGCCACGTGCCGGCGACCCCGGTGCTGGTAGAAGACCGTGTCCGACGCCAGCTCCGCCTGCTCCACCAGACCACCTCCGGAGCGGCGCGCGTTGCGCATCGCGTTGACGGTGACCGCGGTGAGCAGCGACGCGGCCAGGCCGCTGCCCTCCCCGTTGAGGACCGTCACGGTGAGCCGGTCGCCGTCCAGGGACCAGTCGAAGTGGTCCCCACCCACCGTGTACGCCGGTTCCAGCTGACCCGCCAGGTGGAAAGCGCGGTGCGCGACGCTGCGCCCGGGCAGCAGGTCCCACTGCATCTCGGCGGCCATGCTGAGCCGCTCGCGGCGTCGGGCCCGCCGGTACCGGTCGGTCTCCCGGTCCGCGGCCCGCATGGCGACGCCGAGGATGCCCGCGATGTCGGTGGCGACGCCGGTGACGGTGGGGCCGGGCGTGGTGGGCAGCTCGATCAGCAGCACACCCAGCCGCTCCCCCCACACCGTCAGTGGCAGGTAGAGCCGGCACGGACCGTCCTTGGCGATGTCGTGCACCGGTTGCTGGCTGCTGAAACAGCGCTGCGCCACGGTGTGACAGGCCAGGAACCCGGCCGCCGGCAGGTCCGGGTCGAGCACCGGCCACAGACCGCTGATCCGGTAGTCGGCGACGAACACGTCGGTGCGCACCGCGCCCAGCGTCGAGCGGATCGCCCGGTCCGCGGCCTCCGCCAGCTGGTCGGGCGGGGCCTCGCGCAGCGCACGCGACACCACGTCCGGCGCGTCCACCATGGTCGTCCTCTCCAGAAACTTGCTACAGGGCAAGCATCATACGGACGCCCCCGGACAGGCCGTCGGCGCGGTGCCGCGGGGTCAGTCGGCGCCGCGGGTCGCGAGCACCCCGTGGAACGCGTCGGGCACCTCCGCCGGCGCGCCGTCCGGGCGCCACTGGTTGACCGGCACGACCCCGTCGGCCGTCGGCGCCCACCGACCCAGCAATGGCGCGAACGCGGCCGGCGGGCGCATCCGGAACGTCGGCCCCATCATCGCCAGCGCCTCCGGATGACCGGCCAGCTCCTCGGTGTCGAAATCCACGGCCAGCATGCTGCCCGGCGCCGCCGCCACGTACAGCTCGTCGAGGGTGCGGGCCAGCGTGTCGTCGTCGAGGAAGGCCGCGAGCCCCAGGAACACCACCCCGACCGGGCGACGACCCCAACCCGGGACGAAGCGGTGCAGCTGCGCCGGGTCGACGGTGCCGATGTCGGTGGCGTCTCCGTAGCCGTAGCCGGCCCGGTCGCTGCCGGCGAGGATGCGCTGCCCCAGCCGGATCGTGACCGGGTCGACGTCGGTGTAGAGCACGGTGGCCTGGGTGGCGACCTCGTGCACGTTGCCCATCGTGGGCACGCCCGCGCCGAACACCAGGAACCCGTCCACACCCTCCCCCGCCATGGCCCGCACCGCCCGACCGAGGAAGGCCCGCAGCTCCCGGAACACCGGCGCGCACGGTCCGTACGCCTGCTCGAACGCCGTCGCGGCCGCCACGTCGACCGGGAAGTGGTGGTCCCCACCGAGCCAGAAATCGATCATGCGGGCCGTGCTCGGCTGGTCCGGTTCACCCATCGACGACGCTCCCTCCGGGCTGGTCGTCGCCAGCGTACCGACCCGGACGCGCTGGGCGGTATCGCTCCGCCGAGCTGTCCCCGCCCGCGATACTGGCCCCGGCGGGAGGTGGACGGTGAACTCGGCGAACAGCGCGGCGGTGGTGGTCGGCGTGGACGGCTCCGAGCCGTCCCTGCGCGCGGTACGCCTCGCCGCCACGGAAGCCGCCCGTCGGCACCGGCCGCTGCGGGTCGTGCACGGGTTCATCTGGCCGCTGCTGCACGTGCCGGTCTCCCCCGCCCCGGACGCCCCGCCCGGCGGCGGGCTGCGTCACCAGGCCGAGGAACTGGTCGCCGCCGCGGTGGCCGAGGCCGAGGCCACCGCGTCCGGGCTGTCGATCTCCGGCGAGATCATCGACGGCGAGGCCGCCGCGGTGCTGGTGGGCGAGTCCCCCACCGCCGCGCTCATCGTGCTCGGCGACCGGGGTCTGGGTGGCTTCGCCTCGCTGGTGCTCGGCTCGGTGGCGGTGCAGGTCGCGGCGTACGCCGACTGCCCGGTGCTGGTGGCCCGCGGCGCGGAACGTCCCGACGAGCCGGTGCTGGTCGGGATGGACGGCTCGGCGGCGTCCCGGCTCGCCTTCGAGTTCGCCGCCGAGGCCGCCGTGGCGCGCGGTGTGCCGCTGCTGGCGGTGTACGCCTACGGGCACCCGCGCAGCACCGGCCCGGGCGACATGCAGCCCCTGGTGTACGACGAGGCGCGGCTGCACGGCGAGGAGGACCGGATGCTCGCCGACTCGCTGGCCGGGCTGACCGAGCGCTGGCCCGGGTTGCCGCTGACGTCGCGGGCGGTGCACGGGCGGCCCGGGGCAGTGCTCGCCGAGGCGTCCGGCGCCGCCCAGCTGGTGGTCGTGGGCGGGCAGGGGCGCGGCGAGGTGACGGGGTTGCTGCTGGGGTCGGTGAGTCAGTCGGTGCTGCACCACGCCCAGTGCCCGGTGGCCGTGGTCCGCAGCCCACGCTGACGTCGGGATTGGCCCGCGCTCAGACGGGTAGACGGGCGCGGTACGCCAACGGCGACGGACGAAGGAGGCAGCTGATGCCAGGACCACGGCCGGGCAGTAACGCGTACGACAAGCAGCGGGCGCGCATCCGTAACGCGATCGACGATTCGGGACGGCGGGTGCCCGACGGCAAGGCCGACCAGGTCGCCAACCGGATCCTCCAGGAGGATCGCGGTCAACGGGGCGTGGTGCGCGGCGAGCGCACGTACGGCCCCAAGGGCGAGCGCGAACCGGGCGACCCGAAGTGAGGAGGGTCGACCTGGCCGACGGCGCCATCGCGGGCGCCGTCGGCAGCACCGCGCTCAACGTGGTCAGCTACCTGGACATGGCTCTGCGGGCCAGGCCGGCGAGCAGCACGCCGGAGGACACCGTCGGCCGGCTCGCCGGGATCACGCACGTGGACCTGGGGACCGGGGCCCGGGCGGCCAACCGCCGCTCGGGCCTCGGCGCCCTGATCGGTTACGGGCTGGGCATCGCCGCGGGAGTCGCGTTCGCGCTCTACGCCAACGGCCGCCGGCAGCCGCTGCCGATGGCCACCGGGGTGCTCGGCGCCGGCGTCATGACGATGACCGACGGGTCCATCACCGCGCTGGGCATCAGCGACCCGCGTACGTGGCGGCGCTCCGACTGGATCTCCGACATCGTGCCGCACCTGGCGTACGGGCTGACGGCCGCCGCCACCTGGAACAGGTTGCGGCGGCCGTCAGGTCGCGGTCGTTAGACCGGGTTGTCGCTGTCGTCCTCGGCGACCGGCTCGGTCGTCGGGCCGTACGGCGACACCTGGCCCTTGGGCACCGGCCGACCCGCGTCACCGCGGGACGAGCCGCGGTTGAGCGGGTGCCCGGTCGGCTTGGGCCCCTTGCTGTCCTGACTGGTGGCTCCCTTGGCGTTGCGCCGGAGCTCCTCCTGCTGCGGGTTGACCACGGGTGTCTCCCTCCGGATACGGCGGCATCGACCGCCTCCACCGCAGGCATACCCACCCGACCCGGCGGCATTCCGGGCCGGCGCGGCGGCGGAAGGGCTAGCCGCCGCCGGGGCGGGTACCCAGCGGGCGTGGGCAACGACCGAACCGTGGCGCGGGTCCTGCTGGACCGGAGCAGCCGCACGTACGCGGAGGAGGCCGGCATCCGGCTCTCCGACCGACCCGGGCCGCTGTACCAGCTGCTGGTGCTGGCCACCCTGCTGAGCACCCGGATCCGGGCGTGCGTGGCGGTGGACGCCGCGCGGGAGCTGTTCGCCGCCGGCTACCGCACGCCGCAGGCGATGGAGGCGGCCAGTTGGCAGCAGCGGGTGGACGCGCTGGGCAGGGGCCACTACCGCCGCTACGACGAGCGGACGGCCACGATGCTCGGCACGGGCGCCCGCCTGTGCCTGGACCGCTGGCACGGCGACCTGCGGCGGCTGCACCGGGAGGCCGAGGGTGACCCGGCCGGGCTGCGCCGACGGCTCACCGAGTTCCCCGGCATCGGGCCCACGGGCGCCGACATCTACCTGCGCGAGGCGCAGACGGTGTGGTCCGACGTGCGCCCGTACGCCGACCGCCGGGCGCTGGCCGGGGCGAAGCGGCTGGGTCTGCCGGAGGCGCCGGACGGGTTGGCCCGGCTCGTCGACGAGCCGGACTTCGGGCGGCTCGCCTCGGCGCTGGTGCGGGTGGCGCTCGGCGAGGAGTCCGCGGGTGAGGTCACCCGCGCCGCCCGCTGAGCGCTCACTTCACCGTCTTGTCCCCCGGACGCGTCAGGTGCCACACCAGCAGCGCGGCGAGCAGCGCCAGGACCACGAGCCCGCCGGAGAGACCACGGCCCTCCTCGGGACTACGGCCGGCGGTTCCGAAGTAGATCACCGCGAGGCCGGCCAGCACCGTGACGAACGTCCGCAATCCTCGGTCCTTCACGTATCGCACCGTAAGCGGCGGAAATGCGCCAGCGGGTGGGTTCGGTGGTGGGGTCGCCCGTCCGGGTGACGCGCCCGCCGCCGGTCACCGCTCGGCGGTGAACCCGCGCAGGCGCACCCGGCGTACCGCCCGGTCGCCGACCTCCACCACCTCCAGGGTCAGGCCGGGCAGCCGGACCGTCTCCCCCGGTTCGCCGGGCAGGTGCCGCAGCCGGGCCAGCACCAACCCGGCCACCGTCGTGTACTCCTGCGAGAGCGGGAAACTCAACCGCACGCCCAGGTCGGGCAGGTCGTGCAGCGGAAACTCACCCGGCACCAGCAGCGACCCGTCCGGCTCCCGGATCACACCGCCGACGTCCCGGTCGGTCTCGTCGTACAACTCGCCGACGACCTCGGCCAGCAGGTCCTCCATGGTGATCATGCCGTCGATGCCGCCGTGCTCGTCGACCACCAGGGCAAGCTGCTGGTGCTCCTGACGAAGGTGGCGCAGGGCGTCGGAGACCGCCAGCGTGAACGGCAGCAGCAGCGGCGGGCGGGCCCGCTCCCCCACCGTGCCGTCGCCGGCCCGCACCAGGTCACGGATGTGCACCACGCCGATCACCTCGTCCAGGCCGCCGGCGCCGGTGACCGGCGCGCGGGAACGCCCGGCGGCGGCGAGCCGTCGCACCCCCTCGTCGACGGCCAGGCTCGCCGGCAGCGCGGTCACGTCCCGCCGGGCCACCAGGATCTCGCGCAGCGTCCGGCCGGCGATGTCGAACGCGCCGGTCAGGATCTCCCGCTGCTGGGCGGACAGCCCACGCTGGCTGACCAGCATCTCCCGCAGCTCCTCCTCGGTCATCTCCTCCCGGCTGGCCTTCGGGTTGCCGCCGGCCAGCCGGACGACCGCGTCGGTGGCGCGGCTCAGCAGCCACACCGCCGGCCGGGACAGCCGGGCCAGCAGGTCCAGCGGGCCGGCGCTGAGCAGCGCCCAGCGTTCGGCGCGCTGCATCGCCAGCCGCTTCGGGGCCAGCTCGCCGATCACCAGGGTGACGAACGTCAGCACCACCGTCACCAGCACCACGGCGGCGGGGCGGGCCGCCGCGCCGAGGAAGCCGAGCGGGGCGACCAGCGGCTCGGCCAGCGACACCGCGGCCGCCGCCGAGGCGAGGAACCCGGCCAGGGTGATGCCGAGCTGGATGGTGGCCAGGTATCGGTTCGGGTCGTGGGAGAGCCGCACCAGCCGGTCGCCGGCAGCGCTGCGCCGACCCAACCGCCGCAGCTGCCCCTCGCGCAGCGTCACCAGCGCCATCTCGCTGCCGGAGAGCGCGGCGTTGATCAGTATCAACACGGCCACCAGCGCCAACTGCCCGAGCTGAGCGCCCATCGCGTACCCCCGTCCACCGCCTCAGGCCACTCAACCGCAGCGGGGCCGGCTTCGGGTCCGGTTCCGGTCGTCCGGGCCGCGCTCAGTCGGTCTCCAGGTCGTCCAGGGAGATGGCGTGCGTCATCAGCCACCGGGCCAGCGCCGACATGCCGAACAGCCAGAGCGGGGCGGACTCGGTGGGGCCGTTGGTGGCGTAGACGGCGAACCGCAGGTCCGGGGCGCGGTACGCCTCGATCCGCCACCGGTGCTGCCGGTCCCGCCAGACCGCCGAAGGGTCCATGGCGTCACCGTAGGTGACGGTCGGTGCCGTGGTGGCGGTTACCGGGGGGCGGCGGACGCGGAGGTGACGACGATCCGGGCGTCGTCGGGCAGCCGGCGGGTCGCGCCCCGGCGGTCCAGCAGCTCCAGCAGTGGCACCGCCACCCGGCGGGTCGTGTCCAACGCCTGCCGGGCCGCGGAGAGGGTGAACGGCTGAGGCAGCCCGGCCAGCACCCGTACCGCGTCGTCGAGCGCGTCGGGCAGCAGCACCACGGAGTCGGCCAGTCGCAGCAGCGCGCCAGCGCGTACGGCGGCCCCGATCTCCCGGGGACCCAGGCCCAGGTCGACGAGGTGGTCCGCCTCGGGGGCGCGGAACGGCCGGTCGGCGTACTCGGCGCGGACCCGCTGCACCGCCCGGGCCACCGGCTCGGGCAGGGCGTTGGCGTTCGCCGCCCCCACCCGGCCGGCGTGGATCCGCAGCGGCGGCCGGACCAGCGCCTCGACCAGCGCCCGGTCCGGCAGGGCGAGGCGTTGGCGCAGGGCGTCGACCGGCATCCCCGGCTCCAGCGGGTGCTCCCGGGCGTAGCGGGCGACCTCCTCGGTCACCTGGTCGCCGAGTCGCCGCCAGTGCGCGGGATCGGCCAGCCAGTCACCGGCCACCGGCGCGGCGTCCACCGGCACGCCCATCCGGGTCAGGGTGCCGGCCCGTACCAGCCGGCGGCGGCGCAGTTCCCCGGCCAGGTCGGGTCGGCCGTCCAGGTCGGCGAGGACCTGCGCGCGGGCGGCGGCCGCGCCCCGGCGGCCCAGCGGCGGCGGGGCCACGTCCAGCACCCGCACCCCGCCGGACACGTGGTGCCGGCCCGGATCGCGCAGCAGCGCCCGGTCGCCGACCAGCAGCGGCAGCGGGCGGGCCAGCCGGAGCCGGACGGTGTCCGGGCCGAGCGGGCGGACCCGGACCGGCACCGCCGCCGAGCCGACGTGCAGGGTGAGGGTGGCCGGCAGGTCGGCCGCCGGATCGCCGGTGAGCCGGACGTCGACGAGGTCGGTGCGGTGGAACCGGCCCGGGGTGAGCAGCGCGTCCCCGCGGCCGAGCCGGTCGCGGGGCGTGCCGCGCAGGTTGACCGCCACCCGGGCCACCGCCTCCGCCTCCGGCCGGGCCTGGCCGAGGGAGTGCAGGCCGCGGACGCGGACCAGCTCGTCGGCGCCGGCCAGCTCCAGCTCGTCGCCGACCCGCAGCCGGCCGGCGCCCAGGGTGCCGGTGACCACGGTGCCGCTGCCCCGCACGGTGAAGCTGCGGTCCACCCAGAGCCGGACCGGATCGTCCACGGTGGGGGCCGGCAGCCGGGCGGCGAGCCGGTCCAGGGCGGCGCGCAGCTCCGGCAGGCCGGCGCCGGTCAGGCCGCTGACCGCCACCACCTCCACCGCGCCGAGACTCGTCTCCGCGATCTCGGCCCGCGCCCGGGCCGTCGCCGGCTCCGGATCGGCGAGGTCCGCGCGGGTCACCGCCAGCAGGCCGTACCCGACGCCGAGCGCGTCCAGCGCGGCCAGGTGCTCCGCGGACTGCGGCATCCACCCCTCGTCGGCGGCGACCACGATCAGCGCCGCCGGCACCGGGCCGACCCCCGCGAGCATGTTCGGCACGAACCGCTCGTGCCCGGGTACGTCGACGAACGCGACCGTGCCGCCGGAGGGCAACGTCGTCCAGGCGAACCCCAGGTCGATGGTCATTCCCCGGCGGCGTTCCTCGGCCCACCGGTCGGGCTCCATGCCGGTCAACGCCCGGACCAGCGTCGACTTGCCGTGGTCGACGTGCCCTGCGGTGGCGACGACGAACACGGTCAGTCGTCTCCGGGGACGCGCAGCACGGCCGCCCGGAGCGCCTCGTCGGCGTCGGCGGGCACGCAGCGCAGGTCGAGCAGGAGCCGGCCGCGCACCACCCGGCCGAGCACCGGCTGGTCGCCGGTGCGCAGCGGCGCCGCGTACCGCTCGGGCAGGCTCAGCGCCCACGAGTCCAGCTCCACGCCGGGCGCGCCGCCGCCGCCGACCACGGCGACCGCCGGCACCACCTCTGCCTTGCGGCCGTCCGCGCCGAGCCGGTCACGCAGCCGCTCCACGCGCTGGCGCAGGGCGCCCGGGTCGGCGTGCAGCGCCGCCCGGGTCGGCGTGTCCGGGCGGTGCAGGGTGGCGGCCAGCGCGGCCAGGGTCAGTTTGTCCACGCGCAGCGCACGGGCCAGCGGATGGCGGCGCAGCCGGTCCACCAGTTCGGCGTCGCCGAGCAGCAGCCCCGCCTGCGGGCCGCCGAGCAGCTTGTCGCCGCTGGCGGTGACCAGGGCGGCTCCGGCCCGCAGCGCGCTGGCGGCGTCCGGCTCGTCGGGCAGCAGCGGATCGGGGGCGAGCAGCCCGGAGCCGATGTCGGCGACCACCGGCACGCCCAGGGTGGCCAACTGCCGCACCGGGGTGGCCGAGGTGAAGCCGGTGACCCGGAAGTTCGACGGGTGCACCTTGAGCACGAAGCCGGTCTGCGGCCCGAGCGCGGCCGCGTAGTCGGCGAGGGTGGTGCGGTTGGTGGTGCCCACCTCCCGCAGCCGGGCGCCGGTGCTCTCCAGCAGGTCGGGCAGTCGGAAGCCGTCGCCGATCTCGACCAGCTCGCCGCGGCTGACCACGATCTCCCGGCCGGCGGCCAGCGCGGTGGCGGCCAGCACCAGCGCGGCGGCGCCGTTGTTGACCACGTGCACGGCGCCCGCGTCGGGCACGGCGGCGGCCAGCGCGTCGAGAGCGTCCCGGCCCCGGCGGGCCCGCCGCCCGGTGGTCAGGTCCAGCTCGACGTCGGTGTGCCCGGCGGCGGCCACGATCGCCGCGACCGCGGTGGGCGACAGCGGCGCCCGGCCGAGGTTGGTGTGCAGCACGACACCGGTGGCGTTGAGCACCGCGCGGGGGCCGGGCGGGGGCAACGCGGCGATGGCGGCGTCGCGGACCTCGTCCGGGCCGATCTCACCGCGGCGGGCACGCTCCTGCGCGCGGGCGACGACGGTCTTGACCCGGTCCCGGCCGAGCGTCGCGGCGGCGGCGGCCAGCCGGGGATCGGCGAGCAGCGTGTCGGTGCGGGGCACCCGGCGTCGCGGGTCCACCGGGCCGTCGCCCATCACGTCATCTCCTGCCGGCGTTGGCGGAGACGGACGGGAATCGAACCCGCCTGGCCCGGGTCCCGGACCACACCGGTTTTGAAGACCGGGAGGGGCACCAGCCACCTGAACGCCTCCATCGGACATTCGATCACAGCACGGGCGGGGCCGCCCGGTCAGGTGACGAATCCGTCCCAGCTCTCCGGGCCTCGACCCGCTCGCGTTGCGGCACCACCGTATACCGCGGGTCGCGGGCGGAGGCGACGCCGCCGTAGAAGATGCCGAACCGGGTCGCGACCGAGGCGGCCAGCAGCGCGGCGCCGGAGAACGCGCCCACCACACGGCTGCGCCGGCCGAGCAGCGCGCCGGCCACCCCGGCCGAGGTCAGCAGCCGGCCGGCGCGCAGCAGCCGACCGGGCCGGCCCCGCCGGTAGGGTTCGCTGAGCAGACCGAGGCGGGTCTCCACCCGGTGCGCGCCGAACAGTTCCAGGGCCGCGCCGGCCACCGCCATCCGACGGGCCGGCCCGGCCTCAGCCGGCGGCGCGGCGAGCAGACCCACGCCGGCGCCGCTGGCCAGCGCGCTGCCCGCGAAGATGACCGGCAGCTCCGGGTACGCCTCATGCCACGACGGCACCGCCGTGTCCGCGAGCAGCACCCCGGTGTACGTGGCCAGCGCGGGCGCGGTGCCGGCGGCGAGCAGCCCGGCGGCGTGCCCGACCGGCGGCAGCGCCCGGCGGGCGAGCCCGAGCAGACCGTGCCGGGGCAGCCAGCCGGCGGCCTCGGCGATCGCGGCGACCCCGGCGGCCGGCCCGAACGCGGTGAGGACCCAGGTGCCCACCGACATCGGCGAGGTCGGCTTGGCGACCCGCAGCATGTGGTGGAACCGCGCCGGCCGGCCCAGGTCCTTCACCAGGAAGACGGCGCTGGCGCCGACGGCGCCCAGTGCGGTGACCCGCCCGGCCCGCCGCAGCGCCGGCCGGCCGGTGAGCTGCCCTCCCGCGGCGAGCAGCGACGAGCCCGCGGCCAACCCGCCGGTGAACAGGTACGCGGCGATGTCCCACTTCCAGACCGGCGCCTTCAGGATGGGCCGGCCGTAGTACGAGGTGAACTCGGCCTCCGGCACCCGCAGCTCCTCGCCGCCACCGCGTCCACCACGCCGGCGGCCGGCCCGCCGGCGGTTCGGGTCGCCGTTGCGCGGGGACAGTTCCGCCCGCGTGTCGGTGCCGCTCGGTCCACCGTTCGCGGTCGCGGCTGGTGCGTCGCTCGCGGTCGCCGCCGTCGCGCCGTCCGTCTCGGCGGCGGGGTCCGTCGTCCCCGGTCGGTCGGCGGCCAGGCGGTCGCGGAAGCGACGGAACAACTCCCCCACCTCGGGGCGGTGCGGACTCACGAGGAACCTCCGACGAACGCGGCGACGGTCGCCGCCGCCATGGCGAGCGCCGCGAGTCCGGCGCGTTTCCACATCTTCGGCAGGTCCCGGGTCGTCACCACCGGATCCGGCGGCAGGCCGTACACCTCCGGCTCGTCCAGCAACAGGAAGAACGCCCCGTCACCACCCACCCCGTCATTCGGATCATGACCGTACAGGCGCGCCTCCGGCACTCCCCGCTCGTGCAGGGTCGCGACCCGCGCGGCGGCCCGCTCCCGCAGCTCGTCCAACTCGCCGTACTGGATCGACTCGGTCGGGCAGGCCTGGGCACACGCCGGTGTCTGTCCTGCGCCGAGCCGGTCGTAGCACAGCGTGCACTTCCACGCCCGACCGTCATCCTTACGCTGGTCGATCACGCCGTAGGGGCAGGCGGAGATGCAGTAACCGCAGCCGTTGCAGATGTCCTCCTGCACCACCACGGTCCCGAACTCCGTCCGGAACAGCGAACCGGTCGGGCAGACGTCCAGGCACGCGGCGTGGGTGCAGTGCTTGCACACGTCCGACATCATCAGCCAGCGGAAATCAGCGCGCCCCTCCGCGCCGGTGCCCCGCCCCGGTGGCTGCGCACCCGGCATCCCGAGGAACTGCGGTCCCGCGCCGGCGTCGCCCGACCCCTGCCCGTGGCGCGGCCGCTGGCCGGCGTCGATCGGGTCGCCGAGCACGTCTGCCGGGCCGCTGGTGGCCATCCGGGCGGCGGCCGACGGTGCACCCGTCGGCAACCCCGGGTCCGTGCCGGTCCGGTTGCCGGTGCCGGCCGCGACGGCGGCCGACGCCGCGCTGACCGGCTCTCCGGTCGGCGTCCCCGTGAACGGCGGGCTGCGGTGCCCCGCCGGAAGGGGCTGCTCGATGAACGCGACGTGCCGCCACGAGTTGGCGGTCAACGCCCCGGTGTTGTCGTACGACATGCCGAGCAGGTCCAGGCCGGAGCCCGGCACGTTGTTCCACTCCTTGCAGGCCACCTCGCAGGCCTTGCAGCCGATGCAGACGCTGGTGTCGGTGAAGAACCCCATCCGCGGCGGCGCCGACGACCAACCGGCGTCCGGCGCCGGATCCAGCGGGCCGTACAGGCTGTTCGGGTCAGGAATCACCGCGTCCCTCCCCATCGCTGTCGGCACCACTGTCGATGGTGACCGCCGGGGCGTTGCGGCCCGGAGTGATGCCGGCCCGCCGTTGGTACTCACCCACCAGGTCGAGCAGCGCCGACCCGGTGGGCCGGCGGCCGGGCCGCACGTCGCAGGTACCGATCTTGCTCTCCTGGATCAGCACGTTCGGGTCGAGGCTGATCCCGAACAGGTCGTTGGCCGAGTCGCCGGTCACCAGACCCTCGAACCCGAAGTGGTACGGCAGCCACACCTGGTGGATGATCCGGCCGTCCACCCGCAGCGGGGTGAGCCGGTCGGTCACCAGCACCTTCGCCTCGATGACCGCGCGACCGCTCACCAGGTGGGCCCAGCCCAGGTGCGCGAGCCCGACCTCGGCGGCCAGCTCCGGGGACACCTCGACGAACATCTCGGGCTGCAACTCGGCCAGTGGACGGACGGTCCGGCTCATCCCGCCGGCGGTGTGGTGCTCGGTGAGCCGGCTGACCGTGAACACGTACGGGAACACCTGACTGTGCGGCTCCGGTGGGCTCGGGTTCACCGAGTTCACCGGATGCGCGTACGTCTTGCGGGTCGGGTTGGCCTGCTGCCGGTAGAGCGGGTTGCGCACCGGCGACTCGACCGGCTCGTAGTGCGTCGGCATCGGCCCGTCCAGGACACCGCTCGGCGCGTACAGCCAGCCCTTGCCGTCGCCCTGCATGACGAACGGGTCGTCGCCGGCTATGCCCTCCGTGCCGGAGGCACCCTGCGGCGGCCGGTACGACGGCGGTTTGGTCTTCTCGAAGTCCGGCACGTCGTAGCCGGTCCACTCACCCTTCTCCGGGTCCCACCAGACGTAGCGCTTACGCTCACTCCACGGATTGCCGTCCGGGTCCGCGGAGGCACGGTTGTAAAGGATGCGCCGGTTCGCCGGCCACGCCCAGCCCCACTCGGCGGCCACCCAGTCCTGCTCGTGGCGGGACTTGCGCCGGGCCGCCTGGTTCACGCCGTCGGCGTACACCCCCGTGTAGATCCAGCAGCCGATCGCGGTGGAGCCGTCCTCGCGGGCCTCGGCGAACGAGGACAACGGGCGGCCGGTCGCCACGTCGTACCCGTTGATCTCCCGCAACACCGACTCGGCGCTCGGCTCCGCGCGCGGGCCGTGCGTCGGGTAGTCCCAGGTGAGGTCGAGCAGCGCGCGGTCGCGTGGCAGGTCGGAGCCGGCCAGCTTCTCCCGCAGCTTGAGCCCCAGGTGGTAGAAGAACCACAACTCGGAGCGCGCGTCGCCTGGCGGTTCGACGGCCTTCTCGCGCCACTGCAGCAGCCGCTGCGTCTGCGTGAACGTGCCCTCCTTCTCCACGTGCGAGGCGGCGGGCAGGAAGAACACCTCCGTGCGGCACTCTTCGGGCACGATCTCGCCGGTGGCCACCTCGGGGCCGTTCTGCCAGAAGGTGGCGCTTTCGATCATGAAGAGGTCCCGGACCACCAGCCAGTCCAGGTTGGCCATGCCCAGACGCTGCGCGCGGCCGTGCGCCGAGCCGACCGCCGGGTTCTGCCCGAGCAGGAAGTACCCCTTGATCTTGCCGTCGATCATGTCCAGCACCTGCTGGTAGGTCCCGTGATCACCGGTCATCCGCGGCAGGTAGCCGTAACAGAAGTCGTTCTCCGGCGTCGCCGCGTCCCCCCAGTACGCCTTCAACAGACTGGCGGCGAACGAGCGGGCGTTGCCCCAGAAGCCCTTCTGCCCCGGGTGCCGGATGCTGTCGACCCACTCGTCGAACGTCGGGTGGTCCGCGTGGTGCGGCATCGGCAGATAGCCCGGCAGCAGGTTGAACAGCGTCGGGATGTCCGTCGAACCCTGGATGCTGGCATGCCCGCGCAGGGCCATGACCCCGCCGCCCGGACGGCCCATGTTGCCCAGCAGCAACTGGATGATGGCACCGGTGCGGATGTACTGCACGCCCACGCTGTGCTGGGTCCAGCCCACCGAGTAGATCAGCATCCCGGTGCGTTCCCGGCCCGAGTTCCGGGTCCAGGCCTCGGCCAGCTCCAGGAACTTCTCCTGCGGGATGCCGCAGACCCGCTCCACCATCTCCGGCGTATAGCGCGCGAAGTGTCGCTTGAGGATCTGGTAGACGCAGCGCGGATGTTGCAACGTCTCGTCCCGCCGGGTCTGCCCGCCCACCTCGGCGCCGTGCGACTCGTGGCGCAGACCGGCGGCGGTGTCCCGCTCCTTGGCGGTGTGCCCGCTGCCCGAGGAACCCTCGTGCCCCTCGTACTGCCAGCTGTCCTGCACGTAGCTGCCGGTCTCGGGGTCGAAGCCGGAGAAGAAGCCGTCACCGTCCTCGGTGTCGCTGAACTGCTCGCTGACGATCGTCGCCGCGTTGGTGTACGACAGCACGTACTCCCGGAAGTCCAGCTCGTTGTCCAGGATGTAGCGCACCACCCCACCGAGCAGCGCGATGTCCGTGCCCGCGCGGATCGGCAGGTACGAGTCCGCCACCGCACTGGTACGCGTGAACCGCGGGTCGACGTGGAAGACCTTCGCGCCGCGCCGCTTGGCCTCCATCACCCACTGGAAGCCCACCGGGTGCGCCTCGGCCATGTTGGAGCCCTGAATGACGATCACGTCGGAGTGGGCGAGGTCCTGCTGGAACTGCGTCGCGCCGCCACGACCGAAGCTGGTCCCCAGACCGGGGACGGTGGCGGAGTGTCAAATACGGGCCTGGTTCTCGATCTGGAGCGCCCCCATCGCCGTGAACAACTTCTTGATGAGGTAGTTCTCCTCGTTGTCCAGCGTCGCCCCACCCAGGCTGGAGAAACCCAGCGTCCGGTTGAGCGGCCGGCCCGCGCTGTCGACGTCCTCCCAGGTCTGCTCGCGAGCGGCGAGCATCCGGTCGGCGATCATGTCGAGCGCGGTGTCGAGCTCCAGATCCTCCCACTGCGTCGAGTACGGCCGGCGGTAGCGGACCTTCGTCTGCCGCAGCGGACTGGTCACCAGGCTCTTGCTGGCCGCGCCCTTCGGACACAACCGCCCCCGCGAGATCGGGCTGTCCGGGTCGCCCTCGATCTGGCTGACCTGCCCGTCCTTGACGAACACCCGCTGAGCGCAACCGACGGCGCAGTACGGGCAGACCGAGCGGGCCACGCTGTCGGCGGCCTCGGTGCGGGCCGTGAGCTCCGCCGAGCGGGCGGATTGCGCCGCGGCACCCCGGCCCAGCGGGTCGGTGCCGGTGAGCTGCCGGTAGACCGGCCAACCCTCGATAAAGGTACGCAGACCCATGCCCGACACCCCCTCCCACGCGAGCGACCCCATGAACATAGGTCAACCGAGGCATGTTCGCGAACCGAGGACCCGGTCCCCCGTACAGACAGCGCCGCCCCCGGCTGGTGGGCCGGGGGCGGCGCTGGTGTCGGTGTGCAGGTCGCCTCTCGGCGAGTGGCACGACGCGGCTCCAGCCGAACGGTATTCCGCGAAGGCGATATTAGGTGAGGCCCCGGGGACACTGAGTCACACCGACACTGTCCACAACCAGCCAACCCCCCGACTTGTTCCCCCGCGCCGGCTGGCTGCTCGCGGCCGCCGCAGATCTTGGACAGTTGCCGTTCGAGCGTGACGGAAACTGTCCAAGATCCGGTCGTGATGGTTGTGGAGATGCCGCTGGCCGGCACCCCGGTGAGGGGTGCCGGCCAGCGGCTGTGCTGCGGTTTTTTGTGGGTCAGCTGTTCCAGTGCTGGGCGACGAGGTCGGCAGCCTGCTGCTCCCACTGGGCGTAGGCGTCGGGGTAGGCCGAGACCTGCACGGTCTGCGCGGCGTCGGTCAGGGCCATGTCCTGCCACCCGTCAACCTGCTTCAGGCCCTTGAGGAACGCGGTCGTCGAGTACTCGGGGTCGGTGATCTGCTCCGGCGTACCCCAACCCGAACTCGGCCGCTGCTGGAACAGGCCCAGCGAGTCGTGGTCGTTGCTGTCGCCGAGGTGGCCCAGGTTCTCCAGCTTCGACTCCTGCAGGCTCGTCG
>NZ_QGKR01000223.1 GCF_003172955.1 Micromonospora acroterricola | reverse complement strand
GCTGTGGGTCGGGCCGGCCGACGCTCGGCGGCTCGGGTGCGGCCGGCGGGCGCGCCGCCCGGGGCCGGGTGGGCAGCACCGGGTCCGGCCAGTTACCGGCCGGGCCCGGGCGATCAGGCGCGGGCCGGTCGACCTTGGGCAGGAACGCCGTCGGTTCGTCGGCCTGGTCCCGGTGTCGCCCGTCGCGCCGGTCGTCCGGGCCGCTCACTTTGGCACCGTCGCCGAGCGCAGGGCGGTCGAGTCCTCGAATGCCGGGACGGTGACCGTGGAGACCGACTCCTTGTATCCGAGCTGGTAGTCGTCGACTGCGTCCTTGAACAACCGGACTCCCTCAGAGCTGGCGAGGGCCTGCTGGAGGGCAGCGGGATCGCCGATTGCTACGATCTTGAACGGTGGGGAGTACACCCGCCCGTGGAGCAGCAGGGTGTTACCGACGCAGCGTACCGCGCTGGTCGCCAGCACGCGGACGTTCATGATTGACATGGCCTCCGCCCCTCCGGCCCAGAGCGCGTTGACCACCGCCTGCACGTCACCCTGGTGCACCACGAGGTCGTCGTTGCTGGCGTCCGAGGGGGTCTGGTCGCTGCGTCGCGGCGGCGCGTCGTTCAGCTCCACGGTCACCCCGGTGCCCGCCAGCGCGGTGAACCCGGCGGTCTGGAGACTTCCCTGGGCGCGGTCCTGCTGGGCCTTGATCGGGCTGTCCGAGTGGGCCAGCGCGTCGGTCCGCTGCTCGACCTCGCCGCGCAGTGTGGCGGCCCGGCGCTCGCTCGCCGCCACCTGCTCGCGGCGGTCCTCAATGAGTTGGTTGAGCTGGGGCCGGCGGTCCTCTCGCAGCGCGGTGCCGCCCGCGGTGGTCGCGGTCGTGGTGAAGAGCAGCCCCGCCGCGGCGGCGATCAGGGGCACCCCGATCGACCAGCCCGGTCGACGTTGACGCGGTCGCCGGGGCAGTAGCCCGGCGCCGGCCCGTCGGAGGACCTTCTGCCAGGAGGCTGCGCCGGATGTGTACTCCACCGAGCGTTCCTTCCGCGTTTCGGGTATCGGTTCGCCCCGGCCGGGCCGGTGATGCGAACAGTCCAGCCTTTTTCGGTCACTCCGCGCACCGGCCTGACCCCATTCGTGGTCCGGGCGCGCGTTCCGGACTACGCTAGCTTTCGAACATTATTGGCCATGGACCGTCGCCCCCGCGCCCGGTTGTCAGGCCGGACGAGGTCGTCACCCCCTCTGGAGAGCGTCGTGCCCAAGTCTCAGGTCCGCAAGAAGAAGGTGTACACCCCGCCGACGGACGTCCGTCCGACGACGGCGGCGTCGACGCGCAAGCCTAGCCCGGTGTGGCTGCCGATCACCGCGGTCGCCTTGATCGTCGGCGGCATCGGTTGGCTGGTCGTCTACTACCTCTCGGAGCAGCAGTACCCGGTCATGTCGTGGGGTTACTGGAACCTCGCGGTGGGCTTCGGCGCGATGGTCGCCTCCCTGGCGCTGCTCTCCCGCTGGCGCTGAGCTGGCCCGGCGTCGCCACGCCGGACGATCCACGTCACCCCACGGAGCCCCTGCCCGGCAGGACCGGGCGGGGCACCCTATGGTGTCCGCAGGGCGGCGCGGCCGACTGCGAGATGACTCACGTTACTGCTGGGTAACCTTGCGCGTAGGCTGAACTGCATGACCGAGCGGAGCGAGGTCATCGACCGGTCCGGTCGCAGGTGCGGTGGCGGCGCGACGCCGGCCCCGTCCTGACCCGGCCCCCGGTCGCCAGCCGCTCGACAGGCAGCAGACCGGGAGGCCAACTCGATGGGCAGCGTCCAGATCGTCACCACGATCCTCGCGGCCGCCATCACCGCCGTGGCGGTGTGGCTTGCGGTACGCGCGGTCATGAAGATGACGGCCGTCATCCGGCTCGGGCAGCCCGCCCCGGAGCGGTTCACCGACAAGGGCGCCCGCACGAAGACCATGCTGGTGGAGACCGCCGGCCACACCCGCATGCTCAAGTGGAGCGTGGTGGGTGCGGCGCACTGGTTCGTGATGGTCGGCTTCATCGTGCTGTCGCTGCTGGTGCTCGAGGCGTACTTCGAGGTGGTCACCCCGACCGGTGGGCTGCCGATCATCGGGCACTGGACGGTCTTCGGGCTGGCCACCGAGATCATCGGCGTGCTGGGCCTGATCGGCATCCTGGTCCTGATGGCGATCCGGCTGCGCAACCGGCCGACCCGGCCGGGTGGGCGGTCCCGGTTCACCGGCTCCACGATGTGGCAGGGCTACTTCGTCGAGTGGATCGTGCTGCTGGTCCTGATCTTCGGCTTCGTGATCCGGGGCTTCAAGGTCGCCACCGACCACTTCGAGTACCCGCTCTGGGCCACCCCGGTCAGCCACGCGGTCGGCGCGGTGCTGCCCGACTGGCAGGACGGGGCGAGCGTCGCCGCGCTCGTCAAGATCGTGATCTCGATGACCTGGCTGATCGTCATCTCGCTGAACGTCACCATGGGCGTCGCGTGGCACCGCTTCCTGGCGTTCCCCAACATCTTCTTCAAGCGCGAGCCGGCCAAGCCCGCCGGCTCCGGCCTCGGCGCGCTGCGCCCCATGACGAGCCAGGGCAAGCCGCTCGACTTCGAGGAGGCCGACCCGGAGAAGGACCAGTTCGGCGTCGCCCAGGTCGAGCAGTTCAGCTGGAAGGGGCTGCTGGACTTCAGCACCTGCACCGAGTGCGGTCGCTGCCAGTCGCAGTGCCCGGCCTGGAACACCGGCAAGCCGCTCTCGCCCAAGCTGCTCGTGCTGAGCCTGCGCGACCACGCGTACGCCAAGGCGCCCTACCTGCTGGCCGGCGGCGGCAAGGACCTGACCGGCGAGGAGAAGGCCACCGCCGCGCAGCTCGCCCACGTCGACGTGCTGGCGCTGGCCGAGGCCGACAAGCCGCTGATCGGCACCGCCGAGGAGGGCGGGGTCATCGACCCGGACGTGCTCTGGTCCTGCACCACCTGCGGTGCCTGCGTCGAGCAGTGCCCGGTGGACATCGAGCACGTGGACCACATCGTCGACATGCGGCGCTACCAGGTGCTGATCGAGTCGAACTTCCCCTCCGAGGCCGGCGTGATGCTGCGCAACCTGGAGAACAAGGGCAACCCGTGGGGCGCCCCGCAGAACACCCGCGAGGACTGGACCAAGGGCCTCGACTTCGAGGTGCCCCGGGTCGGCGAGGTGGACGACTTCGAGTACCTGTTCTGGGTCGGCTGCGCCGGCGCCTTCGAGGACCGGGCCAAGAAGACCACCCGTGCGGTGGCGACGCTGCTCAACGAGGCGGGCGTGACGTTCGCGATCCTGGGCGAGGGCGAGACCTGCTCGGGCGACCCGGCGCGGCGCATCGGCAACGAGTTCGTCTTCCAGATGCTCGCCCAGCAGAACGTGGAGACGCTGAACGAGGCGTTCGAGGGCCGGGAGAAGGCCAAGCGCAAGATCGTCGCGACCTGCCCGCACTGCTTCAACACGCTCGGCAACGAGTACGGCCAGCTCGGCGGCGAGTTCGAGGTGGTCCACCACACCCAGTTGCTGGCCCACCTGGTGTCCACCGGCAAGCTCACCCCGGTGCAGCCGGTCGACGGTGGCGTCACCTACCACGACCCCTGCTACCTGGGCCGGCACAACCGGATCTTCGCGGCGCCCCGTGAGGTGCTCGGGGATGCCATCGAGGGCGAGATCACCGAGATGCCGCGCAACAGCGAGCGCTCCTTCTGCTGCGGTGCCGGCGGCGCCCGGATGTGGATGGAGGAGAAGATCGGCAAGCGGATCAACGTGGACCGGGTCGAGGAGGCCATGGCCACCGGGGCGAGGACGGTCGCCGTCGGCTGCCCGTTCTGCTCGACGATGCTCAACGACGGGGTGAACGGCAAGGGCGCCGGCGAGCAGGTCGAGGTGATCGACGTGGCGAGCGTGCTGCTCCGGTCGGTCAAGCCCGAGCCGGCCGCGGGCGACAAGGAGACCGCACCGGTCGCTGGCTGATCCCGCGTACCCGAAGACACCGGACGGCGGTGGCACCCACGGGGTGTCACCGCCGTCGTCCGCGGTCCATGGTCGGGCCCGCGCAGCACCTCGCCCGACGGCCACTCGGCCCGGCCGGTGGCCGCGCACCCGCCGTGGCACAATCGCGCCGAGGTGAGGCGACCATCGACGGGATGCTCCTGACCACGCTGCTGCCCCTGGTCGGCTTCGTTGCGCTGACCGCCGGCAACGCGTTCTTCGTCGCGGCCGAGTTCGCCCTGGTCACGGTCGACCGCGCGGAGATCGACCGCCGGGCCGCCGCGGGCGACGAGGCCGCCCGGACGGTACGCACCGCGCTGCGCGAGCTGTCCTTCCAGCTCTCCGGGGCGCAGCTCGGCATCACCATCACCGCGCTGCTCACCGGCTACCTGGCCGAGCCGGCCCTGGCCCGGATCTTCACCCCGCTGCTGCGCCCGGTGGCGGGGGACGACACCCAACGGTTCACCCCGTTCCTGGCGCTGGCCCTGGCCACCCTGATCTCCATGCTCTTCGGCGAGCTGGTGCCCAAGAACGCGGCGCTGGCCCGGCCGATGCCGGCCGCGCTGGCCACCGCCGGCCCCATGCACACCTTCTCCCGGACGTTCGGCTGGGTGATCCGAGGCCTGAACGGCTCGGCGAACCGGCTCGTCCGGGCGCTCGGGGTGGAGCCGCAGGAGGAGCTGGCCAGCGCCCGTTCACCGGAGGAACTGGGCCTGCTGGCCGCCATCTCGGCGCGGGCCGGCGCGCTGCCCACGGAGACCGCGATGCTGCTGCGCCGCACCATCCGCTTCGGAGACAAGCGGGCGGCCGAGGCGATGACCCCCCGGGTGGACGTGGTGGCGCTGCGCGCCACGGCCACCGTGGCCGAGCTGCTCGACCTGTCCCGGCAGACCGGGCGGACCCGGTTCCCCGTGTACGAGGAGACCCTGGACCTGGTCACGGGTGTGGCGGGGGTGCCCGACGCGCTCGGTGTGCCGCTGGCCGACCGGGCGTCGACGAGCGTGGGCTCCGTGGCCCGCGAACCGGTGTACGTGCCGGAGAGCCTGGACCTGGACGGCGTCCTGGCGGCGTTGAAGGAGGCCGGTGCCGACCTGGCCATCGTGGTCGACGAGTACGGCGGCACCGACGGCGTGGTGACGATCGAGGACCTGGTCGAGGAGCTGGTCGGGGAGATCGCCGACGAGTTCGACCCGGCCACTGTGGACGAAACCGGTCCGGTGGAGCTGACCGTGCCGGGTGGGGAGCGCACCGTGCTGGTCGACGGGGTGCTGCGCTCCGACGAGCTGGCCGAGCAGACCGGTTTCCGGCTCCCCGAGGGGCCGTACGAGACGTTGGCCGGGTATCTGATGGCTCGGCTCGGGCACATCCCGCTGGCCGGCGAGACGGTCGAGGCTGACGGCTGGGAGTTCACCGTGGTGGAGGTGGAGCGGCACCGGATCGAGCAGGTCCGGGTGCTGCGCCCGGCGGAGCCGGACGACGATGACTGAGCTGCTGGTGACCGTTCTGCTGCTGCTCGGCAACGGGTTCTTCGTGGGCAGCGAGTTCGCGCTCATCGCGTCCCGGCGGACGGTGATCGAGCCGTTGGCCGCCAACTCGAAGCGTGCCCGCTGGGCGCTGTCGGCCATGAACCAGATCCCCCTGATGATCGCTGGGGCGCAGCTCGGCATCACGGTCTGCTCCCTGGGCCTCGGCGCGATCGCCGAGCCGGCGTTGGCGCACCTGCTGGAGTCGCCGTTCCACGCGGCCGGCCTGCCCGAGCGGGCGGTGCACCCGCTGGCGTTCGTCCTGGCGCTGGGTCTGGTGGTCTTCCTGCACACGGTGGTCGGCGAGATGGTGCCGAAGAACATCACGCTGGCCGGCCCGGAACTCTCCGCGCTCTGGCTCGGCCCGGCGATGCTCGCGTTCTCCGTGGCCACCAAGCCGCTGCTGCTGGCAATGAAGTGGGCGGCCCGGCGGGTGCTGGCGTTCTGGCGGATCGAGGCGTCCGAGGCGGTGAAGACGGTGTTCACCGCCGAGGAGCTGGCCGGGCTGGTCTCCCAGGCGCGTACCGAGGGGCTGCTCGACGCCGAGGAGCACGCCCGCATCACCGGCGCGCTGGCGCTGCACACCCGGACGGCTGCCGACGCGCTGCAACCGTGGTCGACGGTGGTGACGGTGGCCGAGGACGTCTCTCCCGCGTCGCTGGAGGTGCTGGCCACCCGGACGGGCCGGTCCCGGTTCCCGGTGGTGCAGCGGTCCACCCGGCGGGTGCTCGGCTTCGTGCACGTCAAGGACGTGCTCGGGTACGCCGGGCATGCTCGCCGGGCGCCGGTGCCGGCGCAGGTCTACCGGCCGCTGGCGGTGGTGCCGCCGGAGCGTACGCTGGCCGATCTGCTGCTGGCGATGCGCCGCGAGCGGCGGCACATGGTGCTGGTCAGCGACGGTCGGCGCCCGCTCGGAGTGGTCACGCTCGACGACGTATTGACTGCAATCGTTGGCTGATGGACCAATACCCTTGGTGCGCAAGCGGTCGCGCGACAGTGACGGTGACGCCTCCCGCCTTGATTCCGGTCCGGCGCTTCCCTAATGTGGGGCACCGACCGCTGTGGGTCGTCTGCCTCGGCCCTTCCCTCACGCGAGGCGCCCGGCGGTCGGTTGCAAAGGAGTCGGTGCCGGTGGCAACCATGCCCCCTCATCGTCACGCCCCGGGACTGTCCGCTCGGCCGGGCGGTCTGCGCCGGGTCGCCCGCCATCTACTCGTACTGGTCGCGGCCGCGGCCGTTGGCGCCGGCCTGCTCGCCGCGCCGGCGCAGGCCGCGCCGCCCTCGGTCGACGAGATCGAGGCGCAGATCGACAAGCAGTGGGAGCAGTTGGAGCCCACGATCGAGCAGTACAACAAGGTGCGGTCGCAGCTGAAGACCAACCGGAAGAAGTCCTCCGAACTGCAGAAGAAGATCGAGCCGCTGGCGCTGCAGAGCGAGCTGGCGCTCAACCGGGTCGGCGACCTCGCGTCCCGGTACTACATGTCGGGTCCGTCCCACGACATCGGTGCTCTGCTGGTCAGCGCCAAGCCGGACACGCTCACCGAGCAGCTCACCGTGCTCGACCGGCTGGCCGCGCGGGAGCGCAAGGAGGTCGAGGGCGTGCTGGCCGTACGGGCCAAGTACGACGGCGAGAAGCAGAAGCTGGACGCGCTGATCGCTACCCAGACCAAGCAGCAGAACGAGCTGGCCGCCAAGAAGAAGCAGATCGACGGCGAGATCAAGCGGCTCGAGGCGTCCCTGCCGAAGACGACGATCAAGACCGAGGGCTGCCCGACCATCAACGGGGTGGCCAACGCCGCCGCCCAGAAGGCGATCAAGACCGCCTGCCAGCAGGTCGGCGATCCGTACGTCTGGGGCGCCACCGGGCCGAACTCGTTCGACTGCTCGGGTCTGACCCAGTACGCCTACAGGGCGGCGGGGATCAGCCTGACCCACCACACGGGTGACCAGTGGCACGAGGGCAAGGCCATCTCGCGGGCCGATGCCCGCCCCGGTGACCTGGTCTTCTTCTTCAGCGACCTGCACCATGTCGGCCTGTACCTGGGCAACGACAAGATGGTGCACGCGCCACGCGCCGGCAAACCGGTGCAGGTGGCCAGCATCAACTACATGCCGGTCGCCGGGTTCCGCAGACCCGGCTGATCGCAGCAGGCACGACGAGGGCCCCCGGTCGGACGACCGGGGGCCCTCGCCTGTGGGTGCGCGGCTTCTTCACAGGCGCCGCAGACGGTCAGCCCGCGCCGCTCACCGTCTGCACCGTCAGCCGCTCGTGTGCCTCGGCGGGCAGCGGTTGCTGGAGTTCGACCCGGACGTCGTACTCACCGATCATCGGCACGGCCGTCACCGCACTGTAGGTGCCGTGTTTGCCCGGCACCTCCATCAGCGGTATCGGGCCCTGCCGGTGGGACATGGGCATGGCGATCATGTCGGTCCAGACGACCATCCGTCCCATCGTGATCGGCTGATACGAACCGGGGCTCACCGCCTGCACCTCGATCTGTACCTGGAGGTTGCCCGTGTGCCGTGCCGTGACGTCCAGGACCGCGGACGTCGAGCCGGAACGAGCGGGCGCCGCCGCCGTCGCTGCGGCCCCGGCCGGATCCGGCGCTGGTCGACCCCGGTCGGTCGTCAGGAATGCCAGACCGCCGATGGCGACCGCGAGGGTGAGACCGGTGCCGACGCCTGCCACGAACGCCGGGGCCTTCGTCGTCCGCGAGGTGGTCGACCGTCCTTTCTGACGGTTCCGGGTCGGTGTCGGCTCGACGAGCCGCCACTTCGAGGGCGCTGTCATGCGTCCGTCCTTCCCGTGGGTGGGCGGCAGTGCCGCCCACCCACGTGACGAGTCAGCCGACGGGATGGTCCGGAAGCTGGAACAGCCCGGGCCGAGAACTGCCGTACACCCGGAAGAGGCCCCACTGCCCTCCGGTGAGGTGCGGCGAGAGGGTGTTGGAGCGGTAGAGGTAGTCACCCGCGGCCCTGGCGGGACCGCCGGCGCCGTTGGTCACGTCCGGATCGAGCACCACCTGGTAGACGCTGCCGGGGTTGAACTCACCCTGGAACGCCTTGATCTGCGACTGGGGGTCCTTGGGCGACGCCCGCCAGGTGTGCCCGTGCAGCGTGAAGCCCGTCGAACGGGGCTTCCCGACCGCCTGACCGACCCAGATCACGGTCTTGTCCCCGGTGTAGGCCTCCATGAGCGGTGTGCTCGGATCGCCGTGCGGATAGCTGCTGAAGATCCTGGACAGGTTGGCATCGGCCGCGTACCGGTGGTTCCACGGCTCGTTCCGGTAGTTGACCGCGACCTCCCCGGAGTCCTCCGGATCGTCGGTCTCGCGGCTCGGTGACACCGCGAGGTCGACGTTGTCGGGCACGTCGGAACCGTTGTTGCGGAACAACGCCAGATCGCTGTTGAGCAGCACGATGTTCTCTCGGTAGTCCTTGCCGTTGGGATCCACGACGACCGCCTGCGTTCCGGATCTGAGCGGCGTGCCGTCCCTGGGGCTGACCCAGCTCGTGCCCTTCGGCTCGATCACCAGACCGCCGAAGAGCCCGTGGTGCCCGTGGTGCAGCGGGTCGGCCTGGTCCTGCAGGAGGGCCAGCCCGGTCACGTCCTGCGGGGCGTACCAGGTGAAGACCCGGGACTCGCCGACACCCACGGTGAGATCACCGACGAGCTCCCCGTCGTCGCCGGTGTTGGAACCCCGCGATTCCAGGTAGTAGTCGAGCAGGGTGGGCGTGAGCCCGACGCGGGAGCTGACCGGGTACGGCTTGAACCCGGGCACGTTGTGCTCGTCCTTCGGCGGTTGGTCGAGGCAACCGGGCAACGTGTTGCCGTTGCCCCGCCGCCAGCCCAGCTGGCCCGGCTCGGTGGCCTCGAAACAGGTCTGTTTCATCTTGGTGGGATCGAGCTGGTTCTTCAGCGTCACCTGGATGCAGTCGCCGGCGTGTGCTCTCAGGACGAGTGGTTCCGGTGGCTTCTGGCCCGACCTGATCGCGTTGACGTCCTCCTCGAGCGCGAACATCGCGCCGTTCGGGTCGTGGTCGCCCGACTTGTTGTAGACGATGTCGTGGTTGAACGCGACCACGGTGAACTGCTTGACGCCGGGACCGGCTACGGATCCGTCACAGATCTTGGTGCCGCCACCGACACCGGTGCACTGCGGATTGTCCGGTAGCAGCCGGACCTCGTAGTTGCCCTCGCCCTTGGGGTCGTCGCAGTCCATCACCCGCAGGTGCCCCCAAGCCCCGAGGAACCGGTCGTCGGAGCCGGTCAGCCCGTAGACGTATCTGCGGGTCTGTATCCAGTCCTGCCAGCCGAACTCCCCGCCCATGTCGAGATTCATGTCGAAGTACTCCAGCACCCCCAGGTGCTGCGCCTGGATGAGGTTCGACTCGGGATCACGTGGTTCCGATTTCCAGGGGAACCGGTCCACCGTGAAGCCGTGCGACTCCTCCTGCGAAAGCTGGAACAGCCGCCATTTGACCCGGTCGCCCTCGTGCGCCGTGAACGTCGTGGTGTACGCCGCGCCGTGCGTCCGCTGGTCGTAGACCCTGGACGGATCTGCGCCCCGGCGACCCTCGAACGGTTCCAGCCGATAGCTCAGCCCGACCACCCCCTGGTCGTCCGGGCTGGACGGGAACTTGGGCGGATAGATGGGCACGCCGTCCGGTGTGACGAACTGGTCGTCGTTCGGATCGTTGGGATCGGCAGGCTTGAACATCGGTACGTGGTCCTCGACGAAGATTGAGAAGTTTCGGTAGTCCTTGTCGTCGATGGGTTTGCCGTGGTAATCGGTGCCCGGTGAACAGTGGATGTCCACCACCGTCCCGACCCGGAGCGCCGTACCGGTCTTCGGATCGTGGTACGTGCAGCCCGTCGGGTGCACCGTGGCTCCGCCGAGCAGGCCGTTGTCCTGGTGCACGTTCGGGAAGAAGTGGTCGTGGAAGCTGCTGGTGGCGAAGTCCTCGTGGACGAACGACCGGTAGGTGATCGTCTGGTTGCGGTCCGCGCCCTGGTCGTAGTTCCACCCGTTCGCGGCACCGTCGGAGCTCAGCACGTCGAACTGGACGAGGTGCTGGTGGATGCCCGCCTCGTTGGTGATCTGCGCGCGGTCGAACACGTTACCGCCGAAGTTCTCCGGCAGCTCGTTCGTGAAGTTGTAGACCACGCAGTCGCCGACGTTGAACAGGGGTGCGAAGGGCTCGGGTTTTCGGCCGTCCAGGACCGCCTGTTTCTGGTCCTGGAGGACGTACACCCGGGCCTGCGGGTTCTTCCACCGCAGTTCCTCGTTGTAGTACTGCGCCACCTGGATCGCCGCCACGTCGAAGGTCTTGGTCGGCGTCGGCCGGCCGTCCGAGCGGGTGGCCGGGCACGGGTTCTGGAAGAAGCCGCCGGGTGTCTGCGCACCCGCGTCGGCCGCTTCCCGCTCGAGCTGGGTGGGCGGGAAGACGCCGGCGGCCTGTCGGGAGGCGACCCCGAGCGGTGGCTTCGGCGCCTTGAAACCGAACTTCCCCGGTACGAAGTGCGGATAGCCCGGCTTGGTCGCCGTCGGCGTGGGGGGCGGGTTGATGCCGGAGACCGCCGGCTGGTAGTCGAAGTCTTCGAGCGGCAGCAGCGCGGGCACGACCGTGCCGTCAGGCAGTTTCCGGGTGCCGGTCTCCAGTTTGTCGTGGGTGCGGTTCAACGCCCACATCCCGTTGGCGAAGTGCGGGTAGAGGTGGCAGTGGAAGATCACGTCACCGAACGTCGCCGGCTTGGTGTCGTGTGCCGAGCCCGCCCCGCCCTCGGGCATGAGCGCGTAGTGGGCGCCCGGGGACACCGCCTGCACGTCCAGGATGTTGGTGACCGACATGTGGTGGCTCGGCTTGCTCACCTCGGCCAGGCCGCCCTCGTCCTTCGGGTCGAAGGGCCACCGGTTGACGTGCCAGTGGAAGGTGTGGGTCTCCCGTTCGGCGGCGTGCAGCAGCCGGATCTGCATCGGCTCACCGCGGTAGTTCGCGAAGACGAGGTCGCCGCCGCCCGGGTCGCCGTACGCCCAGGACGACAGGGCGGTCTCCTCGCCGTGGCAGGCCTGGGCGTCGAAGCCCTGACCGGCACGGCTCGCCTGCGGACAGCCGATCTCCTCCCGGTTGAACCCGGGTTCGGCGCGGTAGTTGAAGGCGAACCACTCCAGCTTCACCGGGATCTCACCCTGGACGAGCGCGTCCGCGTCCCCGCCGGAGAGCCCGGGCAGCGTGCCCCGCTTGAGTTTGCTCAGCTCAGTGGCCGTCGGGTCCACGCACTCGCCGTCGGCCCGATCGTCGTCGACGTCGTCCTGTCCGCGACAGAACCGGGTGAGGATGCCGGACGCCGCCTCGACCTCGTCGTGCATGAAGATCACGTGTTCGCGGTGGTCCGGCGCGCCTGACGCTGGATCCTTGATGACGGCGCGGGTGCCGGAGGTGAGTGGCGCTCCGGTGCGCGCGTCCACCCAACTGGTGCCGGGTTTCTCCACCACGATCGCGCCGAACGCGCCGAAGGAGTGGGACCCGATCGCGTTACCGGCCCCGGTCTCGACCGACGAGAGATCCGCGCCGTCGTTGAAGTGGAACTCGCCCTCCACCGTCGCGGAGTACCGGTACGTGCCGCTGGCTCCGGGTGCCACCGTCGAATCCGGGTTCGAGCCGGCCGCCGTGCCGTCCGACCCCTTGACGTCGTAGGCCAGCCCCTCCATGTGGATCGAGGCCGCGGGCGCCGCGGCAGGGTTGAAGTCGTTGTGTGGGCGGGTCCGCGCCGGCGCGAACCGGCGTGGCTCGGGCGTCACCGTGCCCGCTGCCGCCAACTGCTCACCGGGCAGCAGGAAGATCGAGTTGTCCCGGACGAACGACGGTGCGGCCTCGTTGAGCCGGTTGGTGAACCGGATCGTCACGCAGTCGCCGCGGTGCGCGCGAACCACCAGAGGCTCGATCAGATCGGCCTGGTGGAACGGATCGGCCGCCTGGGCGAACTCCCGACGGACCCTGTCGACGTTCTCGTCGAGAACGTACATCCGGCCTTCGGGCACCACGTCGCCGAAGCGGTTCAGAAAGATCGGGATGTTGATCAGCGAGACGTTGAAGGACCGTGCGGGCGCTCCCGCCACGCACGGATTGCCGGGATCGGTCGCCTTCGGTGGAAGATCGGCCGCCATCGACGTGGACATCGCCCAGACCGCGCCGCCCGTCAGCGCCAGCCACGCGCCGGCGAGCAGGCCGCCGGCTATGTACGTCCAGCGGCGTCTTCCCCTGGCCCGGGCGACCACTGTCACCGCAACCACGCCCAACAGGGCGAGCTGAGTGACCTCCGCCATGCCTGTTTGCACCGTGCCTCCCTCGTCGACGGTGTGCGCGTCTGACCGCGGGAGAGCAACCTCCGGTGTGTCTTGTAGATCCACGCCCCCGTGATCTATTGACGATGAACAATCTAACCGTTGCGTAGCGGTATGTAAATGAGTTACTACCCAGGGAGAAATCTCGTAGCCTTTTGCCGCCCCTCGCGGCGACCGGCTCAGGGCAGCCACGCCGTGAATTGGTACGGAGTGTCACGGCCGCATGGGTTGCGGATCGGTAACGGTCGTCTCTACTCTGGTCATTCGTCGGGCCGACAGCAGCTCCGCCCACCCGGGCGGTAACGGACCGACACCGCCGAGTCGCTTCCGAGCGAGCCGGGGACCCAGGTTTCCCGGGGTGAATCCGCAGTCACTGCGGTAGGGCGTCCACCTTCCCGCCCGAACCGGTCAGCTAACCCGGTAGGCGGTCAGGAAGAAGGAGTGCGACACCCGGTGGCTCACCATGCCCCGCGGCCGTCGTCCGAGCGGTCGGCGTCAGCCGGCCCGACGTCGATCGTGCCGCGCCCACGCTGGTCCCGATTCACCACCGCCCTCGCCGCCCTGGTCGGCGCCGCCGTCGTCCTGACCGGCAGCGCCACGGCGGCCCACGCCGACCCCTCCGTCGCGGAGATCGAGCGCCAGATCGACGCCGACTGGAACAAGCTCGAACCCATCATCGAACGGCACAACGCCACCCGGACGGACCTGGCCGCCAAGCGCAGGCAGGCCGACGCGCTGGCCGCCCGGATCGCCCCACTGGAACGCCAGGTCGACGCGGCGATGGACAAGGTCAGCAGCCTGGCCGTCCGCGCGTACAAGGGCGAGAACGTCTCCACCGTCAACGCCGTGCTGGGCAGCAGCTCGCCCAGCGAGGTGGTCGGGCAGCTCGAGATGCTCGACCGGTTCGCGCACGACCAGCAGCAGGACGTGCGGCAGGTGTCCGACCTGCGCGACGAGCTGGCCCGCCAGAAGGCGCCACTGGACGAGATGGTGGCCCAGCTGACCCGCACCGAGGCCCAGCTGGCGGCCAAGAAGAAGCAGATCAACGAGGAGATCGACCGGCTCCAGAAGCTGCGCCTCAAGGTGTACGGCAACGGCGGCGGCGGTCCGCTGCGTCCGGCGCCCTGCCCGGCCAGCTACCCGGGCGGTGGCGCCGGCGTGGCGGTCAAGTTCGCCTGCGCGCAGATCGGCAAGCCCTATGTGTGGGGTGCCGAGGGCCCGAACTCGTACGACTGCTCCGGCCTGATGCTGGCCGCCTGGGCCAAGGCCGGCGTGTCGCTGCCGCACAACGCCGCGCAGCAGAGCCGGGTGACCAAGGACGTCAGCAGGGCCGACCTGCGCCCCGGTGACCTGGTCTTCTACTACAGCGACATCCACCACGTCGGCATGTACGTCGGCGGTGGCTGGGTCGTGCACGCCTCGCAGGCCGGTCAACCGATCAAGATGAAGAAGGTCGACGACGGCCCGATCCACAGCTACGGCCGCCCGGGCTGATCCCCGGTGACCGATGGGCCCGTCGCGATTCGTCGCGGCGGGCCCTCGTCGTCACGGCTTCAGCGGGTGGGCCAGGTGCGCCAGTGCTGCCAGGCGCGGCTCGGTGTCGGCCCCCGCTGCCCCTGGTAACGCGAGCCGTAGACCACCGAGCCGTACGGGTGCTCGGCCGGCGAGGAGAGCCGGAAGATGCAGAGCTGCCCGATCTTCATGCCCGGCCACAGGGTGATCGGCAGGTTCGCCACGTTCGACAGCTCCAGCGTCACGTGGCCGGAAAAGCCCGGGTCGATGAAGCCGGCGGTGGAGTGGGTGAGTAGGCCGAGCCGGCCCAGGCTCGACTTGCCCTCCAGCCGGCCGGCGAGCTGGTCACCCAGCGAGATCACCTCCAGCGTCGAGGCGAGCACGAACTCGCCCGGGTGCAGCACGAACGGCTCGCCGTCGGGCACCTCGACGACCGAGGTGAGGTCGTCCTGCTGCATCGCCGGGTCGATGTGTGTGTAGAGGTGGTTGTTGAAGACCCGGAACAGCCGGTCGAGTCGCACGTCGATGCTGGACGGTTGGACCAGGGTGGGCTCGAACGGCTCCAGGCCCAGCGTGCCGGCCTTGATCTCGGAGACCAGGTCGCGGTCGGAGAGCAGCATCGGACCACCATAGCGGCGTCGGCGGCGATGGCCGGATCCTGGTGCCGGTGACCAGCGCGTCGAGGTCGCTGCTCGTACATTTGTTCGATAGAATGCCGGCATGGCTTCCTGGTCCGATTTCGCCGCCGACGAGCCCCGACTCGCCGACGGGATCCGCGTTCTCCTCCAGCAGTACGGGCCGGGCTTCGGCTATCTGGCCACGGTCCGCGCCGACGGCGGTCCCCGGGTCCATCCGGTCTCCCCGGTCATCACCGACGAGGGTCTCTTCTGCTTCGTCATCGACTCGCCGAAGCGCCGCGACCTCGAACGGGACGGCCGTTACGCGCTGCACTCGTTCCCGCCGGAGGAGAGCGACGACGAGGCGTACGTGGCGGGGCGTGCCTGGCCGGTGACCGATCCGGCCCAGGTGGCGCGGCTGGCGCAGAACTCCCGGGCGGCCCCGCAGGTCGACTGGCGGCTGTTCGAGTTCACCGTCGACGTGGCGATGCTGACCCGCCGTGACCAGCACGGCATGGGCGGGCAGGGCCGGCCGGCCGTCCAGGTCTGGCTCGACCCGCACGCCCCACCCACGGCGGCCGGCCCGTCTTCCGTACCGCAGACCCGCCCGGCCCGCCGCAGCCGTGAGGTCCAACGCTCGGCCGCCTGACCGCGACCTGGTCCTGGGGAAAGACACCGGTGCCGGCCCCGTCACGACGGGGCCGGCACCGGTGGTACGCGGGGAGGCTACGCCGCGCGGTACGCGTTCCACGCGGTCAGCATGCGGCTCGCCTGACCGGGGGTGAACTGGTACATGCACGAGTCGTAGCTGTAGTCCATGAAGTTGGTGATCGGGTCCAGCCCGGCGGTCGAGCAGGTGTTCCGCCCGGTCGGGCACTCGTACGCCGGCGACGCCTCGGCCGGGGTGTCGCTGACGCTGTCACCCGAGCCGCTGCAACCGCCCTGGAAGGTGTGGTACAGGTTCAGCCAGTGACCCACCTCGTGGGTGCCGGTGTCGCCCTGGTTGTAGTTGGTGGCGGTGCCGCCGGGCAGCGACTCGCTCAGCACGACCACGCCGTCCATGCTGTTCAGCTTCCGCTGCGGAAAGGTCGCCCAACCCAGCAGGTCGTCGCTCAACTCACCCAGGTAGATGTTGAGCGTGTTCTTGCCGCCCACCCGCAGCGAGGACTTCATCGACCGCTCGGCCGACGAGCCGTCCACGATCGGGTACCAGGACGGGTTCGTCACCCGGTTGATCTTGTCGAGTCGGAAGTCGAACGCGGTGGCCGCGCCGCCGGTGGCGCCGGCGTAGGCCTGGTTGAGCACGTTGATCTGCGCGGTGATCAGCGAATCCGGGATGTTGCCGCCGGCCCGGGTGCTGTCCCTCTGGATCACGTGCACCACCACCGGGATGGTGACGGTGGCCAGCGCGGTGGCGCCGGCGCCGGTGCGGAAGGTGGCGCGCTCGCGCAGCGCGGCGGCCAGGTCGGCGTCCCGCTCGCGGACCTGCTTCGCGGTCAGCTCGTTCGGCTCGTGCTTCGCCGCGGCACCGGGCTTCACCCGGGCGTTGGTGTGGCTGTCGGTCGGCTCCACGCAGGCCCCACCGGGCGCGGCGGAGAATGCCGAAGCAGCCGGAACGACGCCCACCGCAGCGGTGCTGAGCAGCAGCGCGAGGGTCGTTGACGCGACACCGGCGGCACGCCGGGTCAGCAGGTTGGGACGGAGTCCCATTGGCCCACCTCTTTCTGGCGGCGTGGCAGGGGGTGTGTCACGCCGGGCTGAGAACGTGTGGCAGACGTTACAACTCATCGACGCATTTGAGAACGGCCATATGTTGCCGTCGGGAAACTTCTTTCTGCAAGGTGCGGTTTGCCGAGGGTGACGATGGCCCGCGCGGCGAGGTCGGTGGTGGGGTCCGGCGCGTGGGGGGACCTGAGTGCACGGGCTGGGTGACTCAGGTACAGTGGTGCCGCCTGCGGGTGTAGTTCAATGGCAGAACATCAGCTTCCCAAGCTGACAGTGCGGGTTCGATTCCCGTCACCCGCTCCACGATGAAGGCCCTGGCCAGGATGCGAATCCGAGCCAGGGCCTTCGAGTTTCCGGCCCATGATCATGAGGTGGGCCATGGATCAGAGGCCAACAGTCTTGACCGGTAGGTCGAGGGGCGAGCCAGCGGTGGTCGTGTGGCTCGCCCCTCGACGTGCTTCAGCCCTCGGTGACGGTGAGAACCACCGGCCCGCCCGGCAAGGTCCGGCTGTCCGAGCGATCCGGCATGTTCCACGCGCTGCTCATCCGGGCGGCGTCGTTCAGTACGAAGCCGACCGTGTAGTCGCCCGGCGCCAGGCCCTCCCAGGGCAGGTACAGCCAGTGGGTCACGGTGCCGTCGTCGGCCTGGCTGGTGCCGCCAAACGACTGGGACACCACGGTGCCGTCGGAGTCGTACAGGTACACCCCGATGCCGTTGATGGGCGCGACCTGTACCTCCGCCGCGATGGTGAGAGCGACCGAGCGCTGGCCCACCTCGCTCGTGGGCAGCGACGACGGATTCAGGGTGGCGCCCAGGGCCACCGGCGGGTTGGTGCTCGGAACCTGGGTGATCGTGAGCCCGGGGTCGGGTGCCCCGAACGCCGTGCCGTACAGCGCGACGTTCCCGGCGCCATCGAGGACCGAGATGCCCTCGACCTCGCATTCCTGGGTCTGCCGATAGACCATCACCGGGACGGAGATCCGGCCGTCGGCCTTGACCCCCGGAGCACCCCACTGCGTGCAGCCGCCGGTGAAGTCGACGTTGACCGCCGACACGCCCTTCCGTGCTCCGGTGACCGACATGGTGAGTTCCACCATCACCTCGTCGCGCCAGTTGTTCACCGGGTTCGGGCTGATCGCGAAGTCGCTCGCCTGCACCGTCGAGTTGGACGTCGTGGTGATCGACGGCGCGGTCGGGCTCTTGTACGTGGTGGTGCCGCCCGCGTTGTTGTGCAGCACCAGCGAAGCGATCCGCCAGTTGCCGGGGGCCGCGCTGGCCGGCAGGGTGACCACGATCGCACACGACATGTAGGTGGCTTCCCGGTCACCGCCGCTGACCTGGCCGCAGCGGACACCGGTGCTGTACTGATCGCGTTCCCAGGTGAACGGTGTGGTGACAGCCGCTCCGTCCGGCCCCGCCAGCCGGATGGTGCCCTTCCAGAAGCCGGACTCCCCGTCCTGGGCGGTGAATTCGTAGGTGACCGTGGCCGGGCCGTTCCCGACGTAGAAGTACGGCGGACGTGACGGGGACAGGCCAATTGACTGGATCGTCGGCCCGGTGGTGTCGATCAGCGTCCGAGCGGTGAACCGGTACCCGAACGACTGCAACTGCGTGCCCGAGATGTTGGCGCTGCGGTCGCTGGCACTGATCGTGACCTTGGTGACCTCCCAGGTGGCGGTGCTCGCATCGGCGTACCGACGCACCGGGAGGTAGTACGAGTAGGTGGACTCCTGTGGAGTGCCGGATTCGTACACGCCGTCGCTGCAGCAGGTCTCCTCGAACCCGTAGCGCACGGTCCAGTCGTGGCCGACCAGGGCCCCGGTCACCGAGCTGCGCATGCGCATCGTCACGGTGCCGTGGATCGAGGTGGCGTCCGGGTCCGTGTTGGTCACGGTCCACGTGAGTCTGTTGGCGGCGTACTCCTCGGTCACGTCGACCATGGGCTGCTCGAAGGCAAGGGCGGTCAGCGCCAGTCGTGGTACCGCGGCGTGGGCAGCGGTGGCGCCGAGCGTGGTCGCGGCGACCGCGACAGCGAGCGTCAACGCGCCGTGGACCAGCCGGCGCGCGAAGGTGAGAGACATGGGGAGTTCTTACCAGCGTGCGAGAATTCCGGCTGCCCCATAACCGCGTGGTCACCAGGCCGATCACCCCGTCACGAGGTGGGTCTCACAGCGCTCCTGTACCGGATAGTGTCCGGTTTGGAGGTGCTCCTGTGTTCACCGAAGCTTTCCCGATCGTGACGACGCGTGACCTGCCTCAGCTGATCGCGTTCTACCAGGACGTCGTCGGCTTCGAGCAGACGTACCGGTTCCCGGACGACGGCGCCCCGGAGTTCGTCGCACTCCGGCTGGGCAACAGCGAGCTGGGCCTGGCCGCCGACCCGAAGGCCGGCGGTCCGTCCGTCTCGCACCGCTGGGAGCTGTGTGTCTACGCCGACGACTGCGACGCAGCCGTGGACACGCTGCGGGCCGCTGGTGCGACCGTCACCGAGGAGCCGGTCGACCAGCCCTGGGGTGAGCGGTCCGCCCGTGTCGAAGACCCCGATGGCAACCGGTTGCTGGTGCTGGCCCGCCTGTAGGCGCCGGCCCCTGGAGAATCACACGGTCACCGTCGGGCCGCCGCCGCGGCCCCGGTCGTCGAGCACGAGAGGGCCTCGCCCGCTCACCACGTACCGGATGTGGGTGACCTGCGGCGTGTGGAGGACGCGGATCGGGCTCAGCTCGATCGCCTCCTTCTCGCCAAGGTCGAGGTCCGCGTCGAACAGCCGGAGGCCGGTGCCGAGCACGACCGGTACGACGTGCAGGTCCAACTCGTTCAGCAGGCCGGCCTTGAGCACCTGCCGCACGAGGCTGCCGCCGCCGGCCACCGCGACGTCCTTGCCGCCGGCCGCGGCGCGCGCCTGCTCGACGGCGCTGGCCACGCCATCGGTGACGTAGGTGAAGCTGGTGCCACCGCCGCGCAGCAGGGGCTGGCGGGGGCGGTGCGTGACGACGAATACCGGCGCGCGGAACGGCGGCTCCTCGCCCCAGGGCACCTCACCTCCGTCGGCCATCCGCCGCCCCATCACGTACGCGCCGGCCGCGCCGAACGACTCGGCGACCACGTCCGAGTTGGTGTCCCGCTGGCCGCCGGCGAAGCCCTGCCGCTCACGCCAGGCGGCGGCTTCGGTCGCCCAACGGGTGACCCGGAAGAAGGCCGCGCTCTCGGCCGAGTCCATCCAGTTGCCGTCGCCGGTGAACTGCGGGCCGGCGTAGAACCCGTCCAGCGACACCGACAGCTGTGCGGTCACCTTCGTCATCTCGTCTGGTTCCTCTCCCATGGGGCGACACCCTGCCCGGGTGCCCGCTCACCAACGGATCGGAGCCGGTCGGCAGGGTTCCTACAACGCAGCCCTGTGACGGCAGTCACATCCGCCTGTCCCTGACTGTTGCCAAGCCGCTCCAGAGTGGTCACCCCGGCAGGCTGCTGCGCGAGCCCACCTCGGATGACCCGCCGGGGTGGCGGCCCTCGCTTGGCAGGTACCACAGCCCGGCGTGGTCCGGGCCGCGCAGCCAGCGCATGCGGGGCACCTCCTCCGGGCGAGGCTTCCAGTCCCGGTAGGGCGCGTAGGCCAGCCGCCAGGCGATCACCGCGAAGATGTAGACGCCCGGGCCGACCATCCACAGCAGGGCGTCACGTCCGCGGTAGGAGGCGCGCGGCGCCAGCCAGGCGGTTACCGCCACCGGCACTGCAACCGCGCCGACGTCGGCCATCGGGCCGCGGCCGAACCGGGCCTCGACCAGCTCGCGAATGACCAGCGACGGCACGATCACCGCGACCACCATCGCCGCCGCGAAGAGCGTGCGCAGTCGGCGGCCCCGGGGTACGGGGGCAGCGGGCGGTTCGACGGGCATGCCCGGGAGGGTACGGGCCGCCAGTAGCGGCCGGAACTACGACGTACGGTCGGTGATCGCCGCCTCTATCCGCAGACCGATGCCGGTCAGGATGAGGAAGGCGGCAACGATGTGCGGCTTGAGCCCTTCGTAGCCGGACGACATGGTGAGCAGCGTCGTCATGAAGCCGGCCACCAGCGCCACGGTGCCGAAGGCTCGTACCGTGTCGACCCGCCGTGCCCGTAGGTCCACAGCGGCACGGTAGCGAAGACCGGGCGTCTGCGGTGTCCCCGCCAAACCGTGCCGGTCACGAGGGGCCGGCACCACTAGGCTGGCGATCATGCGGATTGGCATCGTGATCCTTCCCGACCAGCGCTGGGCGGAGTCGCAGCGCCGTTGGCGGCAGGCCGACGAGTGGGCCTTCGACCACGCGTGGACGTACGACCACCTGGGTTGGCGGGACCTCGTGGACGGGCCGTGGTTCGACTCGATGACCACGCTGACCGCCGCCGCCACCGTCACCTCGCGGATCCGGCTGGGCACCCTGGTGGCGTCGCCGAACTTCCGGCACCCGGCCGCGTTCGCCCGGCAGATCACCACGGTGGACGACGTCTCGGACGGCCGGCTGCTGCTCGGCTTGGGCGCGGGCGGTATCGGCTTCGACTCGGCGGTGCTGGGCGGCGAGACGCTGCCGCCGCGCCAGCGGGTCGACCGGTTCGCCGAGTTCACCGAGCTGCTGGACCTGATCCTGCGGGAGGACGGCACCACCTGGCGCGGTGACTGGTTCGCCGCGGTGGACGCCCGCAACAATCCGGGCTGCGTGCAGCAGCCGCGGGTGCCTTTCGTGGTGGCGGCCAACGGGCCGCGGTCGATGCGGCTGGTGGCCCGGTTCGGCCAGGGCTGGGTGACCACCGGCACCGACGCCGACGACGTGGAGGGCTGGTGGGGCACCGTGTCGGCGCTGTCCGCGCGGCTGGACCGGACGCTGGACGAGGCCGGCCGCGATCCGGCCACCCTGGACCGCTACCTGTCGCTGGACGCGGCGCCGGTCTTCTCGCTCAGCAGCGCGCAGTTCTTCGCCGACCAGGTCGGCCGGGCCGCGGACCTCGGCTTCACCGATGTGGTGACGCACTGGCCGCGGGCCAGCAGCTGGTACGCCGGCGACGAGGCGGTCCTCGCGGACGTGGCGACCCGGCTGCTGCCGGAGCTGCGCGGCTGACGCCGTACCGCCAGCGGCCGACGCCGCGCCAGCCGGTGGCGCTGCCGCACCGCCCGCGACTGGTGTCGCGCCGGCCGCGGCACGGTCAGCGCCGGTGCGGGCTCAGGTGCCGAGGTCGCCGCTGGCCACGCCACCCTCGCCACCGGAGACCAGCCGCAGGCGGAGGCAGACGATCGGGGTGTCGTCGTCGACCGGGGTGCCGAGCCGCGCCCAGTAGGCCGAGTGTCCGGCCCGCCACTCCTCGATCGAGCGGTCGCCCTCGCCCTCGGCGCGGGCGAAGTCCCACGGCACGTCCGCGAAGCGGACCACCTCGACGGCGGTGATCTCCACGACGCCGGCCAGCGCGTCGTCGTCGTCGACGAGCACCAGCCGTTCGCCGACCCGCTCCAGCTCCTCGCCCTCCTCCGCGTACTCGGCGAGCCGACCGGCCGTGGCGGTCTTCACGCCGGCCAGCACCAGAGTGTTCAGGGTCGTCCGCAGCTCGCCGGGGGTGCCGAGGGCGAGGGTGCGCAGTTCACCGATCCGAGGCCACATCCTGCCGAGGCTAGGCCAGCGCGCCCGGGACCGCCTCGGGATATCAGATGAGCTGGCCGGCGTAGCCCGCGGCGGTGAGCAGCCGGTCGTCGCCGGTCGCCGTGTGCGCGTCGAGCACCGCGTCGGCCAGCTTGACCACGTGCGCGTCACCGTGGCGTGCCGCGCGGGCGAAGACCTCCGCCGGGGTCGCGGCCGGCACGGTCGGCGGTGTGATGCCGTCGGTTGGGGCGTACACCGAGGTCACGGCCGCCGTCGCGGCCCAGGCCGCAGCGAGGCTCGGCGCCCAGAGCGCCCGATCGAGTGCCGGCAGGGTACGCAGCACCGCGGTCGGCGCGGTGACCGCGTGCACCAGCATGACCGGCGCGGCGTGCCCGAAGCGCAGGTAGTCCAGACCGGCCCGGTGGACCAGCGTGGCGAGCCGCCGCTCCGCCTCGGCCGGGGTCCGCGCGGGGCGCAGGGCCGTGAGGGCCGGCTCCCATCGCGGTACGCCCGGCAGCCGGCCCAGCCGGGCCAGGATGCCCCCGGACTGGTCGTCGATCCGGGGCAGCCCGGCCAGCGCGGTGGCCACGTCCACCCCATCGGTGTCGGGTTGGCCCGCTTCGGCGGCGAGGGACTGGCCCGACGCCCCTGCGGCGCGTACCGGGTCGAGCAGCCGGTCGGCGCCGGGGACCGGCTGCCAGCGGGCGGCCCAGTAGCCGAGGGCCTGGCCCAGCTCGGCGAGCCGCTGCGGGCTCGCACCGGCCGGGTCGAGCGCCCGCACGGCGTGCCCGACCCGGATCACGCCGTGGGTGGCGCCGGCCGCGATGCCGGGCAGCAGCCGGGGCCACCAGGTGCCGAGCACCTCCCGCCACGGACGTTCGCGCAACTGCCGGTCGAAGTACGCGAGCCAGTCACCGGCCCGTGTCGCATCGCCCAGCGCCGCCCGCCAGTCGTCGATCGGGCGCAGGCCTCGGGGCAGCTCGTCGAGGCGGCCGAGGTAGTCGTCGAGCCAGCGGTGCACCCGCTGCTGGTGGCCGTGCCGGGCCAGCGCCTCGACGGCCATCGGCCCGTGGTTGGAGAGCCAGCCCTGGTATTCGGGGCCGGTGCGGTGCAGCCGCTCGTACGCCTCGTCGAGGATCCCGTCGCTCATGCGTCGATCGTCGGAGGTGAACCGTGGTTCAGGTCAAGCCGGCAGATCCGCGCCGGTGACCAGGCCGGTGATCCGTAGCTCGGTCGCGACCTCGGGCGGGCAGTCGACGGCCACCACGGCGGCGCCCAGCACCTCGGCGCCCCGCGCGGCGCAGATGTCGTAGAGGGCGTGGATCTGCGCCCCGGTACGCACCCAGTCGTCCACCACCAGGACCCGGTCGCCGGGGCCGAGGTGGCGGTCCCGCACCGCCAGGTCGACCTGGCGGCCCCGGTAGTCCGGCGGACTCTGCGCCCACGTGAGCGATCCGGCCGGCAGCCTCCCGTCGCCGGGCTTGTGTGCCGCGACGAAGCCGACGCCGAGGGCGGTTGCGGCCAGCGGCCCGAGCAGCAGCCCGGTGACCGCCGGGGCGAGCACCACGGTCGGCCGAGCGGCCCGGTACGGCGCCACCAGGGCCGGTCCCAGCTCGGCCAGCACCGCCGGGTCCCGCCACCAGCCGGAGATGTCGCTGACCAGGTGGCTGGTGCCGGGACCAGGGTCGATCCACCGGAACAGGGTGGCGAGGCGTTCGGTCAGCTCAGCGGGCATCGGTCCATCCTGCGGCACGCGCGCCGGGCCGGTCGGCACCCGGGCCGGCCGGCCCATGCCGGATCGGATGATCGGCTACACGTACCAGCGCAAACACGGGCATACCACGATGATCACGTTGACGTCGGAAGTGCTTCTCTCGTTACGGTCCGACCC
The DNA here is from genome assembly GCF_003172955.1 of Micromonospora acroterricola. GTDB lineage: Bacteria > Actinomycetota > Actinomycetes > Mycobacteriales > Micromonosporaceae > Micromonospora > Micromonospora acroterricola. Next base: position 11,069 of record NZ_QGKR01000223.1, on the reverse strand, counting down.
GGTTTGTTCAGTCGACGAAAGGACCGGGCCGGTGGCTGGTAGGCACTCCCGTACCCGCATCTTCTCCTCTCCGGCGGGCATCGCGGCCACCGCGGCGGTCGGCGTCGCCCTCGCCGTCGGGGGCACCGTCGGCGCCGTGCAGCTGACCTCCGGCTCGGCGCAGCCCGGACCGGTCACCGTCGAATCCGCCCCCACCATCGCCGCCAGCAGCCCGGCGGCCAGCTCCCCCTCCGCCTCCCCGAGTGCCAGCGCCTCGCCGAGCGTGACGGCCAGCCCGTCGGCGAGCCGGTCGCCGCAGGCCGCCTCCCGGAACAAGGCCCGCACGGCGGCGCCGAAGCCGAGCCCGACCGCCAAGAAGAAGACGACCCCGGCGGCGAAGGTGCTGGAGAGCGGCTCGTGCGGCGCCTCCTTCTACTCCGACGGGCAGCTCACCGCCAACGGTGAGTCGTTCAACCCGGACGAGCTGACCGCGGCGCACAAGACCCTGCCGTTCAACACCAAGGTCCGGGTGACCAACCCGGCCAGCGGCAAGTCCGTGGTGGTGCGGATCAACGACCGTGGCCCGTTCATCGACGGCCGCTGCCTGGACCTCTCCCGGGCCGCGTTCGCCACCATTGCCTCGGTCGACGTGGGCGCGCTCACCGTCCGGTACGAGGTGCTCGGCTGAGCGGAGCGGGAGACGCCGTTCCGGCCGGACACCCCCGCCGGCCGGACAGAACCTCCTCGGACGACGGGCCAGGTTCATTCACCCGCTCACGTGGATCAGGCATGCTGTCCCTCGTATCCACGCGACTCCTCCAGTCGGGCCGCCGCCCACTGAGCCCCGGATCCCGCGCCGGCCTCGGCGCGGCCCTCGTTCTGCTCGCGATCGTCTCGGCGGTGGAGTTGGCGGACGGGCGGGTCGCGCACTACGTCGCGCTGCTGGTGGCCGCGCCGTTCCTGGCCGCCGCCCTGGCGTCCTGGCAGGTGGTGCTGGGGACGGGCACGGCGGCGACCCTGATCGGGGCCGGCTTCGCCCTGACCGAGCCGGAGATGTCGCTGGTCACCTCGGTCAGCGTGGTGGCGGTCGCGCTCGCCACCGGGCTGGCCGTGGCGGTCGCGTCGGTACGGCAGCGGCAGGCGGTGCAGATCGCCGAGTTGACCAAGCTCGCCTCGGTGGCCCAGCAGGCGGTGCTGCGTCCACTCGGCCCGCAGGTCGGCACGCTCGCGGTGGCCGGCCGCTACATCTCCTCCACGGCCACGGCGGAGATCGGCGGCGACCTGTACGAGGCGATCGACACCCCCTACGGGGTTCGGATGATCATCGGCGACGTCCGTGGCAAGGGCCTGGACGCCGTCCGCCTGGCCAGCATCGTCCTCGGCTCGTACCGGCACGTGGCGTACGAGCGGGCCGACCTGCGCGCCGTCGTCGCCGACCTCGACCGCGCGGTGGCCCGCAACGTCGGCGACGAGGACTTCGTGACGGCGGCGCTGGTCGAGGAGCGCGGCGGCACGCTGACCATCGTCAACTGCGGACATCCGCCGCCGCTGCTGCTGCGTCGGGGCGCGGTGATCCCGCTGGAGCCGCCGGCGCCGGCGCCGCCGCTCGGGTTCATGCCGGTGGTCCGCCCCCGGGTGGAGCGCCTGGAGCCCGGCGACCGCCTGCTGCTGTTCACCGACGGTCTCGGTGAGGCGCGGCGGGACGGCGAGTTCTTCCCGACGGCCGACCGGGCCTGGCGGTTGCTCGGCCACGGCACGGTCGCCGACGGGCTGGCCTCGCTGGAGACGGCCCTGGTCGAGTGGGTGCACGGCCGCCTCGACGACGACATCGCGCTGGTCCTGATGGAGTACGTTGGCGCGCGGACCGGCGCCGCGGCGGCCGTGCCGAGCTGGGAGGTCGGCGCCGCCGAGAGCTGACCGGTGGCACGACCGGCAGGTGTGTAATGCCCGTCACCTACGAGATCGGCTTGTCGCTGGCTACCCGCGAGTAATAGAGTCGGGGTTACTGATCGGTAACACCTGTCCGGAAGCGGGGCCAGTGAGCATGACCCACTACAAGAGCAACCTCCGGGACCTTGAGTTCAACCTGTTCGAGGTCTTCGGGGCGGACCGGGCGTTCGGCCAGGAGCCGTACTCGGATCTCGACACCGACACCGCCCGCAGTTTCCTCGCCGAGGTCGACCGCCTCGCCCGCGAGGACCTGGCCGCCAGCTACACGGACAGCGACCGGAACCCGCCGGTCTTCGACCCGGCCACGCACACCGCTCCGCTGCCGGAGTCGTTCAAGAAGTCCTACCAGGCGTTCATGGATTCCGAGTTCTGGCGCCTGGACCTGCCGCCCGAGCTGGGCGGCACCAATGCGCCGCGCGCCCTCTGGTGGGCCCTCGCCGAGTTGGTGCTCGGCTCGAACGCCCCGGTCTGGATGTACGCCTCCGGCCCGTCCTTCGCGCACGTGCTGCACGTCGAGGGCAACGAGCGGCAGCGGCGGTGGGCCAAGCTCTTCATCGACAAGCAGTGGGGCTCCACGATGGTGCTCACCGAGCCGGACGCCGGCTCGGACGTGGGCGCCGGCCGCACCCGGGCCATCCAGCAGCCGGACGGCACGTGGCACATCGAGGGCGTGAAGCGCTTCATCACCTCGGGTGAGCACGACCTGAGCGACAACATCGTGCACTACGTGCTGGCCCGTCCGGTGGGCGTGGAGGGCGTCGGCGGCCCCGGCACCAAGGGCCTGTCGCTCTTCGTCGTGCCGAAGTACCACTTCGACGAGACCACCGGCGAGCTGGGCGAGCGCAACGGCGTCTACGCCACCAACGTCGAGCACAAGATGGGCCTGAAGGTCTCCAACACCTGCGAGGTGACCTTCGGCGAGCACGGCGTGCCGGCCAAGGGCTGGCTGCTGGGCGACAAGCACGACGGCATCCGGCAGATGTTCATGATCATCGAGTACGCCCGGATGATGGTCGGCACCAAGGCGATCGCCACCCTCTCCACCGGCTACCTCAACGCCCTGGAGTACGCGAAGAACCGGGTGCAGGGCGCCGACCTGGTCCAGCAGGCGGACAAGACCGCTCCCCGGGTCACCATCACCCACCACCCGGACGTCCGCCGCTCGCTGCTGCTCCAGAAGTCGTACGCCGAGGGCCTGCGCGCCCTGGTTCTCTACACCGCCACGTGGCAGGACCGGGTCGCCATCGCCGAGGCGGCCGGTGACGAGAAGGCCACCAAGCTGGCCAAGCGGGTCAACGACCTGCTGCTGCCGCTGGTCAAGGGCGTCGGTTCGGAGCGGGCGTACGAGCTGCTCGGGCACGAGGCCCTCCAGACCTTCGGCGGCTCCGGCTTCCTCCAGGACTACCCCCTGGAGCAGTACGTCCGGGACGCCAAGATCGACACCCTCTACGAGGGCACCACCGCCATCCAGAGCCTGGACCTGATCTTCCGCAAGATCGTCCGGGACAACGGCAAGGCGCTGATGGCGGTCGCCGGCGAGATCCAGGAGTTCATCTCCTCCGAGGCGGGCAACGGCCAGCTCAAGGAGGAGCGGCAGGCGCTCGGCAAGGCGCTCGCCGAGATCCAGAACATCCTCGGTGTGCTGACCGGCTGGCTGGGCGAGGCGCAGGCTGGCGACACCCGCGCCCTGTACAAGGTCGGGCTGAGCAGCCGGCGGTTCCTGTTGGCCATCGGTGACCTGGTGGTCGGCTGGCTGCTTCAGAAGCAGGCCGACGTGGCGCTGAAGGCGCTGGCCGGTGAGGTGTCGGCCGCCGACAAGGCGTTCTACACCGGCAAGGTGGCCGCTGCCCGGTTCTTCGCCCGCGAGGTGCTGCCGCGCATCGGCGCGGACCGGCGGATCATCGAGGGCGCGGACCTCGACATCATGGACCTCCCGGAGGAGGCCTTCTGACCGTGCCATGGCACGGCTGACGGTCCCGGGAGCACCACCCGGCACCGATCATCGACGGCCGGTGGGGCGCATGCCCCGCCGGCCGTCGGGCTGTCCGGGCACCTCCGCTATTCGCCGACCCGACCCCGGTAGGCCGGCGACGTGGTGGGTAACCGTCGCGTGGTCACGACAGGGAACGCCCAGAGCCACCGCACGGGGGAGTGCAGCGCACATGGGTGTAGGAAGCGGCATCTTTCTCATCGCGATCGGCGCCATCCTGACCTTCGCGATACGAGCCAACGTCTGGTGGATAGATTTGCGGGCGGTCGGTTGGGTGTTCATCCTGGCCGGGCTGGCCGTACTGCTGACCACGCTCTGGTTCTGGCAGGACCGGCGCAAGCGGGCCCGGACCCTCATCGTGGAGGAGAACCGGCTGTCCCATCCGACGGCCATGATGCCGCCGCCGCCCGATCCGCCGCCTCCGACCGCACCACCCTCCTGAGCGCGTCCGACCGAGCCACCCGTCGACATCGGCGGGTGGCTCAGCCGCGTGCGGCGTGCCGAGCGGTGATGGGCGCCCCCGCACGGTCCAGCTCCGCCCAGCCCAGCGCGGTGTGGTGGATTGCCAGCTCGGTGGTCCGCAGGCCCTCCTCGCCCACCCCCTCCGGGTCGAGAAGCGCGGAGAGCAGCGAGATGCCCGGATTATGGGCAATCAGCAGGGCCGTCCCGGCCGTCGGGTCGATGGTGCGGACCAGCGTCAGCAGCTCCTCGGGGTGGCTGTCGTACGCGCCGGGCTCGTAGCGGACGGTCGGGCGGGGACCGGCCGGGCCGCCCTCCGGCGGCGAGCCGGTCATCCCCATCGCGACACCGTGCCAGGTCTGCCGCGTACGCAGCGCCGTCGAGCAGATGACCACGTCGGGCAGCAGGCCGTGGTGGGCCAGCCAGGCCCCGGCGGCCGCCGCGTCGGCGTGCCCGCGCGCGCTGAGCGGCCGATCGGCGTCGTGGGTGCCCGCACTGCCCTGCTCGGCCTTCGCGTGCCGGAGGAGCACCAGAGTGCGTGTCTCGACAGGGGCGTCCGTCATGTCCTCAGCTTGCCCGATTGGCGATCTCCGTGCCGGGGTAAGTCGGTGGGTGCCGCACCCCTACCGACGGCCGCGGCGGGACGTACGCCAGGTTAGAGCCGAGGAGCGAGACATGGGCATTGGTGGCAGCATCTTCCTGATCGCGCTGGGCGCGATCTTCGCATTCGCCGTGGAGGCCGACCTGGGTTGGCTGAACCTGGCCGTGGTCGGCTGGGTGCTGATGCTGGCCGGTGTCGCCGGCCTCCTCACCACCCTCTACTTCTGGAACAACCGCCGCCGCAACGTGGTCGCCGCGCCGGTCCGCACGGACCGCGTGGTGGCCGACCCTGTGGTGCCGGTCCAGGACGACCAGGTCATGCGGGAGTACCGCGAGGTGCGCCGGCCGGGCCGACCGGTCTGACCCTCGCTCGCGCACTCCGGGGTCCCGCAGCGTGGCGGGGCCCCGGCTCGCGTGTGTCAGGCGAACAGTGCGAAGTAGATCGCGATGTGGTGGCAGAGCGCGGCCAGCAGCGTGCAGGCGTGGAAGAACTCGTGGTGACCGAAGACGGTCGGCCACGGGTTGGGCCGGCGCAGGGCATAGAAGACCGCGCCGACGCTGTAGATCACGCCACCGACGATCAGCAGCACCAGTGCCGCGACACCGCCGCCGTGCAGGATCTCCGGCAGCATGGCCACCGACACCCAGCCGAGCGCCAGGTAGAGCGGCGCGGAGACCCAGCGTGGCGCGTGCGGCCAGACCACCTTGAGCGCCACGCCGGCCAGCGCGCCACCCCAGACCAGGCCCAGCATCACGGTGGCCGGCCGGGGCGCGAGCAGCAGGGCGCAGAACGGCGTGTACGTGCCGGCGATGAACACGAAGATCATCGAGTGGTCCATCCGGCGCATGATCTGGTAGCCGCGCTCCGACCACACGCGGCGGTGGTACAGCGCGCTGGTGCCGAAGAGCCCGCACACCGTCACGCTGTAGACGATGCAGCTCACCAGGGGCGCCCACCCCGGCCGGGTGGCGGCGATCGAGCAGAGCACGATGCCGCAGACCAGGGCGACGAAGAAGGCGTACGTGTGCAGCCAGCCGCGCATCCGGGGCTTACCGATGTCGACCGGCTTCAGTCGAAGCGGGGCGGAGGTGGTCACGACATCAGGTTACGGCACCGTAGGTTACTTGCAAGTAGTCGTGCTGGTGACGCCCGGCACCGTCGCCGTGAACACCTCGCCGACACGACATCGGCGAGGATGAGCGGATGCGGATCCGGCCCGTCGGGGCGCACGCCCTGCTGCTCGACTGCACCACCCGCGCCGACGTGCCCGCGGCCACCCTGGTCGAAGCATGGCGGGCCGAGCTGTGGCGGCGTCGCGAGCAGGGCGAGCTGAACGCCGTCGAGATCGTGCCCGCGGCCACCACCGTCCTGCTCGACGGCCTGCCCGACCCGGCGGCCACGGCCGAGATGCTGGCCGGTTGGGCACCGACGGTCACGAACGACACCGGCGGCGCGGCCAGCCGGGCGAGCGGACCGGACCGGGCCGAGGTGCTCGTCCCGGTCGAGTTCGACGGGCCCGACCTGCCGGCGGTCGCGGAGTACTGGCAGACCGATGTGGCGGACGTGCCGCGCCGGCTGACCGGCACCCGGTTCCGCGTCGCCTTCTGCGGCTTCGCCCCCGGGTTCCCCTACCTGACCGGGCTCCCCGCCGAGCTGGCGCTGCCCCGGCTGGCCACCCCCCGCCCCCGGGTCCCGGCCGGCTCGGTCGCCCTCGCCGGCCCCTACGCGGGCATCTATCCGGGCGCGTCCCCGGGCGGCTGGCTGCTGGTCGGCCGGACCGACCTGGTCCTCTTCGACGTGCACGCGGACCCACCGACCCGGCTCGGCCCGGGCACCCCGGTCCGCCTGGTGGCGGCGTGACCCGGCCCGCCGAGATCGAGGTGCTCCGCGCCGGCGCGCTCACCACCGTGCAGGACCTGGGCCGGCCCGGCTGGGCACACCTCGGCGTACCCCGGTCCGGCGCGCTGGACCCGGCCGCCCTGCGGCTCGCCAACCGGCTGGTCGGCAACCCGGAGCACGCCGCCGGCCTGGAGATCACCCTGACCGGCTGCGCGCTCCGGCTGACCCGGGCCACCACCGTGGCGGTCACCGGCGCCGACGTGACGGTCCGGGCCGGTGACCGCCCCGGCGACACCGGACGCCCGCTCACCGTGCCGGCCGGGACGGTGCTGCGGATCGGCCCGGCGCGTCGGGGCGTACGGAGTTGGCTGGCCGTGGCGGGTGGGATCGACGTGCCGGCGGTGCTCGGCAGCCGGGCCACCGACACCCTCTCCGGGCTGGGCCCGTCCCCGCTGCGGGACGGCGACCGGCTGCCGCTCGGCGAACCGTTCGGCGAGCCCGCGCCGGTGGACCTGACCGTCGGTCCCGCACCCCCGCCGGAGCTGCGCCTGAGGCTGCACCCCGGCCCCCGCGACGACTGGTTCACCCCGACCGCGTTCGACCGGCTGCTCGGCAGCGCGTACACCGTGAGCCCGCTGAGCAACCGGGTCGGCGCGCGGCTGGCCGGCGCGCCGCTGCCCCGCGCGGTCGCCGGCGAACTGCCCAGCGAGGGGATCGTCCTCGGCGCTGTGCAGGTGCCGGCCGACGGGCAACCCCTGATCTTCCTCGCCGATCATCCGACCACCGGCGGATACCCCGTCATCGGGGTGGTCACCGACGTGACCCCGCTCGCGCAGGCCCGGCCAGGTACTACCGTCAGGTTCCATGGACCTGAACGCTGACCTGGGCGAGGGATTCGGCATCTGGCGACTCGGCGACGACGAGGCGCTGCTGGGCCTGGTCACCTCCGCCAACGTCGCCTGCGGCTTCCACGGCGGCGACCCGTCCACGATGCGGCGGGTCTGCGACGGCGCGGCCCGGCGCGGGGTCGCGGTGGGCGCGCAGGTGGGCTACCGGGACCTGGCCGGCTTCGGCCGGCGGAGCATCGCGTACGAGTTCGCGGAGCTGCGCGACGAGGTGACCTACCAGCTGGGAGCACTCAGCGCCTTCTGCCAGCTGTCCGGCACCCGGGTCCGCTACCTGAAGCCGCACGGCGCGCTCTACCACGCCGTCGGCACCGACGAGTCACAGGCGGCCGCGGTGGTCGCCGCCGTCAGCGGCCACGACCCCGAGCTGCCCGTGCTGTGCATGCCCGGCTCGATGCTCGCCCAGCTCGCCACCGGCGCCGGCCTGCCGGTGGTGGCCGAGGCGTTCGCCGACCGGGGCTACCTGCCCAACGGGGGGCTGGTGCCCCGGGGCACGCCCGGCGCACTGATCACCGACCCGGACGAGGTGGCCAACCGGGCGGTACGGATCGCCACCGAACGGACCGTGGTAGCGGTGGACGGCACCGTCATCCCGTGCCCGGCGGACTCGATCTGCGTACACGGCGACACCCCCGGGGCGGTCTCCGCCACCGAGCTCGTCCGCGCGTCGCTGATCGACGCCGGTATACCGCTCGCCCCGTTCGCCTGAGAGGAGGGGCCACTCGGGCCCCTCCCGACAGCTAGGCGTCGAGGCCGCGCAGCACCAACGGGAGCCGGGTCGTGGCGCCGTCGACCACCCGGACCGGGACACCCCAGTCCTGCCGGGTCAGGTGGCAGGCCGCGTGCTCGACGTCCGCGTCGCAGGTCGCCGCCTGGGCGGTCACCTGAAGCACCCCACCGGTCACCTCGCCGTTGAGCACCAGCCGCCGCGACAGCTCGGTGCCCGTGCCCGAGCCCTCCACCAGCAGCTCCGGCGGGGACGCCGAGACCACCAGCCGCGTCGACGGCCCGTACGTCTCGTCCAGCTTCTGCCCCGGCGCGGGGGTGAAGACGATGTCGAGGGTGACCTCACCGGCCGCGACGTCGGTGGGCTTCCGCTCGGTGCGATGCCGGGGGCCGTCCACCGTGCTGGCGCCGGCCGCCGACAGAGCCCCCGGGGCCAGCCGGGTCAACCGGTGCGCGGCGGACTCCACCACCAGCACCTCGCCGTCCGGGGTGAGCACCAGGTCGCTCGGCTCGGCCAGCCCGTCCGCGACCGTGGACACCTGACCGGTTGCCGGGTCGAAGCGGCGCACCGCGCCGTTGTAGGTGTCGGCGATCAGGACCGAGTCGTCCGGCAGCGCGCACACGCCCAGCGGGTGCTGGAGCAGCGCCGACTCCGCCGGCCCGTCCACGTGACCGAAGTCGAACAGCCCCTGCCCGACGGCGGTGCCCAGCACCCCGTTCTCGACGTACCGGACGGCGCTGGTCTCGCTGTCGGCGACCCAGAGCCGGGTGCCGTCGGCGGAGACGGAGAGCCCGGACGGCTGCGCCATCCACGCCTCGGCGAGCGGGCCGTCGCGGAGCGCCTCCACCGTGGTGCCGGCGTACATGCCGGCGGTCCGCTTGATCGGGTCGAACCACCAGAGCTGGTGAATGCCCGCCATCGCGATGATCAGCTTGTCGTCGTACCAGGCCAGGTCCCACGGGGAGGAGAGATCCACGGCGAGCGCGTCGTGCGCGTGGTCGTCGACCGAGGCGCGCCACTGCCGGCCGCTGCCCGCCACCGTGACCACCTCACCGGACGCCAGGCGTACGCCCCGCAGCAGGTGGTTAACCGTGTCGGCGACCACCAGGTCGTAGCCGGCCACTTCGGCGACGTGCCGTGGCAGCACGCAGAGCCCCTGCGGCTCGGAGAAGGTCGCCGAGCTGGCCGGGCCGTCGGCGCGGCCCCGCTCACCCGAGCCGATGCGGCGCACCGGCGTCTCGCCGTCCGGGGCCATCTCGACCAGGGAGTGCCGGGCCGAGTCGGAGACGAGCAGGTTGCCATCCGGCAGCAGCACCGCCTTGCCGGGGAAACGCAGCGTGGTCTCCGGCGCCGGCGGTGGCACGTACGGGCCGTCGCCCCGGTGCAGGGTCCCCTTGGCCTCGTGGGTGGCGATCAGCTCGTCGATCAACCGGGCCAGCCCCTCGGCGTGCCCCTCGCCCGCCATGGTGGCCACCACGTACCCCTCGGGGTCGATCACCGACAGGGTCGGCCAGGCCCGCGCCGCGTACTGCTGCCACATGTCCAGCTCGGGATCGTCGAGTACGGGGTGGTGCACCCCGTACCGCTCCACGGCGGCGGCCAGCGCGTCGGCGTCCTTCTCGTGCTCGAACTTCGGCGAGTGCACGCCGATCACGACGAGCACGTCGCCGTACTTCTCCTCGAGCGGGCGCAGCTCGTCGAGCACGTGCAGGCAGTTGATGCAGCAGAAGGTCCAGAAATCCGCGAGGACGATCTTGCCGCGCAGGTCGGCGAGCTTGAGATCGCGTCCACCGGTGTTCAGCCAGCCCCGACCGCGCAGCTCGGGGGCCCGTACTCGTGCGCTCATGGTCCCATCGTGCCTGACCACCGGCCCGGCGCCGACCAGTGGGGCCGAGCACCCGACAATCGACCGCCCCTGCCCCGTCGTGACTTCAGATCTCGGACACCTACCGCTCGGCGCGAACGGGAACTGTCCAGGATTGGCGACCGGGGCCCAACGGCTCGGCGGATACGGCGGCGGGGCCACGGTTGCCCGTGGCCCCGCCGTCGGTTCGCGTCAGCTGGTGGCCGGCTTGAGGCACAGCACCCGGTTGGTGCCGTCGCCCGGCAGCACGACGTGCGGCTGGGTCGGGTCGGCGCACTTGTCCTTCGCATCCACCTTGGAAACGATGGTGAACGCGCCCGCCTCGCCGCAGTCGACCGCCGAGGCGCCCTGACCGGACTGCTTCACGCACGTGCCGACAGCCGGGTCGAAGGTCGGCGTGTCGTCCCCGCCGAACTTGCCCAGCAGCATCAGCAGGCCGAGCGGCACCGCCAGGATGAGCACCGCGGCGATCAGCACCGCGGCCAGCACCCGGCCGTTGCGCACCTTCGGCACCGGTGGTTCCGTCTTCGGCTCGTCAGCGTCCGGCTTGAACGAGTCGAACCGGTTCTGGTCCGGCTCGGGTGCCTGCTGCCCCCACGGTGCGGGCTGCTGGGGCGCCGGCGGGAAGGCGGGCGGGAACCCGCCACCCGGTGCCGCCTCGGTGCCCGGCCCGCCGCCGAAGCCCGGCCCGCCGAAGCCCGGCGTGCCGTTCACCGCGGCGCTGCCGGCGCCCCAGCAGCCCGCACCGTGGGGGC
>NZ_QGKR01000303.1 GCF_003172955.1 Micromonospora acroterricola | reverse complement strand
GCGTACGACAGCAGCGTCGCGCCGCCCACGACCCCGCCGCCCGGCGGCGCGACGCTGCTGTCGTACGCCAAGCCGGCGGTCGCGTCGACCAGCCAGAACGACGGCGCGTGCTTCGGCTGCACGCCGGACAAGGCGTTCGACTACGACCCGGCGAGCCGCTGGGCGACGAGTCCCACCAACGGCTGGGTCGACCCGGGTTGGATCTACGTCGACCTCGGCGCCACCGCCACCGTGACCCAGGTCGTGCTCCAGTGGGATCCCGCGTACGCCAGGTCGTACCAGATTCAGGTCTCGCCGAACGCGTCCACCTGGACCACCGTCTACTCGACCACCACCGGGAAGGGCTTCAAGGAGACCATCGACGTGACCGGCACCGGTCGGTACGTGCGGATGTACGGCACCGCCCGCAGCAGCCAGTACGGGTACTCGCTGTGGGAGTTCAAGGTGTACGGCACCGGCGGCAACCCCACCCCGCCGCCGACGATGCCTCCCGACCCGACGTTCCCGGCCACCCGGCTCGTGTTCGCCGACGAGTTCAACGGCGCCGTCGGCGGCAAGCCCGACCCGGCCAAGTGGACGATCGATCCGGGCACCGGCCAGAACAACGAACTCCAGTACTACACGAACAACGACAACGCCAGCCTGGACGGCGCCGGCTCACTCGTCATCGAGGCCCGCCGGGAAGCCGTCAACGGCCGCTCGTACACCTCGCACCGGATGAACACCGGCAACAAGTTCCACGTGCAGTACGGCCGGATCGAGGCCCGCATCCGGGTGCCGAAGGGCAACGGGCTCTGGCCGGCGTTCTGGATGATGGGCGCCGACTTCCTCACCGGGCGGCCGTGGCCGTACAACGGGGAGATCGACATCATGGAGGTCCTCGGCCGCAACACGCTGGAGGCCTACTCGACCCTGCACGCGCCGGCCTACAACGGCGGCAACGGGTACGGCCAGAAGTACGCGTCACCGGGCGGGGTGGACCTCTCCGGCGGCTTCCACGTCTGGTCCGCCGAGTGGGACAGTCGCGGCATCACCTTCAAGATCGACGGGCAGACGGTCTTCGTCGCCAGCAAGGCCACGGTCGAGTCGACCCGTGGGCCGTGGGTCTTCGACCACCCGTTCTACCTCATCCTCAACCTCGCCGTCGGCGGCGACTTCCCGGGACCGGTGGACGGCACCACGCCGTTCCCGTCGCGGATGCTCGTCGACTACGTCCGCGTCTACCAGTAGCCCGGCCCGGAAGGAGTCCTTTGTCCTTGCCAACATCTCCGACACCGGCTCGCGGGCGGCTGCGTACCGCCGTGCTCGCCGTGGCGCTCGTCGCCATGCTCGGCGGCTACCTGGTCGCCACGGGCATCCGGGCCGACGCCGCCGACCCCCTGCTGTCCCAGGGCAGACCGGCGACGGCGTCCTCCACCGAGAACGGCGGCACGCCGGCCGCCAACGCCGTCGACGGCGACAACGGCACCCGCTGGGGCAGCGCGTTCAGCGATCCGCAGTGGCTGCGGGTCGACCTCGGCGCCACCGCGACCGTCAGCCGGGTGGTGCTGCGCTGGGAGGCCGCCTTCGCGCGGGCCTTCACGGTGCAGACCTCGGCCGACGGCACCGCCTGGACGACCGTCTACAGCACCAAGACCAGAGCCACATGGCGTACCCGGTGAACAACGACTGCCCGGCCAGCCACCCGGTGCCCGTGCCGAAGCTGCGCCAGGTGATCCGGTACCCGGCGAACGGTGACCCTGCCCGCTTCCGGCTCGCGTCCGGTGCCGGCTACACGATGCACGGCGACTTCTTCAACGTCTGGCCGGTGGCGGAGATGGAACGCCGGGTACGGGACTGCATCCGCCCGATCATCAAGTGCGGCGTCAGCGGGACGCCGTGACGGTCGTACCTCCTCGCCGGCCCGGCACCGGGCCGGCGAGGCTGTCCGCCCTGCTTGCCGGGCTGCTGCTCGCCCTCGTGCCGGCGGCCGGCTGCGCCACCGGGCCGGCCACGGAAAGGGCCGCGCCGGCCCCCGTCGTGTCGACCCCGGCCACGGCGACGCTCGGCGGCACCGACGCGGCCTGGATCCAGTTGATGATCCCGATGAACGAACAGGTACTCAAGGCGCTTGACCTCGTATCCGGGCAGACCACCGACGAGCGGATCCGGGACCTGGCCGGGCGGATCGCGGCGGGCCGGCGCGCGGAACTCGACGACCTGAGGCGGCTGCGGGGCAGCGCGGGGCTCCCGGCGGTCAACCAGCACGAGGGGCACGAGCTGCCCGGCATGGTGATCCCGGCCGACCTCGTCGTGCTGCGCTCACTGCGCGACGCGGCGTTCGACCGCGCCGTGCGGGAGACCCTGCGTGAGCACGTGGAGCAGGGCGCGCGGCTCGCGGACGCCGAACAGACCAACGGGGCCGATCCGGAGACCCGGCGGCTCCCGGAGCGGATGCGGCAGACCCGGGTCACCGAACTCGGTTGGCTCAGGCGGACGACGGCCACGCCGTGACCCTGTCCGCCACGTCGGACGCCGGTGGCACCGAGCGGTCGCCGCCGGGGAGCCGGCGGCGACCGCGGGTGGTTCAGGCGTCAGCAGCCACAGTTGTGGTAGAGGATGTCCCAGTGGTTGCCCTCGTCGGTGTAGAGGTTGCCCGACGGGGCCCTGTAGCGTTCCAAAACTCGTCGCGGCGCCCTGGGTGTCCCACGGCGAGCCTGGCTCGGGGGAGCGGATTGGGAGCAGCGCGGTGCTCCGAACAGCCCTGAACTGCGTCCAAGGGCATCGAACGGCCCTCAACTGCACCCACGCCTACCTGCGGCTCCACGTTGCCGCAGGTCAGAGGCGGTGCAGCGTCCTGGTTCCCGCGGAGTGCTCCGCGGTTCTGCACAGCCGTCGACAAGCTCTATGTCGCCTGGCGGGGGAGCGTGTGCAGGTCAAGGCGGTAAGGAGCCACCGGTGGGCCTGGCCTTGCAACTGGGAGCAGATCGGGTGCAGATTGGCGAAGAGGTCTCCGCGCCCGAAGTGGTCACGATGCCGGGCAGAGACGAGGACTCTGACCTGCGGTGATGAGGTCGAGCAGTGCGGCGTGACCTCCCAGTGGATACCGAAGTGGTCAGGGCTCGCTGCTCCCAGCATGGCTTGTGTCCCCGCGATTACGGGTCGTTGGTCGCCACAGGGCCGGATCTGCTCTATGTCGATGCCGGTCGCGAAGTTCCGCCGCGCCGGACCGGTAGCTGGTCTCATCCGCTGAGACACTGATCCCACCAGCGAAGCGGTGGCCAGCGCATCCGCTGTGGTGACCTCTTCGGCGATCCCGAAGACCTCGGCCATGGTGCTCCCGGTTGCCAGTCGGCCAGCATTCGCACATGTCGAGATGATGGAGGCGTTCGTATGGTGAGTCACCGCAGTGCTGCTGCGAGTTCAGCGGCGTTGTCGAACGCGGGTGCCGCCCTTTCGGATTCGTCTTCCGTGAGCGTGACGGACCGGGCGCGGGTCAGCATCTCGGCCGCAGTCTTTGGATCGTGCAGCACCGTCGCGAGTTCGGCGCGGTAGACCAGGACCTCTACCTGCTCGACCGGGTCGTCGTCGGCTTGCGGGCGGGCCAACGCGCTGTTGAGGATCCGAACGGCCTGTCCGACGCTTCCCCTGGAATCGGCCTGCACGACAGCATTCGCTAGGGCCTTGGCCAGCCGCCCGGCAGGCGTGGCGGCCGGCATGGGGGCGGTGGCGGCGTCCCGAAAGACGCGGATCCAGTTGCCGCCCGGGTCGATGACGCTGAATCCGCCCAACCCGTCGGCGTTCTTCCGCGCCCTGGGCCGGGTCATCCGCGGCGTTCCGGACACCAGTACCTTGCCGTACGCGGCGCGCATGCCGGCTGCGAATGCCCGATGTAGTCCCTCGATGTCCGCGGTGAGTACGAGACAGGAGCCATAGGACTCCTCCGGGTCAAATCCGGCGATCTCGAAGAACTGCAGATGCAGGTCTTCCCGCTGCACCCCCACACACGCGTTGGGCTTGCGTTGCTTGTACGTGGTGCGGAAACCGAGAACTCCGTAGAAGGTTTCGATGTCGTCAATGGATGCGCACGGCAGCAGGGGAACGGTCCGCTCGTTGGTCATGCCTCCTTCCTAAGCGTCGCAGGGTGTCCGTCGCACATGGAAATAGCTGATCATCGGCTTCGGTCATCCGATCGGCTGATGACCCAGAACGCAACGCTGCCCAGCCGAGTCATCGGCGGTGCCTGCCTGCCATATGTCTCGCCAAGATCAGGCGCCCGGATCTGCCGCTGACAAGGCGCGGCGATCGTGAGCGTGCTTCCCGATTGACCGATGCGGCTGCGGGAGCCAGTGCTGGTGCCAACCAAAGCGCTGGGCCGGCAGCTCACGATCGGTCGGCGGGTCGGCAGCCCGGTTTAGGGGGAGCGGGTTGGGAGCAACGGGGTGCCCTGAACGGCCTTGAACTGCGTCCAACGGCATCGAACGGCGCTCAACTGCACCCACCCCTACCTGGGCTCTACGTTCCCGCAGACCAGGGGGTGCGGCGTCCTGTTTCACCGCGGAGTGCTCCGCGGTTCTGGGCAGCGGTCGACAGCGCTCTGTGTCGCCCGGCAGGGGAGTGTGTGCAGGTCACGGTAGTAAGGAGCCGTTGGTTGGCCTGGCCTTGCAACTGGGAGCAGATTGGGTGCAGGTTGGCGAAGAGGTCTCCGCGCCCGAAGTGCTCACCGATGCCGGACAGAGACGAGGGCTTTGACCTGTGGTGATGTGGTCGAGCGGTGCGGCGTGACCTCCCAGTGAAGGGCGAAGTGGTCAGGTGGCGCTGTTCCCGGGGTGGCTGGCGCCGGCCGGCGTCTCGGTTCGCCTACGGCCACGTCTGCGGGTGTGCCGCAGATCGATGTGAAGCGTTGCGGGTGAGCTTGCCGGAGTTCGCCGCGCTTCCGTCATCTGAGACACCGATCCCATGGGCAACGCCCTGACCAGCCCTTTCAGGCAGGTGACCGCTTTGGCGGACCCGAAGGCGTCAGCGCTGGCGCCCCCCGGAGGCGGTAGGGCGGCATACGCTCATGCCGATGACCGTCACGCCCGGGTAGCCTGGATTTCATGGCTACCGTGATGCGGAGGACGTCGTCCACAGTGGTCGTCGCCATTGTTGTCGCTGTGGTGTTGGCCGCCCTCACGTCGTGTTCGGCGGATTCGTCGGATGGGTCCGGCTCCGAGACATCCGCGTCCGTCGGCGCACCGACTCCCACCCAGGCGGCCACACCGTCGCCCGCACCGACCGGGCCGTGCGCTGACGGGACGTGCCAGATCGAGGTCGCGGTGGGTGACGTCGTGGCCGTGCCGGAAAGGTATGGCCTCGGGCCGATTGAGGTTACGGCGATCACCGCCGCCGCGGTCGAGATGGCCGCGCCGCTGACCGGGTCGGGCTACAGCGTTTCGGGCTGTTCCGGTGGTGGCGGCGTGTCGTCGCAGGGCGGCGGCGGTGTTGGAATGAGCTGCAAGGTGGGAAGCGTCGCGACCATTAACGACGTCATGAGCTTGGAGGTCGTCAAGATCGGCGACACCGTTGCCGTCCTGCGTATCGAACCCGCCGGGTGACGTGATCAAGTGCACGGATCTGCCGCCGACCGCACGACCGGTCAGCGTCCGGTCGTGCCGATGAATTCGTGCTCATCACTCCATCTGGTCTGCCAGCCGGTCGACCGCAATCAGCGTGCCGTCCAGGATCGCGTACGCCAGTTGGCTCTCGTGGTTCGGCGTGCGCCGCTGGAGGGTGTCATTTCTGCGGTGCCGACCGATGTGACGGCGGCGGTGGCGGCCGGCCGCGCCCGGCCGGCCGGCACTTCCGGGCGCGGTGGGGGAGAATCGAATCATGTTTGTCATTAAGGAGCGGTTCTTCTCGATCGGCGACGACTTCGACGTGCTCGACGAGCACGGCACCAAGGTCTTCCACGTCGACGGCAAGGTGCTCAGCGTCCGCAACAAGGTCGTCATTGAGGACGCCTCCGGCCATGAGGTCGCCACGCTGCACCGGCACCTGGTGGCGCTGCGTCCCACGTACGAGATCCGGATCGGCGGCGAGAAGGCCGCAGAGGTCCGCAAGAATCTGCTCACGCCGTTCCGCGACAAGTTCACCATCGACGTGCCGGGGCCCGACGACCTGGAGATGAAGGGTGACCTGCTCGACCACGAGTACGTGATCGAACGCGACGGCACCGAGGTGGCCGCGGTCTCCAAGCGGTGGCTGACGATCCGGGACACCTACGCCGTGCAGGTCACTTCTAACGTCGACCCGCTGCTCATTATCGGCAGCGTCCTCGCGCTCGACCTGGCCATGGACCGCGACAAGAAGAAGGACGACGAGGACTGACCCTCTGGGTGGAGGCGCATTGCTCGGGGTCGACTCGTGGCCGGGACGGTCCAACGGTTCACCGGCGGCGGGTCGCTGATCCTTACACGGGCATCAACGGCGCCGGTCCTTAACGGACAGGAGCCGGGGTCACCAGACATGCTCTATGACCGCTCCGCCGCCGTTGGCAGGTACACCGGAAGTGTGGCGGACACCGAAAAGCCGCCGTCCGACGTTGACCCGGCGGTCAGCTTGCCACCGACGACCTCTACCAGGGCGGGCAGGAGCAGCCGGCTGCGCTACTGGCTGTGGGGCTGGATGTTGTGGTTGAGGTGGAACACGTTGTGCGGGTCCCAGATCGTCTTGAGTGCTGTGAGCCTGGCGAGCTTGGCGGCTGGGTATGCGCGGCGTAGCCCGCGTTGCCCCTCGTCGGCGGCGAGCGAGTTGACGTAGACGCCGTCGGCGTACGGGTCGAGGGCGGCTCCGGCAGTGCGAGCCGCTGCCATCCGGAGGTCGTCTTGGGCTGGTTCGGTCCAGCGGGAGCCGGCGCTGTACTCGAATGTGGTGCCGCGGTGGCTGAACGCGGCGTCGGCGTCCGCGACGTCGGCGATGGCGCCGCCGTGCGCCTGTAGGCCGACGCCGGGCAGGTAGGTGCCAGCGTGCAGGTCCGTCGCGCCGCGCAGCAGGAACGCCTCGATCGCGGCGGTGGGGAACTGCCGCAGGTAGTGCGCGCTGGAGTACCGGCGGTAAGCGTGGCCGCCGACGGTGTCGTCACGTTGCTGCAGTTCCAGGTATGACGGGGTGGTGACCCGCTCAGCGACTGGGCGCCCGAGCGCGCGCATCGCCGGCAGCAACCGGCGACCCTGTGCCGGGTCGCCGACCCATACGAAGCCGACGGTGGCGATAGGGCCGATGGCCGTGCTGTGGACATCGGCGGTGAAGGTCGCCTGCCGCGGTGCGACGGCGTTCAGGTCCCGCCAGCCTTGGAGCACCGGCACGGCGTCCTCGGCGCGGAAGTCGAACTCGGCGACCAGGGTCTGCGTCCCGGTGTAATGCAGTTGGAAGTCGAAGTCGGTGACGATGCCGAAGTTGCCGCCCCCGCCGCGCAGGCCCCAGTAGAGGTCGGGGTTCTCGGTTCGGCTCGCGGTCACCACCTCCCCGTCGGCGGTGACCATTCTGTAGGAGACGACGTTGTCGCAGGCCAACCCGTGTTGGCGGGCGAGCCAGCCCATGCCGCCGCCAAGGGTCAGGCCGCCGACCCCGGTGTGCGAGACATTACCCGCGGTCGTGGCGAGGCCGTATGGCTGCGACGCCCGGTCGAGTGCGCCGAGCAGCGCGCCGCCCTGGACCCGGGCGCGCCGCCGGATCGGGTCGACCCGAACGCCGTTCAACGGGGTCAGGTCGATCATCAGGCCGTCCGCGGGGACGGCGAGGCCGGCCACGTTGTGCCCGCCGCAGCGCACCCCGATCTCCAGGTCGAGTTCGCGGGCCAGGCGCACCGCGGTCACCACGTCGGTGACGCTCGCGGCCCGCACGATCATCCGCGGGCGGCGGTCAATCATGGCGTTCCAGATGGTGCGGGCCGCGTCGTAACCCGGGTCGCCCGGGATGAGGAGGCGGCCGTCGAAGCGAGCGCTGGTCACTGTCGTCATACGTCTGAGCCTGACGGAAATCGGTACACCCGGTAAGGTCCGATTGCATGGGCCGAATCAGGACCAATTCGAGCACGGCGGAGGACCTGCTCATCGATGTCGACCGGTCCGCAGCCGAACCGCTGCACCGGCAGATCGCCGCCTCGATCCGGGGCAGCATCCGGGCCGGCCGGTTGCGTCTCGGGACGTCCCTGCCACCCACCCGCACCATCGCGGGCGATTTGGGAGTCTCACGCGGCGTCGTGGTCGAGGCCTACCAGCAACTCGTCGCCGAGGGCTACCTCACCAGTCGGGCTGGCGGCTACACCCGGGTTGCGGTCGAGCCGATTCCGCCGCCAGCGGATCCCTGCGCCGGGGATAGGTCGGCGGCCAGGATCGACTTCGGGTACGGCCGCACCGACGTGTCGTCGTTCCCTCGGGCCGCCTGGCTGCGTTCGGTGCGAACGGTCCTCACCAGCACGCCGAACGAACGCTTCGCCTACCTCGACGGGCGTGGCGTGCCCGAACTGCACGCAGCCCTGACCGACTACCTCAACCGGGTCCGCGGCACGTCGGCCCACCCCGAGAACGTCGTGATCTGCAGTGGGTACGGCCAGGGCGTCGCGCTGCTGATCCAGGTGCTCGCGGCGCGCGGCGCCCGCCGGCTGGCCGTCGAGGACCCGTCCGCGGACGACGACGCCCGCCCCGTCGCGGCCGCCGCCGGCCTGGAGGTGATCGGCGTCCCGGTCGGGCCGGACGGCATTCTCGTCGAGAAGCTCGAACAGACCGACGCGGACGCCGTCGTGCTGACGCCCTCGCACCAGTGGCCCACCGGCGGGGTCCTGTCGGCCACCGCGCGGGCCCGGGTCATCGGCTGGGCGCAGCGCCGCGGCGCCGTGGTGATCGAGGACGACTACGACGCCGAGTACCGCTACGACCGCTCGCCCGTCGGCGCCATGCAGGGGCTGGCGCCCGACACCGTCGTCTACTGCGGCACAGCGAGCAAGACCCTGGCGCCAGGGCTGCGCCTCGGCTGGCTGCTGGCGCCACCACACCTGGTCGACGAAATCACTGCGGCCAAGGTACGGGCCGACCGCGGCTCTCCCGTCATCGACCAACTAACCTTCGCCGACTTCCTCGCCCGCGGCGAATTCGACCGGCACCTACGGCGCATGCGCCCGGTCTACCGCCGCCGCCGCGACGCACTCCTGGCCGCACTGCGCGCACGGCTGCCCGAACTGGAACCGGTCGGTGTCGCGGCGGGCCAACACGTCGTGACCTGGCTCCCGCACGACCTCGACGAGGCCCCGGTCGTGGCTGCCGCCGCCCGGCACGGACTGGTCGTGCAAGGCGTCTCCCGGTACCGACTGAGCCCCGCCGGACCCGGCGGGCTGATCTTCGGCTACGCCACCCTCACCGAACGCGCCATCACAGACGGAGTGGAAGCCCTTGCCAACGCGGTCGCAGAGGTCCGTGAGCATTTGGCTCCGCTCTGACTAACTGCTTGACGATCGGGTCGTACGCTGGTGGACAACCACGGACTTCGAGGGACGTTCGGAACCAACTCATCGACGCGTAAGGGCTGGTGAGAGGGGCTTGGCTGTTGTCTGGGGTCAAGGGGTGCTCGGTTCGAATTCG
Organism: Micromonospora acroterricola; assembly: GCF_003172955.1. Lineage (GTDB taxonomy): Bacteria > Actinomycetota > Actinomycetes > Mycobacteriales > Micromonosporaceae > Micromonospora > Micromonospora acroterricola. The sequence continues at coordinate 118,549 of NZ_QGKR01000303.1, read as the reverse complement.
GCCGTCCCGACGCAGGTGAGGGGTCATCTCGGAAGATCGAGACGGCCCCTTTGTTGTAACTGGATAGGGTGGGGGCCATCCCATTGAGGGTCGACGGCGAACGGGATGACGAGTCAGTTCGCGCTGCGGCGATCCTTGAACTCCTTGAACCTCTTCGCCAGAACGTAAAGGTGATCGAGCATGGCCTCCGCAAGTTCTAGCGCGTCTCGCGCATCTTCCCTGCTTACGGCGCTTCCGGTGTAGTGCGCGCCTGCGTTACCCAATGCACGAAGCTCTTGGCTCCATTCCAAGAGGCGTGCGTCAAGATGGCCTTGGTCAAGCATCCTCTGCAGTGCCTTAGCCAAGGGGCGATCGTCAACGCCGTGTTCTTGGCAAACGCCTTCCAGGGTTCGCCGGACCATTACCACAGCCGCCGTGAACGCCTTCGCGTCGTAGCACGCACGTGCTTCCTCGGCTTCGCGGCGCAACGACGCTGGGATGGCGGAACTCAGCAGCCGTTCGTTGTGGGGCCAGATACGTACCGGATCATCCCAACCTTGGCCGTAGTCCTCCTGAAGCAGGACGGCGGGGTTTGTGCACTTGTTGCACCGGACCAGGCTGTAGAGACTGGGCGGACCATAGTTTGGATCCCGAACCTCGACCGCGCCGCGTAATGCAGCCAGGGTGGCTGTCTCACACTCGGGACATAGCAGCACCTGCCCTGCCTGTTCGTTATCCATTGGACCTCCCGCTGTTCGACCTCCCGATCATGCCTTCTCCGTGGCCAGCCGTCGAGATCCTTGCTGTGTGCCTGATCTGTGCCCGATCCAGTGGTCACCACCGGTCGTCTGAAGCGCGTGGGTAGTCCTGCGCTCGATGAACTTGCGGCCTTGAGCCAAGACGACGTGCACGCACGACGGCCGCTGAACTGACTGCTACACGAGCAGGCTGAGTGGCTAACTGGGTGACGGCGGGTGCTGCCCACGACGGACGCCGGTGGACGTCAGCGGACCGTCCGCAGATCACAAGCCCGCTGGCTCTGCAGTTCGTCGGACCGGCATCGTTCCTTTGGGACGAAGCAGTCGAGGAGGAGGGGTGAGGTCGGGCCGGTGCCGTGGCAGCATGCAGGAGTGACGTTCGATGATGACCGGTATCTGGATGCCTTCGTCGACTACAGCAGAGGCGTCATTTCGTTCGGCACGACGTCGAAGTGCCAGCAGAGACTCTGACGGATGGGTTGGCCGGTCCTGATGATGATGTGCCACATGGCTCGTTGTGGTTGTCGGCCGACCGGGCCGAGGTGGTGGCCAGGGCCTTGCTCAGTTGCGCGGCAGAGGTGAGGAAGCATAGCCGTCTGCGCGGCTCGTGAGTGGACAACTGGGTGACCATTGGGCCGGACGGCCGGTCGCCGGGATCAATACAACCCGCGCGCAGCTTTGAACTCTTACTCCTGCGGCGGGGGAGTGAGCCAGGCCAGGGGTTGTCCGCTGAGGGCGGCGTCGGCAAGGCGGTGGGCGCTGGCGGTCTTCAGAGCGGCTCGTGAGCTGTCGATCCAGCGCTGCACGTTGTCGACGCCTTGGTGGCGGTACTCGACGGCTTGGACGAGGCATTCCAGCTTGTCAGCGTCACGAGCGACGACGGCTTCTAGTGTCTCGCCAGCTTCGTATTCGCCGATTGCGGCGGTGATGACTTCGGCGACGGCTGGGGGACAGGCGGCGACCTGGTCGGCGGTGACGGCGGTGTTGGGTACGGCGGTGAGATAGCGCTTGGCGATGTGTGGGATGTCGGTGATTCGGGTTTCCTGGGTGTCGTGCAGGACGCAGAGCATCGACACTCGGGCTGGGTCGGCGCCCTCCATGGCGGCGAGCATCATTCCGATGAGCGCCGTTCGGAAGGAGTGCTCGGCGATGGACTCGGGTTGCTTGACGCCGGCGAACCACCAGCCGGTCCGGGCGGCGCGTTTGAGGACGCCAGCTTCGAAGATGAAGTTCATCGCCCCGGCGGCGTCGTGATCGTCGGTCATCTGCCCGTCCCTGTGCCGGTGAGTCCGCCCGCCCGCAGGCTGTAGACGATAGAGGTTAGTTCCTGCCGCGACTGCGCGGAGATCCGGTCACTGTCCAGGAGCGGGACACTGCGGTCGAGGAGCGCCCGAGTCGCGGCGGGGTTGTCGAGAGCGAGACCGCGTCGTGCGGCCAGCAGAGCCCAGACGTTGTGGATGTTGAGGTCGACGAAGGGATGCCCTGGTTCGAGGCGATGGACCAGGTGCCGAAGAAGGATTGAGCCATGCCAGTCAGCGAGCGCTTCGGGCATGAAGGAGTCGTCGCGGTGGCGGTACGGGATCTCGCCCACCCAGTAGGCCGAGTAGTTGAGAGCCGCTCGCTCGCAGGCGTCGTCGGGATGTGCGCGAGCGATGAAGTCTCGTAACGGTTCCGGGTCGCCCTGGTTAGCGAGGGACGTGACGACGGAGCGGGCGTTGGGCCACAGCGGTGACCAGGTGCGAAAGGTGGTCGTGCGGCGTGCTCGGGCGGTGGTCTGGCTGAGCCAGCCTGCTGCTGCCTTGGTGGGGTCCATGCCGGCAAGGAAGCAGGCTTGCCGGTGCAGCAGCACGTTCCGATGTCGTCCGGCTGCGGCGCGATCGGCGAGCAGGTGAAGGTGAGCGAAGAACGCACGTTGCTCGTCGACGGGCAGGGTCGGCCCGGACGCGACTGGACCCCGCCGGGGATGGGCGATGGGTAGCCCTCTGGCGAAGGTCGGTGTCTGCCCGAGGACGGCCCAGAGGATCAAGTCGGTCAGACGGTGGGTGAGTACGGACCAGCTCAGCGGCTGTTCGGCGATGTCGCAGCGGCCCACATGTTCGTTGAGGACGGCGGCGAGGATGAGATCCGCCTCGGCGGCGTCGTCAAGTGCTGCGAGCAGGAGCATGTTCGCGCCGAGCCGTCCGAGCCGGCGTCGGACGGCGATCGCCTGCCCGAGCGGTACCGCGGTGAATGGCCGGCGCCCGGACTCCCAGCTCTGCACGGTCACGCGATCGACGTCAAGGTCGACGGCGAGCTGCTCCTGCGTGAGCGGGATGGACTCCCGGATCAGCTTGAACAGGTAGCCGGTCACCTCGCCGCGATGTGGTGCTGATCGTCCGTGGCCGCTCATGCGTCATCCCTACGTTGACCCGTGGTCGACGTTCCGCCGTGAAACCAAGCCGCGGCAGCTCATCTGGCCTGCTCACTCGTACTGCGGGTGAGTCCAACCGCCGTCGTCGTGATCGTAGCGTCGCAGTTACCGAACGTTCCAGATCCGGTCCCGTCGTTCGGGGTCGGCCATGGAGTGCTGCCCGGTGGAGGGAGCCAGCGATGCGGGACAGGACACCACCATGGCGACGAGTGACCTACGACCAGTACCTGATCGCCGTCGCGATGACCCTGGCACGGCGACACCGCCAGGCATGGTCGTGGCGGAAGTGGAGCTGGATCTGCCGCTGTGGGGCGGAACTGCCCTGTCGCAGCCGACACCGCATCCCGATCAACCGGGGGCACTGGCCCGCCGAGGAGGAGTAGTGAGCAACGAGGCCGAGCGGCAAATACTGGTCGTACGTCTGCCCGGGAAAGACGGCCTTTGCATCGGCTGTCGGGCGTGGTGGTCGCGGCTCACGCCGTACCCGTGCTGGAAGGTGGACTCGGCGACCAACCGGCAGACGAGGTCCCTGACGGCGGCGCTGCTCGGAGGCCGCGCATGACCACGCACGGCCCGGTGCTGCCGATCTGGAGCTGCGGCGGCTGCGATGCGCCCTGGCCCTGCCGCACGCGGCAGCGCGAGCTACGCGCCGAGTTCGACGACGCACCGGTCGCCCTGGCTCTCTACCTAGGTGCCCAGCTGGTGCGGGCCTCCGAGGACCTGACCTGGGTGCCGGCGGGTGCGCTGCACAGACGCTTCCTCGGCTGGCTTCGGTGAGCATCTTGCGGCCTGGCGACGAGAAGTTTCACTACAGCGACGGCTCGCACAAGTGGATCCCACCGGACCCGGACTACGACCAGGAGGTCTGGGACGAGCAGGTCCGCCAACACAAGCAAGGACACCTGAGAAACGTGCGCCCGAAGGTCCGCATCCAGCGCATCGTCTGACGCCAGCAGTACAGCAGCGAAGTACAGCAACCGTGCCAGCCGAACCGAGCAGATAAGCGCGCCAGCAAACCGTCTGACCTCGCATCAAGCCTGATCCGATCACGCTGCCGAGAGTTCACACCGAAGAGGTCGCTGGTTCGATACCAGCATCGCCCACGGGGGTCAAAGGCCACTTCCCGGAAACGGGAGGTGGCCTTTCTGCTGCCCTAGAGCAGCGGTAGGCGAGCGAGCGATGACTGGCGATGATATATCCGCCTGTGCTGTTACCTTGCCGGCAGCTCGACATCCGTCCTCCCCCGAGCGCAGGCACTCGGGGCGCAGAGGGGGCACAGGCACTGTCAAGCATCGTCAATCAGCCAGCAGTGATGACAGCCCGAGACGCCGTGTGAGCAGGCGTCGGACTGCGTTCCCGCTGGTGGGGGAGCAGCGGCTCTTCCGCTTCAACCGGGGCGTGGCCTACCGGCGCTGGTTGTGGAGTTGGTCGAGGGCGAGAGCGGTGTTGATGAGGGAGAGGTGGCTGAATGCCTGCGGGTAGTTGCCGATCTGTTCGCCGGTAGGGGCGATTTCTTCGGCGTAGAGGCCGAGGTGGTTGCTGAAGGTGAGCATCTTTTCGAAGGTGAGGCGGGCGTCGTCGAGACGGCCGGAGCAGGCGAGAGCCTGGGCGTACCAGAAGGTGCACATGTTGAAGGTGCCTTCGTTGCCGGGAAGTCCGTCTGGGGAGGCGGCGGGGTCGTACCGGTAGACGAGGCTGTCGGAGACGAGGTCCTGGTCGATCGCGCGCAGCGTCGACTGCCACCTGGGGTCCGAGGGTGCCACGAAACCAACGGCGGGCATCATGAGCAGCGCGGCGTCGAGGACGTTCTCCCCGTATGCCTGGACGAAGGATTGACGGCCGGGGTGGTACCCGTGCCGCATGATCTGGCGGTAGACGGCGTCGCGCTGCTGAACCCAGCGGTTGATGTCGCCGGGTCGCCCGTGTCGTGCGGCGAGGCGGATCGCCCGGTCGAAGGCGACCCAGGACATGAGCCGGCCGTAGGTGTAGTCGCGTGGGTGGTGGCGGCTCTCCCAGATGCCGGCGTCGGCCTGGTCCCAGTTGCGGCAAAGCCAGTCGACGAGTCGGACGGTGCTTTCCCAGACGTCGTGGGAGGCCCGGATGCCCTGCTGGTCGGCACTGTGCATGGCGTACAGGGCCTCACCGTGGATGTCGATCTGCAACTGGTCTGCTGCCTCGTTACCGATGCGGACAGGTGCAGAGCCGCGGTAGCCCTCGAAGTGGTCGAGGGTCTCCTCGTGCAGGTCCGAGCTGCCGTCGACGCGGTACATGATTTTCAGAGGTATGTCGTTGTCGCCAGCCTCGCGGACCCGTTCGTCGAGCCAGTCGATGTACCGGCCGGCCTCGTCAGTGAAGCCGAGCCCGAGCAGCGCCTGCACGGAGAAGGAGGTGTCGCGGATCCAGGTGTAGCGGTAGTCCCAGTTGCGGGTGCCGCCGAGCTCCTCGGGCAGGGCGGTGGTCGGTGCGGCGACCATCGCGCCGGTGGGCGCGTACGTCATGAGCTTCAGCGTGATGGCGGAGCGTTCGACCATCTCGCGCCACCGCCCGGTGTACCGGGACCGGTCCAGCCAGCCGCGCCAGTAGTCGCGCGTCTGCTCGAACATGGCCTGAACCTGCTCGTACGGTATGAGGTGCGGCTCGTCCGGAGAGGCGGTGTCGATGATGACCGCGGCTCTGTCGCCCTGGTGCAGGGTCGCGAAGGCCACCAGATCCCCGTTCTCGTTGCGGATGTTCTCCTCGGGAACCAGGCGTCGAACCGGACGTGACACTCGCAGCGTCAGAGTCGTCAACGCGCTGCGGAAGACGCTTCCGTCGGACCGAATTTCCAGCTCGTGCCGGTCACGCCCGTAATTGAAGCGCGGACGACACTCCACGCGGAACCGCATGCTGCCGCGGACTATGTTCAAAACCCGGACGATGCGGTGCCGGTCGGTGGGCTGCTCGCCGGCGACCGGCATGAAGTCGACGACCTCTCCCACCCCGTCCGCACTGATGAACCGCGTGATCAGGATGGCGGTGTCCGGCAGGTAGAGCTGCTTGGACACGTATCGGACGCCGTCGGGCGAGATCCGGAAGTAGCCGCCTCGGTGCCGATCGAGAAGGCCAGCGAAGATGCTTGGCGAATCGAACCGAGGAGCACAGAACCACGTCAGCGTGCCATCACGAGCAACCAGCGCCGCTGTCTGCAGATCACCGATGACCCCGTGATCCTCGATTGCTGGGTAACCCTCCATACCGGACCTCCATCCGCCCCTCATGAGGAAACGGGCCTACCGCCCCAAAGGTGATGTCGGAGGCGATGCAAGAGGCGTCTGAGGAAGGGGGCCGGTGATGTCCGCCTGTGCTGTTACTTTGCGGGCGTGACTGGTCAGCTGACGTGGATCGACCGGATCATCGATGTGACCGGATGGCACCAGGAGCCCGAGGACGGCGCTGGCTGGGAGCAGGTGGAAGCGACGCTGGGCGTGGCGCTGCCCTCGGACTTCAAGGAGCTGTGTCGACGGTTCGTGCCGGGGGCGTTCTACGCCTACCTGGACCTTCTGCGGCCGGCCGACGATCACGCGCAGCCGCTGCTTCGGACGTGGGCCTCTTGTCGGCAGTGGGCGAGCGGGCATGAGTTCGCGGGGCTGTGGGCCCCCTACGAGATCTACGAGCCCGACAAGGGGTCGGGGCTGATCCAGTGGGGCAGCGATCAGGTCGAGGGGGAGTACTACTGGCTGACGAACCGCTCGGTGGAGCCCGGCCGGTGGCCAGTGGTTGCACGGCGGGAAGCCGACCCGTGGCGCCAGTTCGACATGTCGACGGCCGAATTCGTCTACCGGGTGATTGCGGATCCGGCGTTCAAGCCGTTCACGGTTGCCGACCCGCCGCGTCGGCCCTTCTACCTGCCGCATTGGGGGCCGTTCCCGATGAGCACCGACGACTGGGACGCACTGACCGACCCGAACCGCCAGGGCTGAACGACGGCCTCGGACGGCTGCCGTCCGGCGACAACAGTCAGCGGGCGAGCGAGTCGCCGAGGCGCCTGAGGGCTTCGCGGGTGGCCTCGGACGAGACCGGGGTGTAGATCTCCAGGGCACTCATCGTCACGGGTCGACCGCATGTGCCACGACCGGGCCGGCGGCGGGTCCGTGGAGACGACGGAGGACCCGCCTCTAGAGTGGACCGATGGCGTCGGTCAAGCAGTTCCAGGTCACCTTCGACTGCGCAGAACCTGAGCGCGTCGCTCGTTTCTGGTGCGAGGTGTTGGGGTACGTCGTACCGCCGCCACCCGAGGGCTTTGCTTCCTGGGACGATTTCGATCGCGCTCTGCCGCCTGAGCAGCAGGGCGCAGCGTTCGCCTGCATCGATCCCAGCGGCGTGGGCCCGCGACTGTTCTTCCAGCGCGTACCCGAAGGCAAGGTCGTCAAGAATCGGCTGCATCTTGACGTGCGCGTCGGCACCGGGCTCGTGGGTGAGGAGCGCCTGGCCGCACTTGAGGCCGAATGCGCACGACTGGTGGCGCTCGGCGCGGTACGCGTGCGACTCCTGCCGGCCGATGACGACAACGAGTCGTGTCTCGTGATGCAGGACATCGAGGGCAACGAGTTCTGTCTCGACTGAGCGGCCGCGAAGGTGGCACCTTCGCGAGTCGACCGGTGCAGTTCGCCGTCACGAGGGCCGCCGTTCCGCCAGCACAAGCCTTGCCCACTTGGAAGTGGCCGTCAGGTGAGCTGTTGAGCCAGTCCGACAATGATGCCCTCGGGGCCACGGACGTAGCAGAGCCGATAGATGTCCTCGTACTGCGCCAGCTCGCCGACCAGTTCGGCTCCGTGGTTGCGCAGGCGGGCAACGACGTCCTCGATGTCGTCGACGGCGAACATGACGCGACGAATGCCCAGAGTGTTCACCGGTGCATCCTTCGGCTCGGTGCTGATCGCCTTCGGCGTGTGGAACATCGCCAGCTCGATCCGGCCGTGGCCGTCCGGCGTCCGCAGCATGGCGACGTCCTGTCGGACGTCGTCGATGCCGATGACCCGCTCCACCCAACGTCCCTCGACTGGCGACCTGCCCTCCAGCTCCATGCCGAGTTCGACGAAGAACGCAATGGCAGCGTCAAGGTTCTCGACAACGATGAGGACGTTGTCCATCCGCTGGATCGTCATACTGGGTCTCCCTGGTGTGGTACGGCCACGGTGGCCGCATCCATCCCTGGGACGGAGCCGCCAGGCCGTTCTCGACATCCTTCACCCCATCGTCAGCGAGGCGTCGCCGTAGTCATGCGCCCGTGGATCCCGCTCGACCGCATCACTCACCCCTTGACTCCGGACGCGGAGACCGACTGGGTGAAGTAGCGCTGGAAGAAGAGCAGGACCAGCAGCGGCACCAGCAGCGTCATGGTGGCCCCGGCGAAGATGGCGCCGAAGTCCACGCCCTGCTGGCCGGCGAACTGGGCGATCGCCACCGGGGCGACCTTCATCTCCGGGTCCGGTGCGATGAGCAGCGGCCACAGGTACGCCTGCCACTGGAACACGAACAGGATCAGGCCGGCGCCGATCAGCGCCGGTCTGGACAGCGGCAGGTAGATCCGCCAGAAGACCCCCCACCAGCCGAGCCCGTCCATCCGGGCCGCCTCGGTCAGCTCGCTGGGAATGCCCAGGAAGAAGCCGCGCAGCAGGAAGACGGCGAAGCCGTTGCCGATGCCCGGCAGGATGAGCGCGAGGTACGAGTTCTCCAGCCCGGCGCCGCGGAAGATCGACATCAGCGGGATGGCGATGGCGTCGAACGGGATCAGGAACGACACCACCATGACGGCGAAGAAGACGGCCCGTCCGGGGAACTGCAACACCGCCAGGGCGAACGCGGCGGCGGCGCAGATCGCCAGGCCCCCGATCAGCGTGCCCAGGGTGACGATGGCCGAGTTGAGCATGGCCTGGGCGAAGTCGGTGTCGAAGAGTCTGGTGAAGTTGCCCAGCGTCAGGTCGCGCGGCACCAGCGTCCACAGGGACACCGGCGAGATGGTGGCGAAGGTTTCCCGCTGCGGGCGGAGGGCGCTGGCCACCGTCCACCAGAGCGGGAGCACGAAGGCGGCCGCGATGAGCGTGCCGAGCAGGACCATCCCGACCCTGGGCCGTCTCGCCGCCCTGGAAGAACGGACGGCCGCTGCGCTCTCGCCCGCTGCCGATCGCCGGTGGGACATCTGCGTCGGCATTAGTCACTCCCTCGGGACAACAGCCGGAACTGGACGAGGACGATGGCCAGCGCGATCACCACGACCACCACGGTGGCTGCCGAGGCCGCTCCCACGTCGACCTGCGTGTAGGCGCGCTCGAAGACATCGTTCATGATCAGGTTGGTCCGGCCGTTCGGCCCGCCGTTGGTCAGGATCTGCACCGGGGCGAAGACCAGCAGGTTCGAGATGGTGTCCGCCACCAGCACGAAGGCGAGCTGCCGGCGCAGCTGCGGCACCGTCACGTGGCGGAACCGGGCCCACCGACCGGCGCCATCCAGGCCCGCCGCCTCGTACAGCGTCGGGTCGATCTCCTTGAGGCCGGCGATCAGGAACATCATCCAGTAGCCGACGCCGATCCACGACACCACCAGGATGATCGACGGCAGGGCCTGGCCCGGCGAGGTGAGAAAGCCCTGGGGTGCGATGCCGAGTCGATCGAGGATGCCGTTGAGCGGGCCGTCGGGTCGGAAGGCGACCGCCCAGATGACGGCCGAGACGCTCTGCGGGATCGCCACCGGCAGGAACACCAGCGTCCGCATCAGCCCGGCCCCGCGGATCCGTTCGTTGAAGATGACCGCCAGCACCAGCGCGACGGCGATCTGGAGCGGGTTGACGATGATGCCGAACAGCAGGGTGACCTTCAGCGAGTTGAGGAAGGCCGGGTCGTCGATGAGCCACCTGAACTGGTCCAGGCCGACCCATCTGGTCGGTTCCACGCCGAGCGGGGTGCTGCGCAGGCTGTCCCACACGGCCCGGGCCGTGGGCCAGAGCCGGAGCACCACCGCGGCGATCACCGCGGGCAGCAGGAACGTCAGCGCGATGGGGAGGTCGCCGTACCGTCTCCGGCCGGACCGCCGCCCCCGGCCGCCCCCCAGCCGGCGAGCGGACCGGGGGGCGGTACGGGTGTCTGGTGTGGTCACCATCGAGCGCTACCTGCTGTACTTCTCGAGGGCGCGGTTGATCTCGTCGTTGGCCTGCGCCAGCCGGTCCGGCGCCGCGGTGCCGTTGCGGATGTCGGCGAACGCCTTGTTCATCGTCGACTCGACGTCCACGTAGCCGACGGTGACCGGACGGGAGACCGAGGTGTTGGCGAGGGCGTACTCGATGATGTCCGCCATCTGCTTGTACCGCTCGCCCTTCGCGGAGAGGGTGTCCAGGTACGTCCGGAAGGCGTCCTTCTGCACCGGGATGTTGTTGCTGGTCGTCTCGGTGGCGCCGGTCGGGTCGATGGTCATGTAGCTGATGAACTTCTTCGCCGCGTCCTTGTGCTTGGAGAACGGGCTGATCCCCGTCGACCACGAGTCGGTCGAGGTGGCGGGCCTGCCACCGGCGAACGCCGGAGCGGGCGCGACGCCGTAGTCCACGGTCTTGTCCTTGTCGAAGGCCGCCGAGTTCCACGGACCCCCGGCGAAGAAGGCGGTCTCGCCGTTGGCGAACAGGGAGGGCGTCTGCTCGGGATTGATGCCTCGCGGTGCCACGCCTTCCTGGAACACCGAGTGGTACCAGGTGAAGGCCCTCGTCCAGCCGGCGTTGGTGACGTCCGCCTCGAGGAGCTTGTCGCCCTTGAGGCCCGGGCCGCCGCCAGCGGACTCGGCCAGGGGCTGCAACTGGTAGTACCGGTCGACCTGGTCCCAGATGAGGCCGTTCTTCGCGCCGGCGGCCTGCGCCTTCTTGGCGGCGGCGGTGACGTCCTCCCACGTCATGGGGCTCGCGGGATCGCTGCTGGGCGCCGGCACCTTGGCCTTGGCCAGCAGGTCCTTGTTGAAGTAGAGCAGTTGGCTGGAGGTCCAGCGGGGCATGGCGTACTGCTTGTCGTTGTAGGTCGTGATCTTCAGCGCGTTGGGGTCGATCTTGCCCTCGGCCTGCTGGCGCAGATCGTCGAGCGGCTCGAGGAAGCCGCGGGCGGCGAATGCCGCCAGCCGGGGCTCGTCCACGTCGTAGAGGTCGATGCTCGGGTCCTTGGAACCGAGTCGGGACTGGACGGTGGTGTTGAGGTCGTCGAACGGGACGGCCTGCTGCTTGATCTTGATGGTGGGATTGGCCGCCTCGAAGCTGGCGATCACCTTGTCGAACGTCCCCGGATCCTGGGCGTTGACGAAGGTCAACGTGGTGGTGCCGCCGGAGCTGCCGTCGTCGTCCGAGCCGCCGCACCCGGCGGCGACCAGGACGGTGACCGACGCGGCGACGAGGGCGAACCGACGACCGCGGAATTTCGCGGGAGCGCGGTCACGGCGCATGACGAGTTTTCCGGAGAGCCGGCCGAACGTGCGTGCGGACATGTCGAGTTCCCTTCGTCGCGTCGGGCCCCTACTTCCTTGCGCGCCGGCCGGCAAACCTCGAACACGGCAACATTTCAGGGCCGATCGAGAAGGTAACGGACAGTCATCGCTCAACTACCACTGGTGGGCGTGCGCCTGTGACGGGCGTCGTCTCCGGTTTCACCTGGCCGCGGCGGGGGAAGTGGCACCCGGGTGACCGCAGCCGCCGTGCGGACCGTCGTGTCCGAACCACCCTCAGCCCACCTCGCTCCGCCATCCGCTCCCGACGCGCCGGACGACGGTGAGGGCCGGTCACTTGCCGGCTACCTGGCCATGCCGCGCCCCAAGGACCTGGTGAAGGCGCTCATCCTGCCGGCCACCTTCACGTTGGGCGCCCTCGCCGAGGGCGGCGTCACCGCGACGCAACTCCTCCGGGCGCTGGTCGTGCTGGCGGTGCTGGAGCTGCTCATCTATCCGGCCCGCTACCAGTGGAACGACGTGCGCGGCTTCGTCGCCGACCAGCAGCACCCAGCGAAGCGGTCCCGGGGTCGCCTGCCCGGTCCGGTGGAGCGGGGCCGGGCACGCATCGGCGCGAGCTGCGCGGTGGCGGTGCTGCGGCTCGTCGCCACCGGCGCCGTGGCGCTGCTGCTGCCCGGTCTGCGCCTGGGTGGCCTGTTGGCCACGCTGACCCTGGGCGTCTTCGGGGTCGCGATCGCCTACGAGGCCATCCGGTCCGCTGCCACCGGTCGCGCCACTCAGGTGCCGCCCCCCGTCCGGCCGCTGCTGGTGCTGCTGTGGATCGTGGTCGGGGCCGGCTACGTGATCCGGGGCGCGACCGGTCTCGCGCTCGCCGTCGACCTGGGTCGGCCGCCGGCGCTGGCGGTCGCGACCGTGGTGACGCTGTGGGCGTTCGGGATCGCCTTCGTCACCAGTCGTTGGGCGCTGGAGGCGCTGGCCTTCGCCCGTGCCGACGATGGCCACCTCGTGTGGACCGCCCGCGCCGAGCACGCCCGCGAGCACCTGCTGGCGTTGGCCCGCTGGCTGCCCACCCGGGTCCCCGCCGGTGACCTGCCTCCCGGCGCCGACGGCGACGTCTCGGACTGGGCGGCGCTGCGTCGCCGTACCCGGGTCTCCGCGCCGTGGAACCTGGCCGTGCTGGTGGCCGGCACGGCGGCGGCGGTGACCGGCCGGCTGCTCGCCGGCACCGCGTCCGCCGGTGAGCTGGCGCTGTCGGCCGCCGTCGGCGGCCTGGCGGCGCTCGCCGTCGTCCTCGTGCCGCGCGGCCGGGTCCCGGCCGTGCTGGTCGGCGCCGCGGTGCTCGCGGGGGTCCTGCTGCTGCGGGGTACGCCCCGGCCGGAGCTGGCGGTGCTGCCCTGGTTGGCCGTCGTGGGTGCGCACGTGCACTTCAGCGCCCAGCGACCGAGCAGCGTGGGCCGGCTGGCCGATCGGATCGGGGCGCTGGTGCGCGCCGTGTCCGTGCCGGTGGCGCGAGCCGTCGTCGGCCGGGCCACCTGGGACGGCGCGGTGCGGCGGGAAGCGCGCGAACGGTGAGGCCCTCCGCCGACCCGCGCCCGCACATCGACCAGGGAGAAGACGTGGATCTCGACGAGCTGCTGACGGTGGCGCGCCGCGCCGCCGATGCGGGCGCCCAGGCCGCGATGGACTGGCGACGGCGGGTCGACGAGCTGACCGTCGAGGAGAAGGCCGGCCCCGACGACCTGGTCAGCCAGGCCGACCGGGAGGCGGAGCGGGCGATCCGGGCGGTCCTCGCCGCGCACCGGCCGGACGACGGGATCCTCGGTGAGGAGGACGGGAGCGTCGAGGGCAGCAGTGGGATCCGCTGGATCGTCGACCCGATCGACGGCACCACCAACTACCTGTACGGGCGGCCGGACTGGGCGGTGAGCGTCGCCGCGGCCCGGGTCGACGGCGACGAACTGCTCGCCGGGGTGGTGGCCGAGCCGATGGTGGGCCGGACGGCCGAGGCGGTGCGCGGCGGCGGGGCCTGGGCGGCCGGCGTCCGGCTCCCCCGACTCCGGGGGGTCGACCTGGAGCGGACGCTGATCGAGGTGAACCTCGGCCGGGGGGACCAGAAGTCGCGGGCCGGTCGGATGGTCGACGCACTGGTACCCCGGGTGCGGGACGTGCGGCGGGGCGGCAGCGCCGCCGCCGCGCTGGCCCAGCTGGCCACCGGGCGGGTGGACGCGGTCTGGTTGCCGGGGCTGAGCCCCTGGGACTACGCGGCGGGGGTCCTGCTGGTGCAGGAGGTCGGTGGGCGCGTCGGTGACCTTGCCGGGCCGTGCGAGGGGAGCTGGCCGGCCAGCGGTGACGTCCTGGCCGCGCCGGCGGAGCGCTGGGAGACGCTGCGGGAGCTGATCGCCGGGGCGTACCGCCAGTGAGCCGTGGGTGCCGGTCGCGGCCGGCACCCACGCTGCCGCGTCAGGGGGCGCCGACGGTCGGCAGCACCAGGTCCGCGAGATCCCACCACGAGGTGACGACGGCGACCACGCCCGCCTGCCGCAGGGCCTCGACCCGCTCGGCGCGCTCCGGTTCGGGTACGAACATCACGTTGCCGACGGTGGGGAAGCCCGCCGCGACGGCAGACTGCGCCCCGGGTACGGAGTCCTCCACGGCCAGCCCCTGCGCGCCGGCGCAGCCCAGTTCCCGGCCGGCGTGCCGGTAGATCGCCGGGTCGGGTTTGCTGGTCGGCACGGGCAGTGAGTCCTCGGCGCTGTAGCGCTGCTCGCCGGGGATCAGCGCGGCCAGGTCGGTGGCGACGAAGCAGGTCTCCAGGCGACCGAGCGCGCTGCTGCTCACCGCCGCCAGCGCCAGGTGCGCGGCGAGCTTGCCCAGCGGGTCGCGCACGTCGCGGTCCGGGGTCAACACCTCACCGAGGTACGCGCTGACCCGCTCCTTCTCCTCGGCCACCCAGTGCTCCAGCGCCTCGGCGGTCAGCACCGCTCGCCCGTCCACCGTCGGTCCGGTCGCCAGGATGGCCTGTGGGCGGGACCCGGCGACGGCGGGCTCGACGGGTACGCCGTGGGCGACGCACAGGTCGACCGCGGTGGTGCGGAAGTTCTTGCCGGTGGTGCCCAGCCGCAGCTGCTCGGCGGTCAGCGTGCCGGGCGCCCCGTAGGTGCTGAGGAAGGCGTTCGTCACCTCGGCGGAGGCGACGAACGCGGGCTCCTCGGAGGGGAAGAGGTTGCCGTCGGCGTCGCAGAGCAGCACCCGTAGCTCGGCGAGGTCGATGTCGTGGAACTGGATCACCGGCAGGGCTCCTTCGACGGGGACGGGCGGTCAGGCGGCGGGCAGCAGTTGGGTGGCGAGATAGTCGCAGATCGTGGCGGCGGGGCCGTCGGACTCCAGGTCACGCAGTGCCCGGTCGAGGGCCTGCACGAACTCCGGATCATCGCCCAGCTCGCCGAAGATGGACCGGTCGCCGAGCAGGAGGCGGGTCTCACCGGCGTGGGCGAGGGGTTGCAGCTCCTCGCGCCGGGCGTCGCGGACCTCGATGGGCGCTCCGGTGAGGTCGTACCCGCGCAGGTAGCAGAACCAGCCGGCGACCGCGAGGGTGAGCAGCGCGGTCGGGCGGCCCTCCCGGCGGGCGGCCACCAGCGAGGGGATGAGATAGGCGGGCATCTTGGTGGAGCCGCGCCCACAGAGCCGGGCCAACTGGTCGCTGATCCGGGGGTTGGCGATCCGGTCCACCAGCGTTCGCTGGTAGCTGTCCATGTCGACGCCGGGCACCGGCGGGAGCACGTGGGCGATCTCCTCACGCATCAGCGCCCTCAGGTAGTCGGCGAAGACCGGGTTGCCCATCACCTCGTCGGTCGTGCGGTAGCCGCCGGAGAGGGAACCCAGGTAGCCCAGCGCGCTGTGCGCCGCGTTGAGCAGCCGGGTCTTCATCAACTTGTACGGGGCGACGTCGTCGACGAACCGCACCCCGACCCGCTCCAGCGGTGGCCGGCCGTTGCAGAACCGGTCCTCCACCACCCACTGGGTGAACGATTCGGTGACCACCGGCCAGTTGTCCCGCAGTCCGTACCGGTCGACCACCATCGCGCGCAGGTGATCGTCGGTCTCGGGGGTGATCCGGTCGACCATGCTCGACGGAAAGGTCGCGTGGGTCTCGATCCAGTCCGCGAGGGCCGCGTCGCGCAGGCGGGCGTACCCGAGCACCGACGCCCGGGTGGAGGCGCCGTTGTCCGGCAGGTTGTCACAGGACAGCACGGTGAAGGCGGGCAGGCCGGCCCGGCGGCGCCGGTCCAGCGCCTCCACCAGGTAGCCGAAGGCCCCGGTCGGGGCGGCCGGGTGGGTGAGGTCGGCTTGCACGGCCGGGTCGTCGGACCGGAACTCGCCGTGCTCGTCCACCGGGTAGCCGCCGCCGGTGATGGTCAGGGTGACCAGTCGGGTCCGCTCGTCGGCGAGCCGGTCGAGCACCGCCTCCGGGTCGTCCGGGGCGTAGTGGTAGTCGACCATCGCACCGACCACCCGCAGGGTGTCGCCCGTGTGGTCCCGCTCGACCACGGTGTAGAGGCAGTTCTGGGGTGCCAGGGCGTCACGCATCTTCGGGGAGTGCAGGCTCACGCCGACCTCGCCCCAGCCGGTCTCCCCGAGGCGGGCCAGAGAGTCGAGGTAGGCCGCCTGGTGGGCGCGGTGGAAGCCCCCGACGCCGATGTGCACCACGGCGGGGACGAGCGCCGAGCGGTCGTACGTCGGAACGTCTATCCGGTCGGTGAACAGTGGCGCTGTCTGGTCGGTCAACGGCCGGATGTACCGGTCGGCGGGCAGGTCGGGACTGGTGGGGGTGCGAGGTGGGGTCACGGCACGGCCTTTCGACTCCGCACGGCCGCGTCCACCCGGAAACGTGGTGGACCACGGCCGGGAAGCGCGCCTGTGCACGAGGGGATCGGTTCGGCCGCTTCTTGACCTCCACCGGGGTGCGCTCCTGCTACCCGAGCAACAGGCACGGAAACATCAGGAAAAAGCGTGTTATCCCGCTCACGAGAGGCTTGCCGCCGGTGACGCGAGCACCTCCCGGGTGATGTAGCTGGACTCCTGCCCTCGGCCGTCCCGCCTACACCTGGATGCCGTCCGGACCGACCATGCCGTCGATCACTCCCACGCGGTTGTCAGTGCCCCCGGCGGCCTCACCTGGTGGGCTGAGACGATGTCACGCCGGCGACGAGGGCGGCGGCGACATCACGGACCTTGGTATTGGTGTTCTGAGAAAGCCTGGTGAGAATCGCGAACGCCTGGTCGGCCGTGCAGCGCCGCTCCGCCATGATGATGCCCTTGGCCTGCTCGATGACGGCGCGGCTCTGCATGGCCGCCTGCATGTGCTGCGTCAGCGTCACCTGGGTGTCGTAGAGGTGGGCGTTCGCCATGGCGGCCGCGGCGTGGTCCGCGAACGACTGCGACAGAGACACCGCGGCGTCGTCGAACGCGTCCGGCTCAGTGGCGTAGATGTTGAGGGCTCCGGTGACCGCCTCATGCAGCGGCAGCCCGATCGACAGCGAGCTGAGCGCGCCGCCGTCGAGGGCGTCGCTCGCCCAGTCCGGCCACCGGCGCTCACCGGCCATCTCCGGCACGATGATGGTGACGGTGGAGGTCGCCGCCGTGATGCACGGTCCCTGACCGCATGCGTACTGCCGCTCGTCGAGCGTCAGGGGCAGGTCGCCGGTGGACACGGCGGTGTGCGCGCCGCCCGGGCCGATCAGGGTGACCGACACCTCGCTCGCGCCCGGGATGGTCCGCTGCGCCAGCTCCGACACGAGGGTCAGGACTCCGTGGAAGTCGATGTCGCTGAACCTCAGCCGGCCGAGTCGGGCGAAGGCCTCTGCCGAGGTTATGAGTTGCGTTTCTGTCATGAGCGGTGTCCTTTGAAAGGGCACCTCGCCGAGCTGATCAGTGCAGGCGACGCGCAGGTCACTGCAGAACCGCACCAGGGCCCGGGACCTGCGCCGCTTCATGACGCTGGCTCGTCGACACAATAGGGGCGTCGACTACAGGCCCCCATCGTAGCCCGGTCCTCGTGCGGGTGCCCGCCACGAGCCTCGCCCGCTGGCGGACCGCGCCCGCGCCGCCTGAACCCACGGACGAGCCGTGGGATGGGACCTGTCAGGGCAGGTCGAGGCGGTCACCCGCGAACTGGGTCTGGCGCCGGGGGCACCTACCGTCGCGTTTCTGATCGCGGACCTCAGCGGCCGGGCGCTGGTCCGGTTGGCCCACGTGCCGCTCGACGGGACCGGTGAGGGCCGCCGGCACGGTGACGACGTCGCCACGGTGATTCCGTTCGACGGCGGCCTCGCCGAGCAGGCGCTCCGCGCCCAGACGGTGCAGGTTGTCGCGCAGCCGGACAGGTGGACGGTGTTGGCGCCGGTGACCGACCGCGGTGAGGCGATCGGCCTGCTCGAGATGATCCTGCCGGACGAGCCCGGCCCTGGGGTGCTGAGGGAGATCGCCCGGACGGCGCACGTGTTGGCGTTCGTGGTGATCGCCAACCGGCGGTACACCGACCTTTTCGAGTGGGGGCAACGCACCACCCCGTTCACCCTGTCCGGGGAGATCCAGCGCCGCCTGCTGCCCGGCTCGTTCACGTGTGAGGGCAGTGCGTTCACCCTGTCCGGCTGGCTCGAACCCGCGGCCAGCATCGGCGGGGACACGTTCGACTACAGCGTTGCCCGGGACGTGCTGCACTTCAGCGTCACGGACGCGATGGGCCACGGGGTGGCCAGCGCGCTGACGGCCACCCTGGGCGTGGGCAGCCTGCGCAACAGTCGCCGCCGTGCGGCTGGCTGCTGCCGGCGGACGAGCCGCCGTCGGGCGGCGTACGCCGAGGCGACACCCCTGACCGTTTCAGGTCAGCGGCCCCGGGTAGTGCTGATCACAACCGGAGCATCCCGACTCCACGTGACACAGCACTCCGGCGCGGTCACGCACGGGCCGAGGAGGAACTGCGCAATGCGCGTGACCCTGACGATGTCGCTTCCGCGCCAACCGTCCTCGGTGACCCGCGCCCGCCAGGTGCTCACCACCCTGCTGAGCCTCACCGACTGCGCCGAGGACTCCCGTGGCCACCTCGCCGTGCTGATCACCGAGGCATGCGCCAACGCGGTCATGCACGCCACTGTGGACAGCAGCGTCGACATCGCCATCCTCATCGAGGACGACGTCTGCCTGATCGAGGTCGGCAACCGCGGCAGCACCCCCAACGGCGCGGGGCTCACCGCCGACCTCCCCGACCCGCTCACCGTCGGCGGCCGCGGACTGCCCCTGATCGCCGCCCTCGCCGACACGGCCGCCTTCGTCCCCGGGCCACCGGACGAGGTGCTGCTCCGCATCACCAAACACCTCAGCGACGTACGTCCAGCACCCGTCCGGTGACCGGAAACGCCTCGCCGTACGGCGGAACGTCGACCAGAAGCCCCGCTCCGGATGAACGGTGCGGGCCGAATC
Organism: Micromonospora acroterricola; assembly: GCF_003172955.1. Classification (GTDB taxonomy): domain Bacteria; phylum Actinomycetota; class Actinomycetes; order Mycobacteriales; family Micromonosporaceae; genus Micromonospora; species Micromonospora acroterricola. The sequence continues at coordinate 99,475 of NZ_QGKR01000303.1, read as the reverse complement.
CGGCGGACCTTCCCGTGACGGTCGTACGGTCAGCGTCGGCGGCACCGTGGAGGTGCGGGACCGACCGGCCTCGTTGGTGGATCGTCGGGCCAGACCATCACTGAACTGCGACCGCCCTCGTTAGCCCCTACCGGTCCTGACATGTGTCGTCGGTGTCTTGTTTTGGAGGTGGCGGACCGGGGCACATGGCCGAGCGTCCCGTTCGATGGAGGTATATGAGATGGCTACCAAATCGGTTTCCGGCACCTCGACCACCGGCAAGCACCCCGTTCGCACCGCCGCTCAGGTGGTGGGTGCGGTCTTCCTGCTCGTCGGGATCCTGGGCTTCATTCCTGGGGTCACCACCAACTACGACACGTTGATGTTCGCCGGGCACGAGTCCGAGGCGAAGCTCCTCGGGGTGTTCCAGGTGTCGATCCTGCACAACCTGGTGCACCTGGCGTTCGGCGTCGCTGGCCTCGCGCTGGCTCGCACCGTCTCGGGCGCCCGCATGTACCTGATCGCCGGCGGTGCCGTCTACCTGGTGCTCTGGCTCTACGGTCTGGTGATCGACCACGAGAGCGGCGCTAACTTCGTGCCGCTCAACGGCGCCGACAACTGGCTGCACCTGTTCCTGGGTCTGGGCATGATCGGTCTCGGAGTGGCGCTGACGCGCCGCCCGGCTGACCGCCGCTGAATTCGCGCTCGGCCCGCCCACCGTTCAACGGCGGGCGGGCCGAAACGTGTTCATGACCCGGGTCCGGCAGCGTCGACCTTCGCGTTCCGGCCGGGCGAGCGGTCAGCCCTGAGCCGGGAGGTCAGCGGGGGAGTGGCGCGACGTCCTCGTGCCGGCCCGGACGCCGGGCGGCGTGCCGTTGACCCGGGCCGGGACCGTGTCGGTTCGCCAGAGCGTCGGCGACCACGCCGGTGGCGAACGCGTAGACGGCCTTGTGCAGGACGTCAACGGCGAGTTCCCGGCGCGGCCAGGTCTGGGGTGGCGCGCCGACGCCGGTGGCGTTCTCCAGGATCTGGTCGCTGGTCAGCCGGATGACGGTGAACATGCCCGAGGCCACCGGCCCGCGCAGTCCCGCGTTCGCCATCACGGCGCGCAGGACGCCCAGCAGCGTGCCCTGCCCGTAGTGCATGCCGAGGTTCAGCGCCCGTGGTTGCCTCCGCGGCTGCTCCGGCAGGCCGGCCAGGCGTTCCAGCACCCTCGCCGGCACGTGGGAGTCGGGCCGGCCGGTCAGGCGCTGTTCGATCTTCTCTCCGAGCGTCATGACGGCCGTTCCGACGAGACCGGCGACCAGACCCTGCGGTACGGCACGTGTCAGCATGGCCCGTCTCTACCCCCGCATCTGCCTGTTATGCCGCTACCAGGTCGGGATCGGGCGGGCCGCGCGGGCGCCTTCCGTCCGCCGGTCGGGGTGTGAGCGCCACAAGCTCCGGGTAGGGCGAGGGGACAACCCTGCCCGGAGTGGCACATGGCGACGACAAGGAGATCCGATGGGACAGGCGTCACCGTACCTCGAGAGCGCCTTCGCCGAGTTGGGGCGGATGCGGCTCGACGAGGTCGGCCTCGACGAGATGTTGCAGCGGATCGCCGATCTGGCCAACCGGAGCGTTCCCGGGGCGCAGGACGTCTCGGTGACCCTGGTGCGAGGCGGTAACCACCGGCCCCCGGTGGTCACCAGCGATCTCGCCCGCGACCTCGACACCTGGCAGTACCAGCACGGCTACGGTCCCTGCCTGGACTCCTCGCCCAGCGGCGACTCGATCAGCGTGCCTGACACGACGTCCGAGCCGCGGTGGCCGGGTTGGGCGGAGTACGCGCGGAGCCGGGGAATCGGTAGCTCCCTGTCCATCGGCCTGCCGATCCAGGAGGCCGCCGTCGGCGCCCTCAACGTCTACGCGGCCGAGGCTCATGCCTTCGACCGGGAGGCGACCGACGTCGCGGAGCAGTTCGCCGCGTACGCCGCCGTGGCTCTGTCCAACGCGCACCTCTACGACACCACCGCCACCCTGGCGCAGCAGATGCGGGAGGCGATGCGCAGCCGGGCCGTGATCGAACAGGCCAAGGGGATCATCATGGGGGAGCGGCGGTGTTCGCCGGAGGAGGCGTTCGCGCTGATGTCGAAGATCTCCCAGGACAGCAACCGCAAGGTCCGAGACGTCGCCGAGGCTCTCGTCGCCCGGGCGATCGGTACCCGGCGCGACTGACCAAGAGCCTGCCTGGTGTTTCCGGTCCACCCGACTGGGCATCGGACTGGGACAGACCCTCGCAGACGGGTGTGACGTGCCGCCTCCGGCCCGACCCCTGCGGAGCAAGGAGAATTGTGGAGCTCTCGCCCTCGCCCGGTCCCCCGTCGGGCGATCTCACGAGCGACATGGTGGCCCTGGCCGGCCTCCCGGACAACTCCCCGTCGGTGCCGGGGCTGCTGACGCGGCTGGTGCGGCTGACCGCGGTCCTGGTGGACCCGGTGGACTACGTGTCGGTCACGGTCGTACGCAACGGTGGCTACCTGACCCGGGACGCCAGCGACCCGGCAGCCGAGGCGACGGACCTGGCCCAGTACGCGCAGGACGACGGCCCCTGCCTGACTGCCCTGCGCTCCGGCGAGCCGGTGGCCGTACCCGACGTCGCCGATGCGGTGGTCTGGCCCGGCTTCCGTGACGTCGCGTGGCAGGTCGGTGTGCGGGCATCCCTGTCCATCCCACTCTTCGCCGGCAGTGGTGGGACCGTGGCGGCGCTCAACCTCTACGCCCGCGACGCCACGGCGATGAGGACGCTGACCGAGCACGTGGAGGCCTGCTTCCGGCGGACCGGCGACCCGTCCCCGCCGCCGCCACTCGACGTCGGCAGCCAGCGGCTCGTCCTCGGCGTGCGCGGTGCCCTGCGCTCCCGGGACCTCATCCAGCGGGCCCTCGGCGTGCTCATGGGCGGGCACAATCTCTCCGCCGTCGAGGCGTACCGGCACCTGGTGGAGGAGACCCCGGTGGGGACACCGCTGACCGCGACGGCGGCGGGCATCCTGCGACAACTCCAGAGTTGAGGGGCACCTCTTCCGGGCGGACCCCGGACGTCGGCCGGTGACGAGTCGTACCGGCGGTGGAACCGGGCGCCGGGGCGCGGTGCGTGACAGCACTGCGCCGTCCGGCGCCCGGGGTCCGCTCGTGCGAGCCGCCCCTCGGCGGCAGGACGTGGTCGTCGGTCAGGCGATGCGGTACGCCCGCTGGATCGTCTCCGTCACCGTGGTGCCGGCGGTGTCGGTGGCTGTCACGCGCAGCGAGACGAAACCGGGCCGGCGCGGATGGGCGATCAGGGCGACGCCCCGGAACACCGGCAACGCGACCCACGTCCCGCCGTCGTCGAACGACGCGGAGACGGCGAGCGACCGGTTCGGTGCGGCCGCCGATCCGGGCTGCCGGTCCAGCGCCACGGGGATGGTCGTCGCCCGGCCCGCGCGGGCCGTGTTGGTGTCGTCCAACGCGGGCGACGGCCGGGCCGTCGTCAGGGGCAGCGGCTCCGGCTTCGACGTGTGCGCCGAGGTGAAGGTCCAGGCCACCGACACCGACGTCGACAGGGTGTCCGGAGCGCCGCGGCTGACGCTCGCCTCCAGACGGTAGGTGGCCTTGCCGGCGGGCACCGTGAAGTCCGCGTACGGGCCGTCGGCGGTGGCGATCTCCCTGCCGTCACGCGACAACCGGTAACGGACCGGCAGGTCCTCGCGGCTGGCGGGGCGGCCGGAGGCGTCGCCGAAGAGCGGTGGCGAGACGACCGAGATGGTGTCGCCGTCGCGGCCCGCGTACCCGACCGGCGACCACGCCGGTGGCTGGGCCACCGTCGGCCCGAAGGGCGCCATGTTCCAGACCTGGGTGTACGTCCGTCCCGGCTGGAAGGTCGACTCCCGCGTGGTGGAGTTCTCGCCCTCCACGAAGGTGGACGTCCAGATGATGCCGCCGTCGGTGTTGTAGTACTCGGTGGCGTGGAACGGCAGGTCGACCGATGTGCGCGACCCGATCGGGCCCGAGCCGCCGGGAGCCGCCGCACGGTGGTAACGCAGGGCAATCGCGGTCGTGGACTGGCTGCGGTAGGTCGCCTTGACGGTGGCGAGGTTCTTCGGCGACAGCTTCCGGGTCAGGCCCGTGAACATGTCGCCCTGGCGCACGTACGCGAGGTCGTACGTGTAGGGGCTGTTCCGGAAGGTCCCGTCCGGACCGGGGCGGGCGAGCCCGACGCCCAGCGTGGCGGCGAACTCGGGAGCCGGGACGGCGGGCCCGATCCGGGCGAAGAAGACGTCCGCGAAGGACGCCCCGCTGAGCTGGACGCCCGGGTAGCGCAAGCCGTCGTTCCAGTTCGCGCTCACGTTGATCGAGAGCGGCGCGGCGTCCCGCTGGGGCACGGTCAGCGCGACCGGCCGGGCGGCGCGGGCGTCGAGCGCCTCGGTGACCGGGCCGCGGACGTCGAGGACCGGCTGCACGAGCAGCGCGGACGCGGTGCCCTCGTGGATGGTGCTGTACAGCGCGTACCGGCCCTTGGGCAGTCGCATGGTGCCACCGCCCGGTTGCCCGGTGAGGGTGGTGAACTCGCCGGTGGCCAGGTTCGCCGCCAGGGTCTCGTACTGGGTGGCCGGCCTGCCGTCGCGCCCGGTGTGGTCGAGCCGGACGTCGTAGCTCTCGATCTCCCGGTTGAGCGCGAACGGCGTCCGCACCCGCAGGTCTCCGGCGCCGGTCGCGGTCAGCGCGCCCTGGTAGACACCGTCGGGGGCGTCCACCCGGGTGTCCACCGTGATCGTGGCCTCGGCACGGCCGCCGGCCGGCACCACCAGGGTGGCCGGGTGGACGGTGAGCATGCCGGCCGGTGCCGGGGCGACGGTCAGCGACAGGGTGACCGGGGTGTCGCCCGTGTTGCGGTAGCCGACCGCCTGGGTGATCGGGGTGTCGTCGGCGTGCGGCCAGCGCTGGACCGGGAAGTCGATCGCGGCGATCTCGGCGGCGACCGGCTGGGCGACGGCGCGGCCGACGTCCACCCGGCCCGCGCCCTGCTCGTAGAGGCTGTCGTCGCCGGCCGGCTTGGCCGAGTCCATGAGGGCGGCCTTGAGCTGCGGGCCGGACCAGTCCGGGTGCTGCCCGGCGAGGATGGCGGCCGAGCCCGCCACGTGCGGGGTGGCCATCGACGTGCCCGACATGGGCGCGTACCCGCCGCCGGGGGCGGCCGCCACGATGTCGACGCCCGGGGCGCTGATCTCCGGCTTGATGTGGTTGTCGCCGATCCGGGGACCCCGCGCGGAGAAGAACGCCCGCTGGTCGTCGGCGTCCACCGCGGCGACGGCGAGAGCGTCGTCCGCGGAGGCGGGTGACATGACCGACTTCGGCTTGCCCTCGTTACCGGCAGCGACCACGAAGAGCGTGCCGTACCGGTGGCTCAGGTCCTGGACGGCGGTCTCCAGCGGGTCGAGGCCCGGCGCGTCCGTGCCGCCCAGGCTCACGTTGACCACCCGGGTCTGCGACGCCGCCCACTCCATGCCGGCGATGATGTCCGAGTCCTGGCACTCCTCGGTGGCGCAGACCTTGCCGACGACCAGCTTCGCGCCCGGTGCCACGCCCCGGTACCTGCCGCCGGAGGCGGCGCCGCTGCCCACGATGGTCGACGCCACGTGGGTGCCGTGGCCGACGCTGTCGCCGGGGTCGTTCCCACCGGTGAAGTCCCGGATCGCGGCGATGCGCCCCGTGACGTCAGGGTGGTTCGCGTCGATCCCGGTGTCCAGCACGCCGACCGTGACGCCGGTGCCGTCGAGCCCGGCCTGCCACGCCGACGGGGCGCCGATCTGCGCCACGCTGCGGTCCAGGGAGACGCGGCGCTTGCCGTCCAGCCAGACGTGGGTGACCCCGGCGGCGAGCGTGCGGGCCGACGACGTGCCGTCGGTGAGTGCGGTCCAGAGCGCGGCCCGGTCGGCCAGGCGCGCCCGCACGGCCAGCGCGCGGGCGGCGGGCAGGTCGGCCCGGACCCGCGCGGCGCCTCCGGTGGCGGACCGCGCCCGCGCCGCCATGTTCTCCGGGTACGCGACCAGCAGCGGCAGTTCGGCCGCCCGGTCGTCGTAGCCGAACTCGCCGAGCGCGGTGAGGTCGAACAGCCGCCGGTCGAGTCGCCCGTCGCGCAGCAGTGGCAGCGCGTCGACCGGGACGACGTACTGGTGTCCCCCCTGCCGGCTGCTCACGAACCGCATGTCGGCCCGCCCCGGTCCCCGCTGGATGTCCGGGCGACCGCTGGCGTCCAGCGACACCCGATCCCCGGTGATCAACGTGAAGGTGTCGGGTGGCCCGGGGACCGCCGCCAGCGGCCTCTCCTGAGCAGCCGCCGCCAGCGGCCTCTCCTGAGCAGCCGCGGCCTGGGAGGCCGTCAGGCCCACCGCGACCAGCGTGGTCGCGAGCGCTCCGGCTGTCAGGGCGCGTCGTTGCCGTCGTCGCACATCGTCCTCTCCGCCACGGGCTTCTCCCGGGACGGCACGATGACGCCTGACCTGGTCGACGGGTTGATCATCGGTTGTGTGACAGCGGTCACAGTCCGGTACCGCGCCGACGTGACCGTTCGCCCCCGCCGGGTTGCATGCCCCGGTGACCACGGGACGAGGCTTCGAGGGGCGCAGGTCAGATGCGTGACGCAGAGGAGTTCGACGCCCTCTACGCGGCCTGTGCGGGACGGATCGTCGGTCACCTCTACATGCTGACCGGCAACCGCAGTGAGGCGGAGGACGCTGTCGCCGAGGCCTTCATGCGGGCCTGGCAGCGCTGGCCGACCGTGCGGGAGGCGGTCAGCCCGGAGGCGTGGGTCCGCCGGGTCGCGTACCGCATCGCGGTGAGCAGTTGGCGCAAGACGTTCAACCGGATCCGCGCGCACCGCCGGGCCGCGGTGGACCAGAGCGTGCCGGGACTCAGCGAGGACCACGTCGCCCTGCTCCAGGCGTTGCAACGGCTGAGCGCCAACGAGCGCCGCGCCGTCGTGCTGCACCACCTGAACGACCTCAGCGTCGCCGAGGTGGCGGCGGAGATGCAGGCGCCCGTCGGGACCGTCAAGACGTACCTCGCGCGCGGTCGGAGAGCGATGGCCGGGATGCTGACCGAGGCGCACCAGGAGGAGACCTCCCATGGCTGATCCCCACGACGACCTCCGGGCGATCGCCGACGGGGTCCGGCGGGTCACGACGCTGCCCCCGGCACAGACGGTGCGCCGTCGCAGCGACCAGCGGCGGCGGCGCCGGGCAGCCGTCACCGGTGTGGGACTGGCGGTGCTGGCCGTGACCGCCGGCGTCACCCTGACGCAGCCGCGGGACCATGTCGCGACACCGGACCGGGGTGTCAGTCCCGCTGGTCCGGTCTCGCCGTCGGTCGTCCCGTCCGTGACCGCCTCGGCGGGACCGCGGGAGATCCTCGGCGGCCGCCGGCAGGTCCGGATCGTGGTGCCCGGAGTGGGTGGGGCGGCGTTGGCGATCGGCCGTGCCGACGACCGGGTGCGGGCCACCGCCGAACGGGGCGTCGACGACGGGGCGCTGTGGGTCCTGCGCCCCGAGCGGGACCGGTTCCGGATCGAACTGGCCACGCCGCGCGGTGCCGGCCCGGTCTGCATGACCGTCGTGCACGACGCCGCCCCGGGCAGCGTCCGCGGCCGGGCGTGCGACCCGGCCGCGCAGACGCAGCTCTTCAGGATCGACCAGGTCCCCGACGGGAGCTACTCGATCTTCCAGGGCAAGCGCTACGTCCAGGTGGTCGACGGCACCCACGCCCTGGTCCCCGACCTGCCCGAGGCCCTGACGACCACGTACGAGTTCGAGGACCGGGGTGCCGCCACCCAGAAGCCGGACGCGACGAGCAGCGCCACCGGCTGAGCGTACGGAGGCCGGTGTGCGTCCCCGGGGAGGCCAGGGCGCCGGCGTGGACCGGGCCAAGACCTTCTCCGAGACGGCCGGATTCGGGCTGGTCGACTTCGCGGTCACCGACCATGACGCGGGGGGTGTTCCACCACGCCGGTACCGTGGCTCGGGTCACCGGACCACACCCGGCGCGCGCCAGCTACGGTTCGTTCGCCTCGTTCAGCGATCCGGACGGCAACGGCTGGGCCGGTGGCCCGCGTCCTGACCTCCTGCAACCCGGTGACTGAGGCATTCGTTGTCCAGCGAGGAGAGAGAAGTGGTGGGGCGATGACGTCGACCGAGTACGACCTGATCGTGCTGGGTGCGGGCCCGGTCGGCGAGAACGTGGCCGACCGTGCCGTCCAGGGTGGCCTCAGCGTCGTGCTCGTCGAGCACGAGCTCGTCGGAGGGGAGTGCTCGTACTGGGCGTGCATGCCGTCCAAGGCGTTGCTGCGCCCCGCGCAGGTGCTGCGTGCCGCCCGGCAGGTCGCCGGCGCCCGGCAGGCGGTGACCGGTGACCTCGACGTGCCGGCCGTTCTCGCGCGTCGCGACGAGTTCGCGAGTCACTGGTCCGACAAGGGCCAGGCGGCCTGGGTCGCCAGCGCCGGCATCTCGCTGGAGCGGGGGCACGGCCGCATCACCGGCCCGAAGGAGGTCACGGTCACCACTCCCGACGGGCGGGAGACCGTACTGACCGCACGGCACGCCGTGGCCGTGAGCACCGGGTCCGCCGCCCTCGTCCCCGACATCGAGGGGCTGCGGGCCGCCCGCCCGTGGACGAGCCGGGAGGCGACGAGCGCCAAGGAGGCTCCGGCGAGCCTCACGGTGATCGGTGGCGGTGTCGTCGGCGTCGAGATGGCGACCGCGTACGCGGGCTTCGGCACGCGGGTCACCCTGATCTCCCGGAGCGGCCTGCTCGACGGGATGGAGCCCTTCGCCGGGGAGGCCGTCACGAAGGCGCTCCGGGAGCAGGGCGCGACCGTCCTGCTCGACACCCGGACCACCAGGGTCACCCGCGACGAGGCCGGCGTGACCGTCGAGACCGGCGACGGGCCGACCGTCACCACCGAGGAAGTGCTCGTGGCGACCGGCCGAACGCCACGGACCGGCGACATCGGCCTCGACGCGATCGGCCTCACCCCCGGTGACTGGATCGAGACCGACGACACGATGCTCGTGCCCGGCTTCGACTGGCTCTACGCCGTCGGCGACGTGAACCGCCGGGCGCTCCTCACCCACCAGGGCAAGTACCAGGCGCGGGCCGCGGGCGACGTCATCGCGGCGCGCGCGAAGGGCGTACCGGTCGAGGACGCCCCGTGGGGTGTCCACGTGGCGACGGCCGACCACACGGCGGTTCCGCAGGTCACCTTCACCGATCCGGAGGTCGCGTCGGTCGGTCTGACCGCCGAGGCCGCTCGCGCGGCGGGCCACGACGTCCGGGTGGTGGACTACGAGATGGGTGGTGTCGCGGGTGCCAGTGTGCGCCTCGACGGCTACGCCGGCCACGCGCGCATGGTCGTCGACGTGCGGCGGGAGGTCGTGCTCGGTGTCACGTTCGTCGGGCCGGAGGTGGGCGAGCTGCTGCACGCGGCCACGATCGCGGTCGTCGGCGAGGTGCCGCTCGACCGGCTGTGGCACGCCGTGCCCGCGTACCCGACCGTGAGCGAGATCTGGCTGCGGCTGCTGGAGGCCTACGGGCGTCCGTCGCGCGCGGGGTGACAACGCGGGGGGCGGAAAACCGTAATCTGATCTTGCCGGTCGGAGTCGTCCCTGAGCTGCGGAGATAACGCTCTCACGGATGGTGGGAGAGTCCTTGACGTGCTGGTGATCCAGCCGCAACGATGCATTCACATGTGTAGCGGTCGCGGTGGCGATCGGTCCGTCGGGCGACCGCAGACCATGCCCGGCACCACCCTGCCCACCGCCAGGCGTGATCGGCGCACGCCGTCCCCCGCACCGCGAAAGGACCTACCGTGCGCAGATCCCTGAGATCGCGGCTCGGCGCCGTGCTGAGCGCGATCCTCGTGGTGGGCGGCATCGTCGCCGTGCCACCCACCGCCAGCGCCGCACCGTTCTCCGTGTTGGTGTTCAGCAAGACCGCCGGATTCCGGCACGGATCCATCACCCCCGGCATCGCCGCCATCCAGCAGCTCGGTGCCGCCAACGGGTTCACCGTCGAGACCACCGAGGACGCGGCCCAGTTCACCGACGCCAACCTGGACCGGTTCGCCGCGGTGATCTGGCTGTCCACCACCGGCGACGTGCTCAACGCCACCCAGCAGGCCGCGTTCGAGCGCTACATCCAGGGCGGCGGCGGGTACGTGGGCGTGCACTCCGCCTCCGACACCGAGTACGACTGGCCCTGGTACGGCGGTCTGGTCGGGGCGTACTTCGCCTCGCACCCCGCCGAGCAGAACGTCACCGTCAAGGTCGCCGACCAGGTGCACCCGTCCACCGCGACGCTGCCGCAGCGGTGGAACCGGTTCGACGAGTTGTACAACTACCGCACCAACCCCCGGGGCAACGTGCACGTCCTGGCCACGCTGGACGAGAGCACCTACACCGGCGGCAGCATGGGAGCCGACCACCCGATCTCCTGGTGCCAGAACTACTCCGGCGGCCGGGCCTGGTACACCGGCCTCGGCCACACCGACGCGTCGTACACCGAGGCGAACTTCCGCCAGCACCTGCTTGGCGGCATCAGGACCGCGGCCGGGGCGGCCGAGGCCGACTGCGGCCCCACCGTCACCAGCAACTTCCAGCAGGTGGAGCTGGCCAAGGGCGCGGCCGAGACCGGTGAGCCGATGAGCCTCACCGTCCTGCCGGACCGGGGGGTGCTGCACACCTCGCGCAACGGCGTCATCCGGCACACCGACGCGGCCGGCAACACCAAGGTCGCCGCCACCCTGCCGGTCTACACCGGGGACGAGGAGGGCCTGCAGGGCATCAAGGCCGACCCGAACTTCGCCACCAACCGCTGGGTGTACGCGTACTACGCGCCACCGCTCAGCACGCCCGGCGGTGGCGCGCCGGCCACCGGCACCCCGGCCGACTTCGCCGTCTGGAACGGCGTCAACCGGCTGTCCCGGTTCACCGTGAACGCGGACAACACCATCAACCTGGCCAGCGAGACCCTGGTCCTGGACGTGCCGACCAGCCGGGGCATGTGCTGCCACGTCGGCGGTGACATGGACTTCGACGCGGCCGGCAACCTGTACCTGTCCACCGGTGACGACACCAACCCGTTCGACTCGGCCGGGTTCACCCCGATCGACGAGCGGGCCGGCCGGAACCCGGCCTTCGACGCCCAGCGCACCTCGGCCAACAGCAACGACCTCCGCGGCAAGGTGCTCCGCATCAAGCCGAGCGCGGCGGGCGGCTACACGATCCCGGCCGGCAACATGTTCGCCCCGGGCACCGCGCGGACTCGCCCGGAGGTCTACGCGATGGGCTTCCGCAACCCGTTCCGGATGAGCGTGGACCGGGCAACCGGCATCGTCTACCTCGGTGACTACGGGCCTGACGCGGGCACCGCCGACCCGAACCGGGGGCCGGCGGGCAACGTCGAGTTCGCCCGCATCGACCGGCCCGGCTTCTACGGGTGGCCGTACTGCACCGCCCGCAACGACGCGTACAACGACTACACCTTCCCGTCCGGGCCGTCCGGGCCGAAGTTCGACTGCGCCGGCGGGCCGGTCAACAACTCGCCCAACAACACCGGCATCACCCAGCTGCCGCCGGCCGTCCCGGCGTGGCTGCCGTACGGCGGCTCCGGCTCCCCGCCCGAGTTCACCGGCGGCGGCCTGTCCCCGATGGGCGGGCCGGTGTACCGGTACAACCCGAACAACACCTCCCCGGTGGCGTTCCCGGAGTACTACGACGGGACCTACTTCGCCGGTGAGTTCGGCCGCCGCTGGATCAAGAACATCAAGCTCGACCCGGCCGGCCAACCGTTGAAGATCAACCCGTTCCCTTGGACCGGCACCCAGGTCATGGACATGGAGTTCGGTCCCGACGGCGCGCTCTACGTGCTCGACTACGGCACCGGATGGTTCAACGGCGACGCCAACTCGGCGCTGTACCGCATCGAGTACGCCCGCGAGGGCAGAGCGCCGGTCGCGGTCGTCTCGGCCACCCCGACCAGTGGCACGGCGCCGCTGACCGTGGCCTTCTCGTCGGCCGGCACCCTCGACCCGGACGGTGACCCGTTCACCTACGCCTGGGACTTCGACAACAACGGCACCACCGACTCGACCGCCGCGAACCCGAGCTTCACGTACACCACCAACGGGACCCGCAGTCCGACGCTGACGGTCCGGGACACCACCGGCAAGACGGCCACCGCGAGCGTGGTCGTCACCGTCGGCAACAGCGCGCCGGTGGTCACCGTGAACACCCCGCTGAACGGGCAGACGTTCAATTTCGGGGACGCCGTGCCGTTCACCGTCACGGTCACCGACGCCCAGGACGGTGCGATCAACTGCGCCCGGGTGAAGGTGAACTACGTCCTCGGGCACGACTCGCACGGCCACCAGCTCGGCAGCGTGCAGGGCTGCACCGGGGTCATCCAGACCTCGGCCGACGGCGAGCACGACACCGCGGCGAACATCTTCGGCATCATCGACGCCGAGTACACCGACCTGGGCGGGGGTGGCCAACCCGCGCTGACCACGCACACCCAGGCGGTCCTGCAACCGCGGGTGCGCCAGGCCGAGCACTTCGGTGACTCGTCCGGCATCCAGATCGTCGCCGGGGCGGCCGGGCACGGTGGCGCCGCGGTCGGGTACGTCGACAACAACGACTGGATCTCGTTCCGCCCGTACAACCTGACCGGCGTCCAGTCATTCAGCGCGCGGGTCGGCGCCCCGGCCGGCGGCGGCGGCACGCTGGAGCTGCGGGTCGACTCGCCCACCGGGCCGCTGGTCGGCTCGGCCACCGTCGTACCCACCGGTGGGTACGCCAACTTCGCCACGGTCACCGGCGGGGTCACCGCCCCGACCGGCACCCGGACGCTGTTCCTGGTCTTCAAGGGCGCCGGCCCGTGGTTCGACATCGACGAGTTCACCCTCTCCGGCAGCCCCGGCGGACCCGGTCCGGACCCCAACCCGCCGGGCGCGAACCTGGCCCAGGGCAAGCCCGCTCGGGCGTCCAGCTTCGAGGGCGCGTACGTCGCGGCCAACGCGTTCGACGGCGTGCCCGGCACCCGGTGGGGCAGCGCGTTCGGCGACCCGCAGTGGATCGACGTGGACCTCGGCGCCACGTACGCCATCAACCGGGTCAAGCTGACCTGGGAGGCGGCGTACGGCAGCGGGTACCAGATCCAGACCTCGACGGACGGGGTCACCTTCACCACCGTCCGGACGGTGACCGGCGGCGACGGCGGCGTGGACGACCTGACCGGGCTGACCGGCTCCGGCCGGTACGTCCGGCTCACCGGCACCACCCGGGGCACCGCCTGGGGCTACTCCCTGTTCGAGTTCGAGGTGTACGGCGGCACCGGTGGCCCCACCGGCCCCGCCACGAACCTGCTGTCGAACAAGCCGACGCTGACGTCCAGCAACGAGGGGGCGGACGTGTCCGGCGCCCAGGCGGTGGACGGCAGCCTCACCACCCGCTGGTCGAGCACGTTCTCCGACCCGCAGTGGATCCGGGTCGACCTCGGCAGCCCGACCGCGATCGGTCGGGTCAAGCTGAACTGGGAGGCCGCCTACAGCAGCTCGTACATCATCCAGACCTCCAACGACGGCACCACCTGGACCAACGTGAAGACGGTGACCGGGGCCGACGGTGGCGTGGACGAGCACACGGCTCTCGGCGCCAACGGCCGCTACCTGCGGATCTACGGCACCGCCCGGGGCACCGGGTACGGGCACTCCCTCTGGGAGATGGAGGCGTACACCAGCTGAACCACCACCGACGACGTGGCCGGCACGGTTTCCGTGCCGGCCACGTCCATCGTCTGCCCACCGCATCGGCATTCTGCGCCGTGATCCCGGAGTGTGGGGTGGGTCAGTCGTCGGGGACGGACACCGGCTCCGTGCCCATGCAGCGCACCTTCAGCTCGTACTCGCCGGCCGACCCCTCGAACGTGACCTCGACGTCGTCGTCCGGACCCCGGTCCACGTCCCGGACCCGGTAGCCCTGTGCGGGCGCCCAGGAGACGAGGCGTACCCCACCGGCGCCGCACTCGGCCACGGCCGTGCCGCCCGCCGTGGCGAACCCCCGGCGTACCCCGGGGCTGGCGGACGGCGTGGCGCTGGCCGTGCCCGGCGCGGCATCCGTCGTTCCGGCGGGCGTCGGCTCGGGCGAGGCGAGGGCCCGTTCGATCTCCACCTCGCTGCGCACCCCACCCGGGGTGCCGGTGATGCTCTCCCCGACGAGTTGGATCGCGCCCAACCCGATGAGGGTGGCCGCGGCGGCGGTGGCCACCCACCCGGCGGCGACGAGGATCGAACGACGGCCCATCCCCCGACTATCCCCGATCCAGGGTTGTCGGCGGCACATCCCCACGCTAAGGCAGGGTTAACGCGCGCCCCGCGCCCGGTCGCAGCGGCTAGCCTGCCAGCTGTGGCCCGCCTGCTGCTCATCGAGGACGACCTGACGATCCGTACACCGCTGATCCGGGCGTTGCGGGAACGCGGCCACGCGGTGGCGGCCGCCTCGACCGCGATGGCCGGGCTCCGCGACGCGCTCGACGACCGGCCCGACCTCGTCGTGCTCGACCTGGGACTGCCCGACCTGGACGGCCGCGAGCTGCTGCGGATGCTGCGCGCGGTCAGCTCGGTGCCGGTCATCGTGGCCACCGCCCGCGACGACGAGACCGAGATCGTCCGGGTGCTCGACGCGGGCGCCGACGACTACGTGGTCAAGCCGTTCACGGCGGCGCAGCTCGACGCCCGGGCGCGGGCGGTGCTCCGGCGGGGGTCCTCCGGAGCCGGGGCGGCGGACCCGTCGCTCGTCGTCGGCGGGCTGCGGATCGACCCCCGGGCCCGACAGGTCACCCTGGACGGGGTGACAGTGGAGCTGACGCCCCGCGAGTTCGACCTGCTGCACCACCTCGCCGGACGGCCGGGTCAGGTGGTCACCAAGCGCGAGCTGCTGACCGAGGTGTGGCAGATCCCGTACGGCGGCGCGGACAAGACCGTCGACGTGCACCTGTCCTGGTTGCGCCGGAAGCTGGGGGAGAGCGCCCTGGAGCCCCGCTACCTGCACACCGTGCGTGGCGTCGGAGTGCGGCTGGAGGCGCCGGGGGCGAAGCCGTGAGGGCGCGACTCGCGCTGCTGGTCGCGGCGGTCAGCGTCCTCACCCTGATCGCGTTCCTGGTGCCGCTCGCGCTGCTGGTCCGCACCGTCGCCGAGGACCGGGCCACGGTCCGGGCCACCGCCGACGCGCAGAGCCTGGTGCCGGTGGTCGGCACCGCCGACGCGGCGACGATCCGGGTCACCGTCGAGCAGCTCGCCGCGGAGTCCGGCCGACTGGTGAGCGTGTTCCTGCCGGACGGGACGGTGCTCGGCGCCCCGGTGCCCCGTACACCCGCGGTGGCCCTGGCGGCGCGCGGGCAGAGCCTCACCGGGGAGTCGGCTGCCGGTCGGGAGGTGGTCATCGCCGTGCAGGGCCGGGCGGACGGCACCGGGGTGATCCGGATCGAGGTCCCCCGGGACGAGCTGACCGCCGGGGTGACCCGGGCGTGGCTGGTGCTGGCGCTGCTGGGCGTGGTCCTGGTGCTGATCGGGCTGCTGGTCGCCGACCGGCTGGCGCGCACCCTGGTCCGGCCGATCAGTGAACTTTCCGCGGTGTCGAACCGCCTCGCGAACGCGGAGCTGGACGCCCGGGTCGTCCCGGCCGGCCCGGCGGAGCTGCGCGAGGTGGCCGGCGCGCTCAACCATCTGGCCGGCCGGATCCAGGTGCTCCTGATGCAGGAGCGGGAGCAGGTCGCCGACCTGTCGCACCGGCTGCGTACGCCGTTGACGGCGCTGCGCCTGGAGGCGGAGTCGCTGCGCGACCCGGACGACGCCGCTCGGATCACCGCCGCCGCGGACGGGCTCGAACGGGCGGTCACCGGGCTGATCCGGCAGGCCCGGTGGCGCCGCTCGCCGGTGACGGCGGCGGCCGCCTCGGACGCGGCGACGATCGTCGCCGACCGCGTGGCGTTCTGGTCGGTGCTGGCCGAGGACACCGGAAGGGCCGTCAGCCTCGACCTGGCGCCCGGCCCGCTTCCCGTCGGTGTGCCCGCCGACGACCTGGCGGCCGCCGTGGACGCCCTGCTCGGCAACGTCTTCGCGCACACCCCCGACGGCACCCCGTTCGCCGTCCGGCTCGCCCGGGACGCGGACCAGGTGCTGCTCACCGTCACCGACGAGGGCCCGGGGATGCCTGTCGGGGTGGTTCGGCGGGGCACCAGCCCGGCCGGGTCGACGGGCCTCGGCCTGGACATCGCCCGGCGTGCCGCCCAGGCCGGCGGTGGTCGGCTGGAGCTGCGGACCGGTCCGGAAGGTGGCGCGCAGGTGCTGCTCCGGCTGGGACCGCCGTCGCCCGAGGGCCCGGTGACCGACGGCGGGCCCAGGTCCGCAGAGCAGGGCTTAACCCGGCCTTAGCGTCCGCACAGCGCGCCGCTATCCCGATCCGGCCGATCCTCGGAGTCGACAACCGAGGAAAGGTGGACACCATGATGAAGCGCAGCTCTCTGCTCCTGGCGTCGGTCGGCGGGGCGGCGGTGCTGGCCGTGGCCGGGGTCGCCGTGGGCGTCAGCGCCGCCGGCGACTCGCGGGCCACCGGCACGGCACTCGCCGCCGCCACCGTCGATCCGACGGCCACGGACGCACCGGACGACAGCGCCACCAACCCCGCGCCGGGCACCAGTGGTACGCCGTCGAGCGCGACGCCCTCCAGCGGCACGCCGACGACCGGCCCCTCCCCGGCCGGCGGGGCGGTCGACCAGCAGCGCGCAGGCGAGATCGCGCTCGCCAGGGCCGGCGGGGGCCAGATCGTCGAGGTGGAGGCCGAGCAGGAGCACGGGCGGCCGGTCTGGAGCGTCGAGATCGTCGCCGGCGACACCGAGCACGAGGTGGACGTCGACCGGGACAACGGCACGGTGCTCAAGGCCGAGCAGGAGTCGGTCGACGACGACGGCGACGACCGCGACGACGACGACCGGGACGACGATGACGACGACAAGTCCGGCGACGACGACTGACCACCCGGTGCCGCCGCCCACCACGGGTGCGCCGTGGCGGGCGGTGGCACGACGGCCTTCCTCAGACGGTGGCGACGCGCTCCTTGGGGACCGACGGCTCGTCCTGGTCGAACTGGGTGCGGTACAACTCCTGGTACCGGCCACCGGCGGCGAGCAGGTCGCTGTGCCGCCCGCGTTCGACGACGCGCCCGTCCTCGATGACGAGGATCTGGTCGGCCGCGCGGATGGTGGACAGCCGGTGCGCGATGACCACACTCGTTCGACCGGCCAGGGCCTCGGCGAGGGCGTCCTGCACGGCGGCTTCCGAGGTGGAGTCGAGATGCGCCGTCGCCTCGTCGAGGATGACCACCCGGGGACGGGCCAGTAGCAGCCGCGCGATGGTGAGCCGTTGCCGTTCCCCGCCCGACAGGCGGTACCCGCGTTCACCGACGACGGTGTCGAGCCCATCCGGAAGTGAGCGGATCAGGGCGTCGAGCCGGGCCCGCCGCAGGACGTCCCACATCTCGTCCTCGGTCGCGTCCGGCCGAGCGAACGCCAGGTTGGCCCGGATGCTCTCGTGGAACAGGTGCCCGTCCTGGGTCACCACACCGAGTGCCGCTCGGATCGACTCGGCCGACAGGTCGCGGACGTCCACGTCGGCGAGCTTCACTGCGCCGTCCTCGACGTCGTACAGGCGTGGCACGAGCTGAGCGATCGTCGACTTACCCGCTCCGGAGGAGCCGACGAGGGCGACCATCTGCCCCGCCTCGGCGCGGAACGATACGCCGTGCAGCACCTCCTCGCCCCCGCGCGCATCGAGCTTCGCCACATCCTCCAACGACGCGAGCGACACCTTGTCGGCCGACGGGTAGCCGAACCGTACCGAGTCGAACTCCACGGCGACCGGCCCGTCGGGAAGCGGCCGGGCGTCTGAACTGTCGAGGATCAGCGGCTTGAGGTCGAGGATCTCGAAGACCCGCTCGAAGCTCACCAGCGCGCTCATCACCTCGACCCGGGCGCTGGCCAGCGACGTCAACGGCGCGTAGAGGCGGGACAGGAGCAGCGCGAGTGCGACCACGGTGCCGGCGTCGAGGCTGCCCCGCAGGGCGTAGACGCCGCCCAGCCCGTAGACCAGGGCCAGCGCCAGCGAGCCGACGACGGTGAGCGCGGTGATGAAGACCCACTGGAGCATGGCGGTGCGGACGCCGATGTCGCGCACCCGTCGTGCCCGCGCCGCGAACTCGGCCGACTCCTCGGCCGGCCGCCCGTACAGCTTGACCAGCGTCGCGCCGGGTGCGGAGAAACGTTCGGTCATCCGGGTGCTCATGGCCGCGTTGTGCTCGGCCGCCTCGCGCTGCAACTGGGCGAGCCTCGAACCCATCCGCCGGGCCGGGAGGACGAAGATGGGCAGCAGTACGAGCGCCAGCAGCGTGATCTGCCACGAGAAACTGAGCATGACCGCCAGCGTCAGGACCAGTGTGACGGCGTTGCCGACCACACCCGACAGGGTGTCGCTGAAGGCCCGCTGGGCGCCGATCACATCGTTGTTCAAGCGGCTGACCAGCGCACCCGTACGGGTCCGGGTGAAGAACGCCACCGGCATGCGCTGGACGTGGTCGAAGACGGCTGTCCGCAGCTGGACGATCAGGCCCTCACCGATGCTGGCGGACAGGAACCGCGTCACCAGACCCAGGCCGGCTTCGGCCAGGGCGATCACCGCGATCAGCACCGCCAACCGGATCACGATGCCGCTGTCGGCGCCGTCGACGATCGCGTCGACCACCCGACCGGCGAGAACCGGCGCCGCCACCGTGAGGACCGCCGTCACCACGCTCAACAGCAGGAACCTCATGATCAAGGTACGGTGTGGCCGCGCGAACCGCGCGATGCGCTTCAGGGTGGCCCGGGACAGTGGTCGTTCGTCCTGCGCGTTCATCGCGTGGTGCAGAGACATCCACGCGGTCACTTCCATGCTCATGCCGTACCTCCGCGTAGCAGGCTAGAACCTCGTGTGAGGTTGAGGTCAAGGCGCCGCGCGGGAGGCATAGGCGCGGCGGTCCGGGGTAGCTGCCGTTCATGGCGCGGTACACGAAACCCGAGCTCAGAGAGCAGATCAAGGAAGAGATCAAGGCCTCCGACAAGGGCGGCAGACCGGGGCAGTGGTCGGCGCGGAAGTCACAAATGGTCACTCAGGAGTACAAGAGGCGCGGCGGGGGATTCCTGGGCCCCAAGGACGAGCGGCAGAAGTCCCTGCAACGGTGGGGCGCCGAGGACTGGCAGACCAGGGAGGGTGACACCCGGGCCCGGCACGGCGACACCACCAGTCGCTACCTGCCGAAGAAGGCCTGGGAGGAGCTGTCCGAGGACGAGAAGCGCGCCACCGACACCAAGAAGCGGAGGGCGTCGCGAACCGGCAGGCAGTTCGTGGCCAACACGGGGCCGGCCAGTCGAGCCCGCCGGGACGCCACGACGGCCGGACGAATGTCGGAGATGTCGGTCGCCGAGGCGGCCAAGCTGGTCCGTGGCCTCGACACGCGCCAGCTCAGGGCCGCCCTGCGGCGGGAGCGCGACGGCAAGGCCCGCAAGACGCTCATCCAGCGACTCGAGGCGGAGCTCAGCCGCCGCTGACCCGTTACAGGTCGGCCTGTGTGGTCAGGATCTGCCGGAGGTGGGTCTTCGGCCGGGATCCCACGGTCGAACCGACGACCTCGCCCCGGCGGAACACCAGAAGCGTCGGCAGGGACATGACGCCGTAGCGCCGGGTGGCCTCCGGGTTCTCGTCGGAGTTGAGCTTGGCCACGACCATCCGGTCGCCGAACTCCCCGGCCAGCTCGGCGAGGCTCTTCTCGATCGCCTTGCAGGGCGGGCACCACTCCGCCCAGAAGTCGACCACCACCGGCCGGTCGCTGGCCAGCACCAGCTCGGCGAACGTGCCGTCGGTGACGGTGACTAGCGAGCTGGTCTGCGTGTCCTGGGACATGTGTCCTCCCGGTGGGCGATGGCCTGGGTGAGCTGGGCGTGGAGCTGCTGGCGGACGGCGCCGAGCCGGTCGATGTAGGCGTCCACCTCGGCGAGCTTGCGTCGCAGCACCAGCACCGAGTCCGGGCAGACGTCGCCGGACGTGTTGCCCGCCCGGAGGCAGGCGACGAACGGGCGGACGTCGTCGAGGCCGAAGCCGACGTCGAGCAGCGCCCGGATCTCCCGTACGACCCGAAGCTCCGCCTCGTCGTAGACGCGGTAGCCGTTGGCGGAGCGCTGTGCCCGCACCAACCCGTGCGCCTCGTAGTAGCGCAGGGCACGCGTGCTCGTGCCGGCCTTCTCAGCCAGCTCACCGATCAGCATCCGACCCCCTCCGCCAGCCCGTCGCGACCACGCTAAACCTTGTCGCCGGCGTCAAGGCAAGGGTGCCTAGCCGATGCGGAACTGCTCCCCGTAGACGGCGAACGCCAGCGGCGTGTTCAGGTCGAGGTTGCCGTTGTTGAGGAACACCCGCTGGGCCGTGTCGACGCGGGACGTGTCCGAGTGGGCCTGTTCCTTCTTCATCTCGATGACCCGCTCGTCGAGGAAGGCGTTGAGCCAGGTCCGCTCGTCGCCGCCCTGCGCCGGGGGCTTCGCCCGGGCGAGGGCGCGGTTGCGGATCGCCCGCATGCCCTCGTACCCGTGCATCACCGCCGCGTCGTAGTACGCGAACTGACCGAGCGCCCGGACCTGGTCGGCCTTGCCGTCGCGTACCGAAGGGTTGAAGTACACCCGGTCCCGCTCGGCCTCCTGGGCGGCCCGGAAGACCGAGTCGGTGGCCGCGGCCCGCCAGTCGCGGGTGAAGTTGGGGTCGAGGCCCGCGTGCGAGTCGGTGCCGTTGACGGCACGCAGCGCCGGCAGGTACGACGCCAGCACGTTGCCCGGCTTGGTGCGCGTGTACGCCTCGACCAGTTCGAGCATGTCGCCGGTGCCGGAGCAGAAGCCGATGATGCCGGCGGTGTAGCCGCGCCCGTCGCCGATGTCCTCGATGTAGGAGAACTGCGCGCGCCAGTCGAGCGAGGAGTTCTCCGCCGCCGACACGAGCTGCATGGCGACGTCCTTCTTCGCCGGGTCGTCGAGGTTGCGCCCCGTCGGGGTGGTGGGGGGCGGGGTCGCACCGCCGGGCAGGGTCCACCGCTGGTTGGTGCCGCCCGAGCAGCTCCAGATCTGCAACCGGGCGCCGTTCGCGGTGCTCCGGTCCGTGACGTCGAGGCACCTGCCGGAGCCGCTGTTGACCAGTGCGCCGTTGCTGGCCGTCCACTTCTGGGCGCCGGTGTTGTTGCAGTCGTAGAGCTGCACCTTGGCGCCGTCGGCGGTCGACGCGGCGGCGACGTCCAGGCACTTGCCGAGTGCCCGGACCGAGCCGTCGGCGTTGCCGACCGTCCACGTCTGGGCCGCGCTGCCGTTGCAGTCGTAGAGCTGGACGGGCGTGCCGTTGGCCGGGTTGGCCCCGGCCACGTCGACGCACTTGCCGCCGAGGCCGGTGATCGGGCCGGCGGCCGCCGCGCTGGCCGACGGCAGGCCGTAGCCGAGCGCGGCGGCGCCGATCAGCAGCGCGCCCGCGACGTGGGCGGCGGTCCTCTTGCGAAGCATGGCGCTCCTCGGGGGAAGGGCGGCGGGCCGCCGGAGGGACGGTGGGCCCCCGTGCGGCGGATCGACCCGAGGGTGCCGCGAGCATCAGGAAACTCTGTTAACAAATAGCAGTGCGTCGATCGGCTGTCAATCGACGGATGACCTTCCCGTCAGCTGATCCGCAGGCTCGCGATCAGGCCGTCACGCAGGTGGAAGGTCATCGGACCGGTGCCGTTGTGGCCCTTGCCGGTCACCGTGAGGGTGACGACGTAGCTGTCGGCGTCGGGGCCGGGCTCGATCCCGACGAGCTCGAAGTGCGACTGCTTGCCGATGTTGTCGGTGCGGTCCCAGTCGCGGACGCCGTCCCGGCCCCGGTACTCGCGGCCCCAGTCGTTGAGGTAGGCGTCGTCGGTGAACGAGGCGGCGAAGGCCTCCGGGTCGCCATGGTTCGTCGCGTCGATGAAGGCGCGGATCGCCGCCGGGATGTCGGTAGTGGCCATGGGTCGATCGTTCCACGGGTGGCCAACGGCGGTGACTTTGGGTGAGCATATTGATGCTCGCTGTGGCGAAGGTCGCGCCACTGACCCCGGTCCGCAGCCCCCGTTGCTGTTCCCGCGAGGAGGTACGCCTGTGACTGAGACCGTCACCGCGCCCGGACGCCGTCCGGACCCCCAGCCGGCGCCAACCCCGACCCAGTCGGTGTTGCCGGAGCTGCGGGCGATGTGGTGGGAGACCGGGGTGCGGGCCCGGGCCGAGGCCGGCGTGTTCGCGGTCTTCGCCGAGCTGCCCCGGCTCGTGCTCGCGGCGCTGCGCACCAGTTGGCGGGCGGACCGGCTGCGTACCGGCGTGGTGGCCGCCGCGACGGTGGGCGCCGGGGTGATGGCCGCCTTCGGGCTGCTCGCCGCGCAGCGGGTCCTGGTGGAGCTGTTCGCCGGCGGCCCGACCTCGGACAAGGTGCTCGCCGCGCTGCCCGCGCTCGCCGCCCTCGCGGCGGCGACCGCGCTGCGCGCGGGAATGGGCATCGCCACGGGGTACGCGCAGAACGGCCTCACCCCGCGGGTGAGCCGCGAGGTGGAGCGGGGCCTGTTCGAGGTGAGCACGGCCGTGCGGCTGGAGGCGTTCGACGCGGACGCGTTCGCCGACGACATGGAACGCGCCTCCCGTGGCACCGACTCCGCGATCTCGCTCGTGCAGGCGTCGTTCAACCTGCTGGCCGGGTTGGCCGGCCTGCTGGCCGTGGCGGTCGCGGTCGTCGTCATCCACCCGCTGCTGCTCGTGGCTCTGTTGGTCGCCACGCTGCCGAACGGGTGGGCCGCACTGCGGGCGGGGCATCTGCGGTACCGGACGTACACCGCCGGCTCGGTACGACGCCGCAGGTTGTGGCTGCTGCACCGCCTGATGGCCGAACGCGCCTCGGCGCCGGAGCTGCGCTCGTACGGGCTGCGCCGGTTCCTGCTGGACCAGTACGACCGGGTCATGGGTGTGGAGACCGACATCCAGCTCGCTCTGGCCCGCCGGGTCACCACGACCACCACCGTGGGCGCGCTGATCGGTGGTGTCGCCACCGGCGTCGTGTACGTCCTGCTCGGGCTGCTCCTGCTCGACGGGCACATTCCGCTCGCCGCGGCGGCGACCTGCGTGATCGCGGTGCAGTCCGCGCAGCGTTCCCTCGCCATCGTCACGTTCCAGGTCGACCGCGTCTACACGGAGGGCCAGCACTTCGGCGACTACGCCGGCTTCATGGCCCGCGCCGCCGCGTACCTGCCCGACCGGACGGCGGACGCCCCGGCCGGTGTCGCCGTCGAGCGGCTGCGTCAGCTGGCCGTCCGCACCGTCAGCCTGCGGTACCCGGACCGGGAGACCGCCGCCGTCGACGGCGTGACGTTGACGATCGAGGCGGGGCAGACCGTCGCCCTCGTGGGCGAGAACGGCTCGGGCAAGACCACCCTGGCCGCGATGATCGCCGCCCTGCGCGCGCCGACGTCGGGCGTGATCGAGTGGAACGGTCGCCCGCTGTCCGAGTGGGACGTCGACGAGCTGCGAGCCCGCATCGCCGTGGTCACGCAGGAGTACCACAAGTGGCCCTTCACCGCGGCGACGAACATCGCGATCGGCGACATCGACGCCGAGGCCCGGCAGGACCGGATCGAAGCCGCGGCGGGCCGGGCCGTCGCCCACGACATGATCAAGGACCTGCCGCACGGGTACGAGACGCTGCTCGACCGGACCTTCGCCAAGGGCCAGGACCTCTCCGGCGGCCAGTGGCAGCGCATCACCGCCGCCCGGGGCTTCCTGCGCGACGCCGAACTGCTGATCATGGACGAGCCGTCGTCCGCACTCGACCCGCGCGCCGAGGACGCCCTGTTCCAGGCCATCCGGGACCGCCAGGGCCACGCGACGACGATCCTCATCACGCACCGGCTGGCCAACGTCCGCCACGCCGACCGGATCTTCGTGCTGCACCACGGCGCCCTGGTCGAGGCGGGCAGCCACGACGAACTCATGGCCTCGGGCGGCCGCTACGCCGAGTTGTTCACCCTCCAGGCCGCCGGCTACGACGCCGGCATCGCCGCGCGTACGCGGCGGGGACGGGTGGGGGAGTCCTGACCGGGCGGCTGCCGGCAGGCGAGGTGGCCGGCACGGCGGCAGATCATTTCGGTTCGCGCGGCACGGTGACCGTGACCCGGGTGGGGCCGGCGGCGGGACTGCTCACGTGCAGGCGGGCGTCGATGGCGTCGAGCCGGCCGATGATGCCGCGCAGGCCGGTGCCACGGGCCGGGTCGGCGCCGCCCGTGCCGTTGTCGGTGACGTCGATCCGTACCGTGTCGCGGGTCTGGCCGAACGCCACGGCGGCCTGCGTGGCGCCGCTGTGTTTCGCCACGTTGGCCAGGGCCTCGGCGACCGCGAAGTACACCGCGGTCTGCACGGCCGGTGGGAGATCCGGGGGCGGGTCGCCTGTGACGGTGACCGGCACGGCGAGGTCGAGGGCCAGGGCGCGAACGGCGTCGCCGAGGCCACGGTCGGCGAGGACCGCCGGGTGGATGCTCTGGGTGACCGTGCGGAGGTCGTCGAGGGCCGCGATGGCGGTCCCGCGTGCCTCCTCCAGCAGACGCGCGGCGCCCTCGGCGTCGCGGCGTACCAGATCACCGGCCAGGCCGAGGGTGAGCGCCAGGGAGACCAGCCGGGCCTGGGCCCCGTCGTGCAGGTCGCGTTCCACCCGTTGCAGCTCAGCCGCCTGGCGGTCCACCGCGCCCCGGCGGGAGCGGGTCAAGGCGGCGATGCGCTCGGCGAGTTCCCGTTCGCGGGCGCCGGGCGGGCGGCTCACCACCCACCCGTGCGACCCCAGGATCGTCGCGATGCCGAGGAGGGTCCAGATCGGCCAGAAGTACCCACCACCGCTGAGCACCCAGACGCTGAGGTCGACGCCCGCGACCAGCGCGCACACGGCGGCGTCGAGGGCGAGCCAGCGACGCCGGCCCGCCGGCACCCGCAGCGCCCGGCGCAGGACGAGCCGGCCGACCAGCACGACGCCGACGCCGAAGTACACCCACCGTGGCCAGAACTCGCCGCGACCGGTGACCAGCCAGGCGACCGTGGCCGCGACGCAGAGCGTCGCGGCCAGGGTCGTGCGGGTGCGGGCGGTCATCGGCCCGAGCGGTAGGTGATCCGGCGCAGCAGCATCTCGGCGGGCCCGCGGTGTCCGGCGACGCTCAGGGCCTGCGCGGCGGCGAGCGAGACCAGCCAGATCGCGACCGCGGCTCCGGCGGCGGTGTACGTGCCGGTCAGATGCAACGCCCACGGCGAGAACAGCGCCAGCCAGGCCACCGACTGCAACAGGTACCCGCTCAGCGACCGCTGCCCGAGCGCGGTCACCGGGGCGAGCAGAGCCCGGCCACGACGGGCGCCGCTGAGCCGGAGCGCCAGCAGGCCGAACAGCGCCACGTAGCCCGGCCCTCCGTACTCGCCGCTCACCGCGTGCAGGCGTGCCATGGACTCGACGGTAGCGGCGTCGACGTGCACGGCACCAGCGGCGATGAGCGCGTGGGGGAGCGCGCCGACGACGGCGATGCCGAGGCAGCCGACGGCGACACGGCGCAGCAACGTGCGGTGCGCGGCGGGCTCCTCCAGGACGCGGTGACGGGCGGCCCAGATGCCCAGCCACACGATGACGATGAACGGCAGGACGGTGGCGGTGTGTACCGGCCACTCGGCGAGCCGGTCGAGCAGCGAGCGGCCGTACGACGCGGCCGCCAGCGACGGGTTCGGCGTGTTGGTGAGCACGGCGTCGCCGCCGCGCGCGCCCGCGAGCGCGAGCACCGCGAGAACCCCGACGAACACGGTCTGGATGCCCCACAGCCACAGCACGACGCGGTGGAACCGGTCGCCCCTGCCCAGGAGCAGGAGGGTGGCGGCGATGCCGACGACGCCGTAGGCGCCGAGGAAGTCCCCGAAGTACAGCAAAGTCGCGTGGACCAGGCCGAACCCGATCAGGGCGGCGTTGCGGCGCAGCAGGATCCGGCGGGCGCCGTCGCCCTGCCGCCGAGCGATCTGCACCAGGCCGTAACCGAACATGACGGCGAAGACCGGGTAGGCGCGGCTGTCGACGAACGTGGCCAGGACGAAGTTGACGGCGCGTTGCAGGCCGTGCGGTGTGCCGTCGAGGCCCGGCTGGCCGGCGAACGCGAAGTTCGCGGCATTGGCGAGGGCGATGAACAGCAGCATGGCCCCGCGGGCGAGGTCGGGAGCGAGCGCGCGGTCGGCGCGGGGGACGGGACCCGTCCGGGGCGTCACCATGATGGGGGTTGAGGTCATGGCTCCAGGCTCGTCGCCGGCGCGGCTCGATTCGAGGAGCCTGGAACCCCTCCGCTGGGGGTGCCAGTACCCCTATGTCTCGAGGTAGGCGAGCACGGCGAGGACCCGCCGGTTGTCGTCCTCGGAGGACTGCAACCCGAGCTTGGCGAAGATGCTGTTGGTGTGCTTCGCGACCGCCTTCTCGGTGATGAAGAGGGCGCTGCCGATCGCGGCGTTGGACCGGCCCTGCGCCATCTGCGCCAGCACCTCCCGCTCACGGGCCGTCAGCCGGTCGAGCGGCAGCACCCGCTGACGGCTGTCGAGCAGCTTCGCCACCACGGTCGGATCGAGCGCGGTGCCGCCCGCGGCGACCCGGCGGACCGCGTCGACGAACTCCCCGATGTCGGAGACCCGGTCCTTGAGCAGGTAGCCGATCCCGCCGCGGCCGTCGGCGAGCAGCTCCCGCGCGTACAGCCGCTCCACGTACTGCGAGAGCACCAGGACGGGAAGCCCCGGCACCTCGGCGCGGGCCGCGAGAGCGGCGCGCAGGCCCTCGTCGGTGTACGTCGGCGGCAACCGCACGTCGACCACCGCCACGTCGGGACGCTGTGCGAGCAGCTCCCGCAGCAGGTCCGGCCCGCTGCCGACGGCGGCCACCACCTCGAAGTCGTGCGCCTCCAGCAGCCGGATCAGCCCGTCGCGCAGCAACACGAGATCTTCCGCCACCGCCACTCGCACCCGGCAACCGTAGCCGCCCACCACCCCGGTCGGGGGCGCGAGTGCGCGCGGCGGGGCGCCCAACGGGTCAGCGCAGTCCGGCGAAGAGGTCGTCCTCGGGCAGCGACGCCCCGGTGGTGTCCCGGACCCGGACGAAGGTCTCCATGCCCATCAGCTCGGCGAACCGGTCCCTGCCCAGTTGCAGGAAGAAGATGTTCTCGGTCTGGCTGGCGTGCGCGGCCAACGCGTCGTACTTCTGCCCGCTGTAGCTGGTGGTGTCCACCCAGGTGCTGATCTCGTCGTCGGGCAGCCCGAGCTCCAGCTGCGGCTCGGGCGACGAGGCGTCCGGCTCGTCCCACTCGACACCGAGCTCCCGCATGATCCGGCCGAACTCCGCGAACGCGGTACGCGGCACGGTGGTCCAGTACACCTTCGCGGGGATGTCGGTCTTCGCGACAGCGGCCATCGTGATGCGGTGGGCCTGGATGTGGTCCGGGTGCCCGTAGAAGCCGTTCTCGTCGTAGGTGACGACGACGTCCGGCCGGTACTGCCGGATCAGGTCCGCGAGCCGCTCCGCGGCCTCGTCCACCGGCGTGGTCCAGAACGCGCCGGGCAGAGTGTTGGTCGGCCAGCCCATCATCCCGGAATCGGCATAGCCCAGCGTCTCCAGGTGGGTGACCTTCAACGACGCGCAGCTGGCCTCCAGCTCGGCCTGGCGCATCGCCACCACCGCGGCCGGGTCGTGACCCGGGTCGCCGGGCTTGACCCCGCCCGGGCCGTCACCACACCGCCCGTCCGTGCAGGTCACCAGAACCGTCGTGATCCCTTCCGCCGCGTAGCGGGCAAGGACGCCACCGGTGCTCGTCGCCTCGTCGTCGGGGTGCGCGTGCACCGCCATCAGGGTCAGGGATCGCTCAGCCATGTCATCACCCTACGAGGGGCACCGCGGCCACCCGAGACCGCACACGCTCGCGGATCTTAGCCACCCTCCGGCCGGTGACCAGGTCCTTCGGCAACCCGCCGTCCCGACCATCCCGAAATCGTACGATTCATGCGCGTCCGAACCGTGAGGAAGGGGTCGCTGCGATGGCGTTGTTCGACGATGTCCGGCAGGTCGACGCCGGTGTCCTGAACATCGGTTACGTCGACGCCGGTCCGCCCGACGGCGACGCCGTGGTCCTCCTGCACGGCTGGCCGTACGACATCCACAGCTTCGTCGACGTCGTGCCCCTGCTGACCGACGCCGGCTACCGGGTCGTCGTGCCGTACCTGCGGGGATACGGCACGACGCGCTTCCGGTCCGGCGACGCCATGCGCAACGGCCAACCGTCGGCCATGGCCCTCGACGTGGTCGCGCTGATGGACGCCCTCGGGATCGACGCGGCGAAGCTGGCCGGGTTCGACTGGGGCGCCCGCACGGCCGACATCGTGGCCGCGCTGTGGCCCGAGCGCTGCCGCGGCCTGGTGTCGGTGAGCGGTTACCTGATCGACAGTCAGGAGGCAGGCCGGACACCGTTGCCGCCGAAGGCGGAGATCGCCTGGTGGTACCAGTTCTACTTCTCCACCGACCGGGGCCGGGAGGGGTACGACAGGAACCGGTACGACTTCGCCAAGCTGATCTGGCGCACGGCCTCGCCGCAGTGGACGTTCGACGACGCGACGTTCGACCGCAGCGCGGCCGCGTTCGACAATCCCGACCACGTCGACATCGTGATCCACAACTACCGGTGGCGGTTGGCCCTCGCCCCGGGCGAGACGCAGTACGACGAGCTGGAGAGCCGGCTGGCCGGCAAGCCGAAGATCACCGTGCCCGCCATCACCCTGGAGGGCGACGCCAACGGCGCTCCACACCTCGATCCGAGTGTCTACGGCAAGCAGTTCGCCGGGCCGTACGAGCACCGCGCCATCGGCGGCGGCGTCGGGCACAACCTGCCGCAGGAGGCGCCACAGGCCTTCGCCGACGCGGTACGGCAGGTCTGAGCCGCGCAGCGGTCAACCGGTCGCTCCGGAACGCCCCTGTCGTCTGGGCGAACGCTGTCGGGCGGTCGGGTCGTGGCCCGACGGCTCGGGGCGTTCCACCCGGGTCGGGTTGCCGCGTACGAGATCGTCGTGCACGCGCTGCACCGTCAGCCCCTGCCGGGTGGCGTCGCCTTCCAGGCGGCCCAGCAGGTGGGCCAGTGCCCAGGCACATTCCCGCGGGCCACGCTCGGCCGACAACAACAGGTGGGCGCTCACGACCGGCCTCGCTGGCGGCGCTGGCCCCGGCGGTCCGGCCCGGGGATGGAGCCCAGGTCGGGCGTCTTGTAGGTGACCAGGGGAGTGGTGGTCGCCACCGGCGTGGCCAGGTCGTGGTCGACGAGGTCGGCGATCACCTGCTCGATGCGCTTGTACGCGGTGGGTGCCTCCTCGAAGAGCAACTGGCGGTCGCCGCACACGACCAGCGAGCCCACGGGCGTACGGCGCAACTCCTCGACCGTGTGCTTGGCGCGGCCCCGGCGCAGGGCGTCGGCGCGG
Source organism: Micromonospora acroterricola (assembly GCF_003172955.1). Classification (GTDB taxonomy): domain Bacteria; phylum Actinomycetota; class Actinomycetes; order Mycobacteriales; family Micromonosporaceae; genus Micromonospora; species Micromonospora acroterricola. Next base: position 69,808 of record NZ_QGKR01000303.1, on the reverse strand, counting down.
GACATCTTGCGGCCCGCGCCGTGCGCCACGGAGTGGTTGGCGTCCGGCCCGGCGTGGGCGGCCACGAGGTAGGACGCGGTGCCTCGCGTACCCGCGATCAGCACGTCGCGGCCGTCACCCGGTGCCGCTCCCTTGCGGTGCAGGTAGACCCCGTCGCGCACCTCGACCAGGTTGTGGCACTCGTCGACGATCGGCTCGGTGGGTTCGGCCCCGAGCGCGTACGCGACCCGGGCGGCCATCAGCCGCCGGTTGAGCGATCCCCAGCGCACCGCCTCGTCGTGCATCGCCAGGTAGGCGGCCGGATCAGGTGCGGGCCCCGCGCCGTGCGACCCGGTGTGCGCCCGCAGGATCCGCTCGCCCAGACCACGTGAACCGCTGTGGACGATGAGGACGAGGTCACCGGAGTCGAGGCCGAGACGGCTCGCGTGCCCGGAGTCGACGACGGTGTCGACCCGTGCGAGCTCGACGAAGTGGTTGCCCCGGCCGACCGTCCCGAGGCCCTCCAGGTGGCCGGCCGGAATCTCGGCCGGCGCGACGGCCCAGGCCCGGTCGTCGGCGTTTTGCTCGGGGTCCAGCGCACGGTCGAGGTCGGGGAACCGGGCGGCGAGCCGCTCGGGCACGGCGCGCCGCAGACGGATGGGGAACACGGCGATGCCGCATCCGATGTCGGAGCCCACCAGGAACGGGTACAGCACGGTCGACGTCATGGCGGCGCCGATGGGCGCACCCTTGCCGGGGTGCAGGTCGGGCATGGCGGCGACGTGGATCATGCCGTCGAGGGCGGCCACCTGCCGACACTGGTCGAGGGCATCGGACTCGATCCAGCTCGCGGGGGAGGCGAACACCGAGACGGTGGCCGGGGGCGGGAACTGGGGAGAGGAGTGGTGCTGAGACAAGGACGCTCACTTCTCGCTGAAACGCAGGGACGGACGGCATCACGGCACCGGGCGGCATCGCCGGTGGCTCGGAGCGAGGGTGTGTCCGTCAGTACGTCATGGGAACCACTCTGGCGGTGTCCCCCGCGTCCGGCAAACGAATTACATTCGTGGCGGACGCCGCTCGTTCCCCAACAGTGGGTGCTTGAACCGGGCCTGAACCGGCCCAGCCGCTCGCGGTGAGTGGGGCACGTCGAGCGAGCCGCCGCCCGGCGCAGAGACGTCCGACCGTGTCACGGTCCGGATGACGCTGCATGGCGGGCGGCGGCTCGCTCTCATTGGTGCCGCTTCGAGTGGTCAGGCCGGCGTGGCCCGGCCGGCAGGTCGCCGGCCGGGCCACCGGTCAGGACTCCTGGCTTCGACGCCGGGCGAGGAAGAACACGAGCCCGCCCAGGGCGACCATGACACTTCCGATGCCCGTCATGGCCGGTACCACGCCGCTACCGGTCACCGGCAGCATCTTGTCGCCTGGTCTCCCGGGGCCTCCGGTGCCACCTGGAGCTCCTGGGGTGTCGGCCGCGCCGGGACTGCCCGGTGCTCCGGGTGCTCCTGGCGCTCCGGGTGCTCCGGGTGCTCCGGGTGCTCCGGGACTGCCGGGTGCTCCGGGTGCTCCTGGCGCTCCGGGTGCTCCGGGTGCTCCGGGCGCTCCGGGACTGCCGGGTGCTCCAGGCGCTCCGGGTGCTCCGGGTGCTCCAGGCGCTCCGGGTGCTCCGGGTGCTCCGGGACTGCCGGGTGCTCCGGGCGCTCCGGGCGCTCCGGGCGCTCCGGGACTGCCGGGCGCTCCAGGGCTACCGGGTGCGCCGGGACTGCCAGGTGCGCCAGGACTGCCCGGTGCGCCAGGGCTACCGGGTGCGCCAGGGCTACCGGGCGGGCCAGACGGTCCCGGCGGGCCGGTCGGTCCGGGTGGGCCGGTCGGTCCGGGTGGGCCGGTCGGCCCAGCACACAAAGGTGCGGTGATGACGTTGGTGTCGAGGGTGACGGCGGCCGTTCTCGCCAGCGCGCGGCCCTGGAGCGTCGCGCCGGTGGCCAGCGTGATCGCCGCCTGAGCCATGATGGTGCCCACGAAGGTCGTGCCGGTGCCGATCGTGGCCGAGCTGCCGATCTTCCAGAACACGTTGCAGGCCGATGCCCCGTTGATCAGGACCACGCTGCTGTTCGACGCGGTCGTCAGTGACGAGTCGACCTGGAAGATGAACACGGCCGACGGGTCGCCCTGGCCGTTGAGTGTCAACGGGCCGGTCAACTGCGCGGCCCCGATCCGGTAGACCCCGGCGTTGAGCGTGTTGCCGCCGAGTTCGGCGGGAAGGTTGGTGAACGGCGTCCGACCGGCGGCGTCGTTGAAGGCGATGGTCAGGTCGCTCTGGGCCTGGAGAGCGACCGCGTCGCCGAGGTGGACCTCACCGCCGATCGTCGCCGTCTCGAAGCCCGACGCGGTGTTCCCGGGGAACCGCCCGAGGCTCTGGGCCAGGAAGCTGGGGCCGGTGTTGGTGGGCTCGGCCCCGGCCAGGACGGAGAAGTCAGCCGCCGTCCCCAGGTTCACCGGTGCTTCCTGCGCGTTGGCGGCGGTCGAGCTGAAGAGCAGCAAGCTGGCCGCCACGGCGGCGGCCGCGGAAGCCGCGAGCGCCGGCAGGACCGCGCGCCGTCGGCGCAAATTGGGTTTTGCTGTCACAGAACACCCTCCGTGGGTACTACCCGCAGGACGCGTCTGACGAGTCGCTTCCTGCACTAAACGGCTCAAATGGGGCACATTTCGTGCGCGACCACCACATCACGTCGGGTGTACGGGCGTGACCAAAACGGAGCAATGAGCTTCACGACGTACGAATAGGACGGACCTTCACGTCCATCGCACTACAGGCTGGCCGGCCCCGGCCTGATCGCCCGTCCCACGACGCAGGGCGAGGACGGGCTGTTGCTGCCGGCCGGGAAGCGGAACCGGTGCAGCTCCTCGATGACGAACCCGGCCGCAGCGATGGCGGCGACGGTGTCGCGGCCGGTGTGGCAGCCGGCGAACAGCTTCGGCCACAGCGTCGCGTCGGACAGCCGTTGCACCCGGCGCAGACCGCCGGGCGTCTCGGCGGCGACGTGCTCGAAGAAGCGCAGGTGGCCGCCGGGGCGCAGCACCCGGTTGATCTCGGCGAGCGCGGCTGCCTCGTCGGGCACGGTGCACAGCACCAGGGCGACCACGGCCGCGTCGAACTCGCCGTCCCCGGCCGGCAGTGCCTCGGCCAGTCCGTCGACGACCGTGACCGGTACCGGCGCTGACGGTGCGGCGCGCACGGCGGCGGCCCGCAGGCGTCGTTCCGGCTCGACCGCCACCACCTCGGTCACCGCGGGTGGGTAGTGGGAGAACATCCGCCCGTTGCCCGCGCCGATCTCGATCACTCGCCCGGACAGGCCGGCGACCACGCTCCGGCGGTGCTCCGCGGTGCCGGCGCGATCCATCGCCACGCTGAGCCGTTCGTAGACCCGGGCGAACACCGGGTGGGATACCGCGGCCACGTCGACCTCCAGATGCGATGACGATGCGGTCCCATCGTGCATGACGCGCACAATCATGAGGCGTGATGTCTCCGCGCGAGATGTCCGCAGGTACGTAGCCTGATGTCGTCGTGACCCGTCCGTCCGAGGCAATCCGTCGGCTGACAGCAGAGAGGCTGATCATGAAGATCGTGGTTGTCGGCGGTAGCGGCCTCATCGGGTCGAAGCTCGTGACAAAGCTCGGCGGGCAGGGCCACGAGGCGGTCCCGGCGTCGCCCAAGACCGGGGTGAACACGCTGACCGGCGAGGGGGTGGCCGACGTGCTCGTCGGCGCCGACGTCGTGGTCGACGTGTCGAACTCCCCCTCCTTCGAGGACACCGCCGTGCGGGAGTTCTTCGAGACGTCCACCCGGAACCTCCTCGCCGCCGCGACGGACGCAGGGGTGGGGCACTACGTGGCGCTCTCCATCGTGGGCTCGGACCGGCTGCCGGACAGCGGGTACATGCGGGCGAAGGTCGCCCAGGAGAAGCTCGTCGCCGCGTCCGGGCTGCCCTACTCGCTGGTGCACGCCACGCAGTTCTTCGAGTTCGTCCAGGGCATTCTCGACGCCGCCACGGACGGCGACACCGTCCACCTGGCGCCGGTGCTCATCCAGCCGATGGCGGCCGACGACGTCGCGGCCGCGGTGGCCGAGGTCGCGGTCGGCGCCCCGACGAACGGTACGGTCGAGATCGCCGGGCCGGAGCAGTTCCGCCTGGACGAGCTGGGGCGCTCCGTGCTCACGGCCCGCCAGGACGCCCGCTCGGTGGTGACCGACCCCGGAGCCCGCTACTTCGGCGCCACGCTGGGCGAGCGTTCGCTCGTCCCCCTCGACGGCGCCCGGGTCGCGAGCACGAGCCTCGACGACTGGCGCGCCCAGGCGGCCCGCCAGGGGTGACCCAGGTCGCTACGGCGTGGTGGGCGGACCGGCCCGCTCGCCGAGGCGTTCGACCAACTCGCGTACCGCCCGGGTGAACGGCTCGTCGGACTCGCACGGCCAGTGCCCCCGGATCGGTGGGGGGACGCTGTCGCTGGGCGGGACCACCACGTCGGTGGGATCTCGCAGCCGGCGGTCCACCGCGCCCGCCGGGCCGGCGACCGTGCCCGGCGTGTCGGGCCGGTGGGCGGAGAAGACCCAACCGCCGATGGGGTCGGTGTCCCGCCACAGGTTCACCCATCGCCAGCCGACCCGGCCGCCGATCTCGCACAGCGCCGCGTCGTCGAGGTAGGCGGGAAAGAGCCGTGCGTAGAGCCGGCGCAGGGGTGACCCGTAGGTGAGCAGGGCGACCCGGCTGCCGACCTGGGGCGGCAACTGGAGCACCGTCGCGGCGAGCAGGACCGAGCCGTGGCTGTGGCCGGTGAGCAGGACCGCGTCGCCCCGTCCGACCAGGTACGTGATCCGTCGGGTCAACTCCGGCACGGCCCGCTCGGCGTAGCAGGGCGGCGCGAACGGGTGGGCGGCCCGCGGCCAGAAGGTGCCGAGGTCCCAGAGGATGCCGACGCGGTGCCGGTACTGGAAGGTCCGGTAGGCGAAGACTCCGGCGACGAGCAGACCGAGGATGATCGCGGCGATCACCCAACTGCCGAACGCGATGCCGAAGATGACCACGTCGGCCGGCACCCCGGCGTACCGCTCGACGACATCGGCCGGTAACGGCCCCAACAGGCCGATGGTGGTGGTGGCCGTGCCGATCCCGGCGAGGCAGCCGTAGACCACCGCCAGCGGCACCACCAGCTCGGTGGACCGTGCGCGGGCGATCGCCTGCCGCACCTGCCGCAGGCGGGGTCCGGCCTCGGCCGGCGGATCCGGGTGGTCGCGTGCGACGATCGCCGCCGCCGCGCGGTGGCGGCTCCGGCGGGTGATCAGGATGACCAGGCCCGCGACCGCCAGGGTGAACAGGACCGCCCGGAAGAAGCCGAAGATCGCCCACGTGTACGCCCGGGGCGACCAGTTCGTCACGCCCTCTCCCGTCGGCAGGTCGCGGTCCAGGAAGTCCGCCACCCGGTAGACCAGCTCGGCGGAGAACGCCACCGCCAGACTGATTCCGGTGGCCGCGATCACCAGCGCTCCCAGCCCGAACAGTGGCGCGTCGTTCCGCCGCCGGTCCCTGCGCCAGAGCAGCACCGCGCCCAGGGCGGCCAGCAGCGCCGTCTGGGCGACGAACAGCCAGGTCAGGGTCGCGTCGTAACCGGGCAGGCTGCTCCCTGCGCGCCACGCCGCGGGGCTGACGAGCACGTGGGCCACGACCACGACGGTCAGCATGATCGCGATGGTCCGCAGCGTGCTGGTGACCCGGTCCAGCCGCCGGTCGTCCGGGGAGCGGTCGATCAGCGGAGGGGTGCAGAGCAGGACCACGCAGGCGGCCAGGACCGATCCGGTGATCGCCGCCAGCGCGATCGTGCCGACCGAGGCGCCGGTCGCGAACCGGGCGGCGAGCAGGGTGAGGCTCAGCGTCGCGAACGCCGCCGCGAGGTGGATGGACCGCAGCCGCCCCACCAACGGCTCGGCGTCCCACTGCCCGACCGCGCTGAGCGGATGCCCGGAGGTCTCCTTCTCGGGAGCGCGGAACGCCTCGAACGCTCGCCCGGGTCGGGTGCTGAGCCGCCAGAGCAGGCCGATGGCCGCCGCCGGGACGAGCGAGAGCACCGCAAGCCGAAGCCCGACCGGTTGCCCGCCCAGCCAGGACAACCAGCTGCGCCCGGCCAGGCAGCGTGGTGCGGTCAGGCACTTCCAGGCGATCAGGTCCAGTGCGACGCCGACGGTGGCCAGCACGTAGAGCACGGTGAGGGTGAGCGCCAGCAGCCGGCACAGGGACCGGACCATCGCCTCGGACCCGGGGTCCGCCGGGCGCATCCAGATGGCCACGTTGGCGAGCATGAACGGCAGCAGGAAGACCAGCGCCAGGGTCCGGCCGGTGGTCCCGAAGGGCAGGTCACCCCAGCGGTACGCCTCCAGCGTCACCCCGCCCGCGCCGTCGCCGGTGTCCGAGCGCCGGGGGCGCGGCCGGTAGAAGCCCCCGCTGCGGTCGCCCGCGACCTGTGCCGCCTGCGGCAGGTCCAACACCTGGTCGGCGGTCGCGCCGGAGACCCCGTGCACCCGCAGCTCGACGACGCCACCGGGCTTCCCCTGCCCGTTCAACCGCGCTGATCCATCCGACACCGTCCCTCGAGCGTCCCCGGCCACGCGATCCCGCCGAGGATGGCCCCACCCCCGCGTGGCAGACCGCGGTCTACCCCTCCCGGAGGGGCCCAACCGTGGCAACCGGTCCGCCGGGACTGCGATCCGCCAGCCGGTGAGGTACTCCCCGGTGGGGGTGCCGCACGCGCCCTCGACCCGGACGCCGCGGACCGGCTCTGGGCGTACGCCGGGAAGACGCTCGTATCGCGCTGAGCGAGCCGGGCGGCGGTCAGGACTGATCGGGGCCGGGCGGGGTAGGTGCCGGGATGGTCGAGGCCGGTCGGCACGCAGCGCGGGGGGACGCGTCGACCCGGGTCGACGACACCGCCCCTGCCGGCCTCGCGGCGACCCTCGCCCGGCTTCGTGGCCGTTCGCGGGCCACCCTGCGGGACCGGTCGCGTCGGGTACGCGCCGTCGGCGGGATCGCCCTCCAGGCCGGCCTCGCCGCGGCGCTGTCCTGGCTGGTGGCGCACCAGGTGCTGCAGATCTCGCAGCCGGTCTTCGCACCGATCTCCGCGGTGTCGACCCTCGCCGCGTCGGTCGGCCAACGTCTGCGGCGGACCGTCGAGCTGATCATCGGGGTCACGGTCGGCGTGCTGATCGGCGACCTGCTGCTGCTGGTGATCGGCACCGGGTGGTGGCAGCTCGCCCTGATCGTCGTGTTGGCGATCGTCGTCGCGCTGTTCCTCGCCGGCAGCGCGGCGGCGGTGATCCAGGCGGGGGCGACCGCGGTGCTCATCTGCACGCTCAGTCCGTCCGTGCGCGACCTGGAGATTCCCCGATTCCTGGACGCCCTCATCGGCGGAGCGGTGGCGCTGCTGGTCACGGCCGTCCTGCTGCCGCTGAACCCGCTGCGGGTGCTCAACCGGGCCGCGCGTCCCGCGCTGGACCTCCTGAGTGACCAACTCGATGCCACCGCCGGCGCGTTGGCCGATCAGGACGCGGCGCCGGCACGTGCGGCACGCGCGGAGCTGCGCCAGAACAAGGACGAGGTGAAGGCGCTCGTCGAGGCGACCCAGGGCGCGCGGGAGGCCAGCACCCTGTCGCCGTTGCACTGGCACGAACGGCACGGGCCGGTGGGCCGGTACGCGGAGGCGGCGGCGCCGATCGACCGGTCGATGCGCAACAGCGGGACGCTGATCCGTCGGGCGGTGAGCCTGATCGAGGACGGCGAGCCGGTGCCGGAGCCCATGCCGAGGGCGGTCGCGGAGCTGGCCGAGGCGGTCCGGCTCATGAAGCGGCAGTTCGCTGCCGGTGACGAGCCCACGCGGGCGCGGGAGCGGGCGCTGCGGGCAGTCTGCGCGGCGGGAGACGCCTACCGGGAGGGGGTCGGCTTCTCCGGTGCGGTCGTCGTCGCACAGGTCCGTACGACCGCCAGCGACCTGCTGGTGGCGACCGGCCTGACGCAGGGGGTCGCGAATCGCCTGGTCCGGCGCGCGTTCGGCGAGATGAGGCCGCCGCCTGCCGCGCGCGGCTGACCAGCATCCGGCCGCCCTTTCTCGGGCTTTGGCATCATCGTGAGCCGAAGATGTTGCGCCCTGAGCCAAAGTGATGCCATGATGGCGTCATGGACCTGAGGCCGCATGTCGAGAACCTGCGTAACGAGTTCGCCGTCGCCGCGGAGGGCGTCGACCCGGACGGCCGAGCGGTGGCCGAGCGGCTCTTCACCCAACTGGAGGCGGCGACCCGCCTCATGCTGCTCGACGCGCTGTCCGACGCGGCCGACGAGATCACCCGGGAGCTCGCGCCCGGGTCGGTGCACGTCCGGCTGCGCGGACGCGAGCCCGACTTCGTGGTGACGCCGGCCAGCCCGCCGACCGACGGGGGTGGCGAGGACGCCGGCCCACCCGCGCTGCCGGCGCCGGTGCCGGCAACCGGCGGCGACGAGGGCGGCACGTCGCGGATCAACCTCCGACTCCCCGACCAGTTGAAGGCCAGCGTCGAGGAGGCCGCCAGCCGGGCCGGGCTGTCCGTCAACGCCTGGCTCGTGCGAGCGGTCGCCGGCGCCGTCGGGGCTGGCGAGGCGGACCGTCGCCCGGCGCGCCGAATGGAGCCACGCTCCGGCCAGCACTTCACCGGCTGGGCGCGCTGACCCCGTACTCCTTTCCCTTCCCCACCGCTCACCTGCGGCGATGGCCGCTGCCCACCTTTTGGGAGACCACCATGCCTGTTTTCGACACGCCAGAGCCCATCTCCGTCCAGATCGAGCTGCCGGTCGGGGACGCCTGGATCAGCGCGACCGACCGTGCCGACACCGTCGTGGAGGTGCGGCCCCGCAACCCGTCGAACAAGGCCGACGTGAGCGCCGCGGAGCAGACCACCGTCGAGTTCTCCGGCGGGCAACTGATGATCAGGGCGCCGAAGAGCTGGCGCCGCTACGGCTTCGGCACCGGTCCCTCGGTCGATGTCCTGATCGAGGTGCCGACGGGGTCCCGCGTGCACGCCGAGGCGTCGTGGGCGGCGTTCCGCTGCGAGGGGCGACTCGGCGAGTGCGACTTCAAGACCGGCGGCGCGATCCGGCTCGACCAGACCGGGCCGCTGGAGATCGACAACAGCCACGGTGAGGTCGCCGTGGAACGCGTGGCCGGTCCGGCCCGGGTGAAGGCCTCCTCCGGCAAGGTGCGCCTCGGCGAGGTCGAGGGCGCCGCCGAGATCAAGAACTCCTCCGGCGACTGCTGGATCGGCCGGAGTGCCGGCCACGTCCGGGTCAACAGCGCCTACGGCGACATCATCGTGGACGAGGCGCTGGCCTCGGTGTCGGCCCGCACCGCTTACGGCAACGTCCGGCTCGGGGCCGTGGTGCGGGGTGCGATCGAGTTGCAGACCTCCTACGGAGCCATCGAGGTCGGCGTCCGCCGCGGGACCGCCGCCTGGCTCGACGTCAGCTCCCGCCACGGCCGGGTGCACAACGCGCTCGACACGACCGAAGCCCCGCCGCAGACCGACGACACGGTCGAGGTCCGGGCGAGCACCTCCTACGGCGACATCACGATCCGCCGCGCCTGACGGACCGCGCGCGGCGACAACCCGGCACACGAATCGAGGAGACCATGGCCAGCCCTTCCCGACCCGCAATAGTCGCGACCGGCCTGCGAAAGTCGTACGGCGACAAGGTCGTGCTCGACGGCATCGACCTGCAGATCGCCGACGGAACGATCTTCGCCCTGCTCGGCCCCAACGGCGCCGGCAAGACCACCACCGTGCAGATCCTGTCCACCCTGATCGCCGCCGACGGCGGCGAGGCCCGCATCGGTGGTCACGACCTGACCCGGGAGCCCGACGCGGTACGGGAACTGATCGGCGTCACCGGCCAGTTCTCCGCCGTCGACAACCTGCTCACCGGCCGGGAGAACCTCAGCCTGATGGCCGACCTGCGCCACCTCGGCAGGGCGGCCGGCCGACGACGCGTCGTGGAGCTGCTCGAGCAGTTCGACCTGGCGGAGGCGGCGGGCAAGCCGGTGGCGACGTACTCCGGCGGCATGCGCCGGCGGCTCGACCTCGCGATGACCCTGGTCGGTGAGCCACGTGTCATCTTCCTCGACGAGCCGACGACGGGCCTCGACCCGCGCAGCCGGCGCGCGATGTGGCAGATCATCCGTGATCTCGTCGCCGGTGGCGTCACCATCCTCCTGACCACGCAATACCTGGAGGAGGCCGACCAGCTCGCCGACCGGGTCGCGTTCCTCGACCACGGCCGCCTGATCGCCGAGGGCAGCCCGCACGAGCTGAAGCGGCTCATCCCCGGCGGTCATGTCGTCCTGCAGTTCGCCGACCACGCCGGGCTCGACTCGGCCGCCGGCCTGTTCGCGCCGGCCACCCGGGACGACGCGGCGCTCACCCTCCAGATCCCGAGCGACGGTGGCGTCGGGTCGCTGCGATCCCTGCTCGACCAGCTCGACCGCGCCTCGATAAGCGTGGCCGGTCTCACCGTGCACGGCCCCGACCTCGACGACGTCTTCCTCACCCTGACCGGCCGACCCGACAACGAAAGGGCCATGGCGCGATGAGCACCCTCACCCTCGCTGCCCGCGACTCCGGCACGATGCTGCGGCGCAACCTCCTGCACATGCGGCGCTACCCGTCGATGACGCTCCTGCTCGTCGGCGTTCCGGTCATCATCCTGCTCCTCTTCGTCTACGTGTTCGGCGGCACGCTCGGCGCCGGCCTCGGCCCCACCGGCGACCGCGCCGAGTACGCGAACTACGTCACCCCCGGCATCCTGCTCATCACCGTCGCCAGCGCGGCGCAGGGCACCGCCATCTCGGTTGCCATGGACATGACCGAGGGCATCATCGCCCGGTTCCGCACCATGGCGATCTTCCGGCCGTCGGTCCTCACCGGGCACGTGCTGGGCAGCCTGATCCAGACGATGCTCAGCCTCGCGGCGGTGACCGGCGTGGCACTGCTCGTCGGCTTCCGGCCCACCGCCAATCCGGTCGAGTGGCTCGCCGCGATCGGTGTCCTCGCGATGATCACCTTCGCGCTCACGTGGCTGTCGGTGGCCCTCGGGCTGGTGACCAAGAGCGTCGAGACGGCGAGCAACCTGCCCATGCCGCTGGTGCTGCTGCCGTTCCTCGGCAGCGGGTTCGTCCCCACCGACTCGATGCCGACGGCGGTGCGGTTGTTCGCCGACTACCAGCCCTTCACGCCCGTCATGGAAACCCTCCGCGGCCTGCTGCTCGGCACCGGAATCGGCAGCAACGCCATCCTCGCGGTCGCCTGGTGTGTCGCCATCACCGTCCTCTGCTTCCTCTGGGCCAAGGCGCTGTACAACCGGGACCCCGCCCGCTGACCCTCGGCTGGCGCCCGCCCGCGCTCCAGCGGTGACAACCCGACGACCCGGCCGACAGGCCGGGTCGTCGGCCGTTCGGCGCCCGGCCCTGCGTGCGGGGTCACGGCGGCGCCGAGCGCGTCCGGCCGCTGGTCGGCGTTACGGAGCTGTTGCCGGCAGGTGTCTTGACGACGATAGATGTGAGCGTTAACACTGAGCCGGTCGACGGTGGAGGTGGACATGATTCCTGTGGACGGAGCTGGCGAACGCTACGTCGTCGGTGTCGACTTCGGCACCCTGTCGGGGCGAGCCCTGGTGGTCCGTGTCGGTGACGGCGCCGAGCTGGGGACCGCGGTGCACGAGTACGGCGACGGAGTCATCAGCGTCGCCCTTCCCGGCGGTCGACCGCTGCCGCCCGACTGGGCCCTGCAGAATCCGGACGACTACCGCGACGTGTTGCGATATGCCGTCCCGGCGGCCGTGTCCGCCGCGGGGGTCGACCCGACCGCGATCGTCGGCATCGGCATCGACTTCACCGCCTGCACGGTGCTGCCGACGTTCGCCGACGGCACGCCGCTCTGCGAGGCGCCGGAGCTGCGCGACCGTCCACACTCCTGGGTCAAGCTGTGGAAGCACCACGCCGCCCAGCCGCACGCCGACCGGATCAACGCCCTGGCGCACGAGCGGGCCGAGCCGTGGATCGGGCGCTACGGCGGCAAGATCTCGGCCGAGTGGCAGTTCGCCAAGGGCCTCCAGATCCTCGAGGAGGACCCGGAGGTCTACCACCGGGCCGAACGCTTCATCGAGGCCGCGGACTGGATCGTCTGGCAGCTCAGCGGCACCGAGACCCGCAACGTCTGCACGGCCGGTTACAAGGGCATCCTGCAGGATGGCCGGTACCCGTCCGAGAGCTTCCTGACCGCGCTCAACCCCGACTTCGGGGGCTTCGTGGCCAAGCTCGACGGTCCGCTGCTGCCCCTTGGCGCCCGGGCCGGCACGCTCACCGCCCGGGCCGCCGCGTGGACCGGCCTGCCCGAGGGGATCGCGGTGGCCGCCGGCAACGTCGACGCGCACGTCACCGCCGCCTCCGCGCAGGCCGTGGAGCCCGGCCGGCTCGTCGCCATCATGGGCACCTCCACCTGCCACGTGGTCAACGGCCCGCACGTCGCCGAGGTGGCCGGGATGTGCGGCGTCGTCGACGGAGGCATCAGTGCCGGCGCGTGGGGTTACGAGGCCGGGCAGAGCGGTGTCGGCGACATCTTCGGCTGGTTCGTCGAGCACGCCGCCCCGGCCGGAGTCGCCTCGCACGAACGCCTCACCGAGCTGGCCGCCAGCCAGCCGGTCGGCGCGCACGGCCTGATCGCGCTGGACTGGTGGAACGGCAACAGATCACTGCTGGTCAACCACGACCTCAGCGGGATGATCGTCGGGATGACGCTGGCCACCCGCCCGCAGGACGTCTACCGGGCGCTGCTGGAGTCCACGGCGTACGGCACACGGATGATCATCGAGGCGTTCGTCGAGGCCGGGGTGGCGGTGAACGACCTGGTGATCGCCGGTGGTCTCACCTCCAACGAGCTGCTCATGCAGATCTACGCCGACGTGACCAACCGACCGCTGAACCTCATCGTCTCCGGGCAGGGGCCGGCGCTCGGGTCGGCAATCCACGCCGCCGTCGCCGCCGGCGAGTACGCGTCGATCCACGAAGCCTCGCAGGCGATGGGCCGGGTGCACGAGGCCGTCTACCGACCGGACCCGGAGCGGGCACGCGCGTACGACGCCCTCTACGCCGAGTACCGGACGCTGCACGACCACTTCGGTCGCGGCGGCAACGACGTCATGCTGCGCCTGCGGGCGATCCGCAACGCGGCGGTCCGGTCCGCCGCGCCCACGCAGGGCACCGCGCTGGAGGTGGTCGCATGAACGCCGAGCTGACCCGACAGGTGAGCGAGCTGCGCGAGACGGTCGCCCGCCTGCACTCCGAGCTGACCCGGTACGGCCTGGTGGCCTGGACGGCCGGCAACATCTCCGCCCGGGTTCCCGGGCAGAAGCTCATGGTGATCAAGCCGAGCGGCGTCGGCTACGACGAGCTCTCGGCGGCCACCATGGTGGTCTGCGACCTCGACGGCGTCCTCGTCGAGGGAGACCTCGCCCCGTCCAGCGACACCGCCGCCCACGCCTACGTCTACCGGGCCATGCCGGAGGTCGGCGGGGTGGTGCACACGCACAGCGCGTACGCCACCGCGTGGGCCGCCCGTGGCGAGGCGATCCCCTGCCACCTCACCGCCCAGGCCGACGAGTTCGGCGGCGAGGTCCCGGTGGGCCCGTTCGCGCTGATCGGCGGCGACGACATCGGCAAGGGCATCGTCACCACCCTCGCCGGGCACCGTTCGCCGGCGGTGCTCATGCGCAACCACGGCGTCTTCACCATCGGCCGCGACGCCCGTGCGGCGGTCAAGGCGGCGGTCATGTGCGAGGACGTCGCCCGCACCGCGCACCTGGCACGCGCACTCGGGCAGCCGCTGCCGATCGCACAGGCCGACATCGACGCGCTCTACCACCGTTACCAGACCGTCTACGGCCAGAAACCGGTCCCGCCCACGGGCTCGTGACAGTCCAATCCGGATCGAGCCGGCACGGGTCATCGATTTTCTGCTATGTATTCACCCGCGTACACCGCTTCTCGCACGACGGCGGTCGGCGCGGTCACCACCACACCGAGCCCAAGGAGATCCGATGAGAAAGATGCGAACGCACTCCGCTCCGTGGCGCGCCGCCGCGGTCCTCGCCAGCGTGCTGCTCGTCGGCAGTGTGGCGGCCTGCGGCAACAGCGACACCGGCGGCGGGTCGAAGGACGACGGCAAGATCACCCTGGGTTTCTCTCAGGTCGGCGCTGAGAGCGGTTGGCGTACCGCGAACACCACCTCGATCAAGGATGCCGCCACCGCCGCGGGTATCGAGCTGAAGTTCGACGACGCGCAGCAGAAGCAGGAAAACCAGATCAAGGCGATCCGCAACTACATCCAGCAGAAGGTCGACGTGATCGCCTTCTCGCCGGTCGTGGAGTCCGGGTGGGACACCGTGCTCAAGGAGGCCAAGGACGCCGACATCCCGGTCATCCTGACCGACCGCTCGGTCGACTCGGCCGACAAGTCGCTGTACAAGACTTTCCTCGGCTCGGACTTCATCAAGGAGGGCCGGCTCGCCGGTGAGTGGCTGGTCGAGCAGAAGAAGACCGCCTCGGGCCCGGTGAACATCGTGGAGTTGCAGGGCACCACCGGCGCGGCGCCGGCGAACGACCGCAAGAAGGGCTTCGCCGAGGCGATCGCCGCCAACCCGAACCTGAAGGTCATCGCCTCCCAGACGGGCGACTTCACCAGGGCCGGCGGCAAGCAGGTCATGGAGCAGTTCCTCAAGGCCAACCCGAAGATCGACGTGTTGTTCGCGCACAACGACGACATGGGCCTGGGCGCGCTCGAGGCGATCACCGCCGCCGGCAAGGTGCCCGGCAAGGACATCACCATCATCACGGTCGACGCCGTCAAGGACGGCATGCAGGCTCTCGCCGACGGGAAGTTCAACTTCATCGCGGAGTGCAGCCCGCTGCTCGGCCCACAGCTGATGGACCTGGCCAAGAAGGTCCACGCGGGCGAGGAGGTGCCTGCTCGCATCGAGACCGAGGAGACCACCTTCACGCAGGAGCAGGCCAAGGAGGCTCTGCCCAACCGCAAGTACTGACCGACACCGGGGGGCCGCCGCGCAAGTACGGCGGCCCCCCGTGTCCACAACCTCCAGAAGAGGCCTGATCGGATGACGGATAACCGTCCGGTCCTGACGATGACCGGGATCAGCAAGTCCTTCCCCGGAGTGCGCGCACTCCACGACGTCAACTTCCGGCTCCTCCCCGGCGAGGTGCACGCCCTGATGGGCGAGAACGGCGCCGGCAAGTCGACCCTCATCAAGGTGCTGACGGGCGTCTACGACACCGACGCGGGCGCGATCACGCTCCACGGCGAGCCGGTGTCCTTCGCCGGCCCGATGCAGGCGACGGCCGCCGGGGTGAGCACCGTCTACCAGGAGGTCAACCTCTGCACCAACCTCTCGGTCGCGGAGAACATCTTCATCGGGCGTGAGCCCCGGCTTCTCGGCGCCGTCCGCTGGGGTGAGGTCCGCCGCCGCGCCCGTACGCTGCTGGCCCGCCTCGAACTCGACCTCGACGTCAGCGCCCCACTCGGGTCGTACTCCCTGGCGATCCAGCAGATGGTCGCCATCGCCCGCGCGATCGACATCCAGGCCCGGGTGCTGATCCTGGACGAGCCGACGTCCAGCCTCGACGCCGGCGAGGTCGCGCAGCTGTTCCGGATCATGCGGCAACTGCGCGACGAGGGCATCGCGATCCTGTTCGTGACCCACTTCCTCGACCAGGTCTACGAGATCGCGGACCGCATCACCGTGCTGCGCAACGGCGGACTCGTCGGCGAGTACACGACCACCGAGCTGCCCCAGCTCGGCCTCGTCGAGAAGATGATCGGCAAGGAACTCGACGTCCTCGAGGGGATCGAGGAGCACTCCCGACGGGACCTGGCCGCGGTGGAGGAGGGCACCCCTCTGGTGGCGGTGTCGAACTTCGGCCGGGCGGGGGCGGTCGAGCCGTTCAGCCTCACCATCCACGCCGGTGAGGTGGTGGGCCTGGCCGGCCTGCTGGGCTCCGGGCGTACCGAAGTGGCGCGGTTGTTGTTCGGGGCCGACCGGCCGGACGGCGGTCAGGTCACGGTCGACGGCAGGCCGAGCAGCTTGCGTACCCCCGCGCAGGCCATCGACCACGGCGTCGGCTTCTGTTCCGAGAACCGCCGCGCGGAGGGCATCGTCGCCGACCTGTCGGTCCGCGAGAACCTGATCCTCGCCATGCAGGCCGCCCGTGGCTGGCTGCGGCCCATTCCGCGTCGCCGGCAGGACGAGTTGGTCGACAAGTACATCAAGGCACTCACCATCCGGCCGTCCGACCCGGAGGTGCCGGTGCGCAACCTCTCCGGCGGCAACCAGCAGAAGGTGCTCCTCGCCCGGTGGCTGATCACCGAGCCACGGCTGCTGATCCTCGACGAGCCCACCCGGGGCATCGACATCGGCGCGAAGACCGAGATCCAGAAGCTGGTGACGCAGCTGTCCGACGGTGGCATGGCCGTGCTCTTCATCTCCGCCGAGCTGGAGGAGGTGCTGCGCCTCAGCCACAAGGTGGCCGTGATGCGGGACCGGCAGATGGTCGCGCAGCTCGCCAACGACGACACCCTCGACGCCGACCGCGTCATGCAGACCATCGCCAGTGGATCCCACGGGGAGGAGGCCGACCGATGAACGACACCATGGGCCGTTACCGGGCGATGACCGGTCACCGGCTGTTCTGGCCCGCCGCCGTGCTCGTCGTCATGTTGGCCGCGAACACGATCTACCGGCCCGGGTTCCTGTCGATCGAGCTCAAGGACGGGCACCTGTACGGCTCACCGATCGACATCCTGCGGCTGAGCGCCCCGCTGATCCTCGTCGCGCTGGGCATGACCCTGGTCATCTCGACCGGCGGCATCGACCTGTCGGTGGGCTCGGTCTGCGCGATCAGCGGTGCGATCGCCTGCATGTACATCAGCAGGCAGCCCGACCAGGACAGCCTGCCCGTGGTGCTGACCGCCCTCGCGATGGCGATGGGGGTCTCGCTCGTGCTCGGCACCTGGAACGGGGTGCTGGTGGCGGTGATCGGGATCCAACCGATCATCGCCACGCTGATCCTGATGGTGGCCGGCCGGGGCCTCGCCCAGCTGATCACCCAGGGTCAGATCATCACCATCAACTCCGACCCGTTCCGGGCGATCGGGCTGGGCCACCTGCTGACCCTGCCGCTGGCCATCTTCATCGCCCTCGCCGCGGCCCTGCTCGTCGCCGCGTTCACCCGCCGCACCGCGCTCGGCATGATCATCGAGTCGGTGGGCGGTAACGCCGAGGCGAGCCGACTCGCCGGCATCCGCTCCGGCCGGGTCATCTTCCTCGCGTACGTACTCAGCGCCACCTGTGCCGCGGTCGCCGGTTTCATGATGACGGCCAACGTCTCCAGCGCCGACGGCAACGCCGTCGGCCTCTGGGTGGAGCTCGACGCCATTCTCGCGGTCGTCATCGGCGGTACGTCCCTCGCCGGCGGCCGGTTCTTCCTCAGCGGCACGATCCTCGGCGCGCTGATCATCCAGACCCTGACCACCACGGTGTACGCCATGAACATCTCACCGCAGACCTCGCTGCTGTTCAAGGCGGTTGTGGTGATCGCCGTCTGCCTCATCCAGGCGCCGGCGTTCCGGGCCCGGTTCACCCGCCGCCGGAGCAGCGCACCGCCGCCCAGCCCGATCGCCGACAAGCCGAAGGAGCAGGTGCCGGCATGACCACTGGAACGCTCACCGCCGGCCGTGCCCGGTTCCGGCTGCCGAGGCGGCAAATACCGGTCCTGGCGACGCTCGCCCTGCTCCTGGTGATGTACGGCATCGGGGTCTCCCAATACCAGGCGTTCTCCAACGTGCAGGTCATCTTCAACATCTTCATCGACAACGGCTTCCTGCTCGTCGTCGCGGTGGGCATGACCTTCGTGATCCTCACCGGAGGCATCGACCTGTCGGTCGGGTCCGTCGTCGCCATGACGGCGATGGTGTCGGCCTCGCTGCTTCAGAAGGGCCTGCCGGCGGCACTCGTGCTCGTCATCGCCCTGCTCATCGGCCCGACGCTGGGCCTGCTGATGGGCTGCGCCATCCACTTCTTCGAGATCCAGCCGTTCATCGTCACGCTCGCCGGGATGTTCTTCGCCCGGGGCATGTGCACGTTCATCTCCGGCTCGTCCATCCCGATCAGTGACGGGTTCTGGACCAGGATGTCCCAGGAGCGGATCGGCGACCCCCGGGGCAACTTCGTGTCGATCAGCGTGCTCATCGCCTTCGCCGTGGTCGCCGTCGCCGCGTACACGCTGGCCTACACCCGTCTCGGGCGCAACGTGTACGCCATCGGCGGCAACCCGCAGTCGGCGCTGCTGATGGGCCTGCCGGTGGGGCGTACCCGGATCGCCGTCTACACGATCAGCGGCCTGTGCTCCGCGATCGGCGGGATCCTGCTGTCCTTCTACACCCTCTCCGGCGCGCCACTGATCGCCGTGGGCATGGAGTTGGACGTCATCGCCGCCGTCGTCATCGGTGGCACCGTCCTCACCGGTGGCTCCGGATACGTCTTCGGCACGGTGCTCGGCGTCCTGGTCCTGGGCGTGATCCAGACCCTCATCACCTTCGACGGAAGCCTGAACTCCTGGTGGACCAGGATCGTGATCGGCGGCCTGCTCTTCGCGTTCATCCTCTTCCAGCGCCTCGTCGGAATCCGTTACAAGTGAACGCTCCTCTCGCGGAAGGCAACTCCATGGCACCACGCAGCGCACCCGAGATCTGGTTCCTCACCGGCAGCCAGGGCATGTACGGCGAGGAGACGCTCCGGCAGGTGGCCGAGCAGTCCCGTGTGATCGCGGCCGCGCTCGACGACTCGCCGCAGATTCCCGCCCGGGTGGTCTGGAAGCCCGTCCTGACCAACAGCGGTGAGATTCTGCGGGTGTGCCGCGACGCCGCCGCGCAGGGGGCGATCGGGGTCGTCGCGTGGATGCACACCTTCTCTCCGGCGAAGATGTGGATCGCCGGGCTGGACGCCCTGCAGACGCCGCTGCTGCACCTGCACACCCAGGCCAACGTCCTGCTGCCGTGGGACGAGATCGACATGGACTTCATGAACCTGAACCAGGCCGCACACGGCGACCGTGAGTTCGGGTACGTCCAGACCCGGCTCGGCGTGGCACGCAAGACCGTGGCCGGGCACGTCAGCGACCCGCGGGTGACCGCCCGGGTCGGGGCGTGGGCCCGCGCGGCGCTCGGCTGGTCGGCGATGCGGTCGCTGCGACTGGCCCGCTTCGGCGACAACATGCGCGACGTCGCCGTGACCGAGGGTGACAAGGTCGAGGCGGAGCTGCGCTTCGGGGTGTCGGTCAACACCTACGGCGTCAACGACCTGGTCAAGGTGGTCGACGACGTCGCGGACGCGCAGATCGACGACCTGGTCAAGGAGTACGACGACAGCTACCGGATCGTCCCGGAGCTGCGTTCCGGGGGTGACCGGCACGACTCGTTGCGGTACGCCGCCCGCCTGGAGCTGGGCATGCGCGCCTTCCTCGACGCCGGCGGGTTCCGGGCGTTCACCACGAACTTCGAGGACCTCGGCGGGCTGCGTCAGCTTCCCGGGATCGCCGTGCAGCGGCTGATGGCCGACGGCTACGGCTTCGGCGGCGAGGGCGACTGGAAGACCTCCGTGCTGGTGCGCACCCTCAAGGCGATGTCCGTGGGCGTCGACGGTGGCACGTCGTTCATGGAGGACTACACCTACGACCTCACGCCGGGCGAGGAGCTGGTGCTGGGCGCGCACATGCTCGAGGTCTGCCCGACCATCGCGGCCGGTGTGCCCGACGTGGAGATCCACCCGCTGAGCATCGGCGGACGGGAGGACCCGGTCCGGCTCGTGTTCGACGCGGCACCCGGTCCGGCGGTGGTGCTCGGGCTGGCCGACATGGGCGAGCGCTTCCGGCTCGTGGCCAACGAGATCGACGTCGTGTCCCCGCCGCAGCCGCTGCGGCGGCTGCCGGTGGCCCGGGCCGTCTGGCGTCCGCGACCGGACCTGCCCGGCTCGGCCGAGGCGTGGATCACCGCCGGCGCCCCGCACCACACCGTGCTGTCGCAGGCGGTCGGTGTGGAGGAGTTGCACGACCTGGCGGAGATGAGCCGCACCGAACTCGTCGTGATCGACGCCGACACCGAGCCCCGCCGCTTCGCCGACGAGATTCGCTGGAACCAGGCGTACTACCGGCTCGCCCGCGGCTTCTAGCATGATCACGAGTGGGTGAGGCGGTGAGCGCGACGGGCGGCGTGGGCGGCACGACGCGCCACCGCGCGTCGCGTCGCCCCCGGCCGGCCGCACGTCGGTTCCGGGTGGCGGCTGACGTAGACTGGCGGCCATCCAGCGCTGGTCAGCGGGGGTCCTGCACCGGCGTGACGGCTGAGCGACGGCATCGGTCGACCGCTCCGGTCGACGTCGGCGGGCCGCGGCTTCGGGTACGCAGACGGGGGGAGTGACATGGCCGTGCACGGTCCGGCGATGACCGACGTCGCCCGTCTGGCCGGCGTCTCCCACCAGACCGTGTCGCGGGTGCTCAACGGGCACCCCAACGTCCGCGAGCAGACCCGGTTGCGGGTGCGCGCGGCCATCGCCGAGCTCGGCTACCGACCGAACGGCGCGGCGCGCGCGCTGGTGACCGGCCGTTCGCAGGTCATTGGCGTGGTCGCGCAGAACACGACGTTGTACGGGCCGGCGTCCTTGCTGGCCGCGTTGGAGCAGACCGCCGCGGAGGAGGGTTTCGCGGTCAGTGTGGGCAGCGTGCGGGACCTCGACCACCGGTCCATCTCGGCCGCCGTCGAGCGGCACCTGTCGCACCGGGTCGCCGGCATCGTCGTCATCGCGCCGGTCGAGTCGGCCGGCGAGGCGCTGGAACGCCTACCCAAGGACGTCCCGCTGGTCACGGTCGACGGTGACCCGCGCCGCCCGGTGCCGTTGGTGACGGTCGACCAGGTGGCGGGCGCCCGGGCGGCGACCCAGCACCTGCTCGACGCCGGGCACCGTACCGTCTGGCACGTGTCGGGGCCGTCCGACTGGTTCGACGGCGCCGGCCGGATCGAGGGCTGGCGTGACGCGCTGCTGGCCGCGGGTGTGGAACCGCCGCCGTTGCTGCAGGGAGACTGGTCCGCGGCCTCGGGATACCGGTGCGGGCAGATGCTGGCACGGATGCCCGAGGTCACCGCCGTCTTCACCGCCAACGACCATCTCGCGCTGGGCGTGCTGCGGGCGTTGCACGAGTTCGGCCGACGCGTGCCGGACGAGATCAGCCTGGTCGGCTTCGACGACGTGCCGGAGGCGGCCTACTTCATTCCGCCGCTGACCACGGTCCGTCCGGACTTCGACGCGGTGGCGCGGGCGAGCATCCACATGTTGCTGAGCCAGATCGAATCGGGCACCGGAGAGGCGCTGCGGCAGACGATCGCCCCGACCCTGGTCGCCCGCGACAGCGTCGCCGCACCACCCCGCCGCTGACGACGCCCAGCTCGGCCGCCCCGGGGCGCGCCGACCGCGCGCATCGGGTCGGTGCCGCCGCTATGCCGTCGTGCATCCGGTGTGGAGGCCGGATTCGGGATGGCCTTGCCAGACGCGCCGCCGTTACGAGACCGTGACACCGGTATTTCCGACCAAGTGTTGACGTGCGATATGTGAGCGCTAACACTACCCGGAAGGTGACAGGTGGCCCCGGCGGTCGGCGGGGGAGTCCAGAGAGGAGAAGCCCGTGGGCAGGAAGTTCCTGGTAGCTCTCGGCGGCGCGGTGCTGGCGCTGAGCCTGGCGGCGTGCAGTGGCGAGGGTGCTGGCAGCGGCGGTGACACCAGCGGAGACAAGCCCGGCGACCTGACCATCGGTGTCTCGATGCCGACGCAGACCTCCGAGCGGTGGATCGCCGACGGCAACGCGGTGAAGCAGAAGCTGGAGGCGAAGGGCTACAAGGTCGACCTCCAGTACGCGGGTGACGACATCCCCACCCAGTCCCAGCAGGTCGACCAGATGATCACCCAGGGCGCGGACGTCCTGGTCATCGCGGCGATCGACGGCACGGCGCTCAGCGGCCAGTTGCAGGCCGCCGCCGACGCGAAGATCCCGGTGATCGCGTACGACCGGTTGATCCGCGGCAGCAAGAACGTCGACTTCTACGTCAGCTTCGACAACTACAAGGTGGGCGTCGCCCAGGCCACCGGCCTGCTCGTCGGTCTCGGCCTGCAGAACAAGGACGGCTCGAAGGGCACGGCGAAGGGCCCGTTCAACGTCGAACTCTTCGCCGGCTCGCTCGACGACAACAACACCCAGTACTTCTTCGGCGGGGCGATGGACACGCTGAAGCCGTTCATCGACGCCGGCACCCTGAAGGTGAAGTCGCGCCAGACCACCATCGAGCAGGTGGCCATCCTGCGGTGGCAGCAGGAGACCGCGCAGAAGCGGATGGAGGACCTGCTCACCTCCAGCTACAACGACGGCGCGCGGGTCGACGGGGTGCTGTCGCCGTACGACGGGATCTCCCGGGGCATCATCACCGCCCTGCAGAACGCGGGCTACGGCGCCGCGGCCAAGAAGTTCCCGGTGGTGACCGGCCAGGACGCGGAGATCGCCTCGATCAAACTGATCAACGACGGCGTGCAGAGCTCCACCGTCTTCAAGGACACCCGGCTGCTCGCCGAGCAGGCCGTGAACGCCGCCGAGGCGTTCCTGCAGGACAAGCAGCCGCAGGCCAACGACACGCAGACGTACAACAACGGCGTCAAGGTCGTGCCGGCGTACCTGCTGCCGATCGCGACCGTCTACAAGGACGACATCAAGGCCACGCTGATCGACTCCGGTTACTGGACGGCGGAAGAGGTCGCCGCCGGTCAGGCCAAGAAGTAGGCCATCCGTCGGGTCCGGCGGTCTCCGCCGGGCCCGACGTCGTGGCGCGTACCACGTCGGACCTGACGAAGGACAGTGACCATGGACGACACCATCCTCGAGATGCGTCGCATCACGAAGACCTTCCCCGGGGTGACCGCCCTGGAGGACGTCACCCTCGCGGTACGCCGAGGCGAGATCCACGCCATCTGCGGCGAGAACGGCGCCGGCAAGTCCACGCTGATGAAGGTGCTGTCCGGCGTCCACCCGTCCGGCTCGTACGACGGCGAGATCCTCTTCGACGGCAGGCCGATGCAGTTTCGCGGCATCCGCGACAGCGAGGCCAACGGCATCGTCATCATCCACCAAGAGCTGGCCCTGGTGCCGCACCTGTCGATCGCCGAGAACCTCTTCCTCGGCAACGAGCGCCGGGGCCGCAGCGGGCTCATCGACTGGAACCGGGCCAACGCCGACGCGGCGGAGCTCCTGGCGTCCGTCGGTCTGCACGAGAACCCGGTCACCCCGGTCATCCAGCTCGGCGTGGGCAAGCAGCAGCTCGTGGAGATCGCCAAGGCGCTGTCGAAGAAGGTGCGCCTCCTCATCCTGGACGAGCCGACCGCCGCCCTCAACGACGTCGACTCGGCGCATCTGCTCGGCCTGTTGCGCCAGCTCAAGGCCCAGGGGATCACCTGCATCATGATCTCCCACAAGCTCAACGAGATCACCGCGATCGCCGACTCGACCACGGTCATCCGGGACGGGCGCGCCGTGGAGACCCTCGACATGAGGGCCGACGACGTGACCCAGCAGCGGATCATCCGGGGAATGGTCGGGCGTGACCTGGACGCGTTCTACCCCGACCGGGTGTCGTCCCCCGGCGAGGAGGTGCTCCGCATCGAGGACTGGACGGTGCGGCACCCGACCCAGGACCGGATGGTCGTCGAGGGCGTCGGCCTGTCCGTGCGGGCCGGTGAGGTGGTCGGCATCGCGGGGCTGATGGGGGCGGGGCGCACCGAGCTGGCGATGAGCGTGTTCGGCCGGTCGTACGGCCGCGACATCAGCGGCCGGCTGTTCGTGCACGGGCGGGAGGTGAAGGCCCGCAGCGTCGCGGAGGCGATCGACAACGGCATCGCGTACGTCACGGAGGACCGCAAGCGGTTCGGCCTGAACCTCATCGACGACGTCCGCCGCAACGTCTCGGCCGCCGCGTTGGCCCGGCTGGCCCGGCTGGGCTGGGTGAACGGCAACGAGGAGATCAAGGTCGCCGAGGCGAGCCGGCGGGAGATGAACATCAAGGCGCCCAGTGTGATGGCGGTCGTCGGCAAGCTCTCCGGCGGCAACCAGCAGAAGGTCGTCCTGTCGAAGTGGCTCTTCACCGACCCGGACGTGCTGATCCTGGACGAACCGACGCGCGGCATCGACGTCGGCGCCAAGTACGAGATCTACACGATCATCAATCGGCTGGTGGCCGAGGGCAAGGCGGTGATCATCATCTCCTCCGAGCTGCCGGAGCTGCTCGGGATGTGTGACCGCATCTACACCCTCGCCGCCGGCCGGATCACCGGTGAGAAGCCGGTCGGCGAGGCGACGCAGGAGAGCCTCATGGAGCTGATGACCAAGGACAAGGAGCTCGTCGGATGACCAGCATCAAGACCCCCTCGACGGAGCGTCCCACGCCGCCGGACAGCACACCGGCCGCCGCCCTGCACACCGGGACGAGCGACCTGCGGGCCCTGGTGCTGAACAACCTGCGGCAGAGCGGGATCTACGTCGCCCTGGTCGTCATCGTCGCGCTCTTCGCGATCCTGACCGACGGGGTGTCGCTGAGCCCCGGAAACATCACCAACATCGTGCTGCAGTACTCGTACATCCTGGTGCTGGCGATCGGGATGGTCATCCTGATCATCGGCGGGCACATCGACCTGTCGGTGGGGTCGGTGGTGGCGCTGACCGGAGCGGTCTCCGCCGTCCTGGTGATCCAGCAGGGCTATCCGTGGTGGGTCGGCATCGTGGCCGCGCTGGTCGTCGGCGTCGCGGTCGGCGCCTGGCACGGGTTCTGGGTGGCGTACGCCGGCATCCCGGCCTTCATCGTGACCCTCGCCGGGATGCTGCTGTTCCGTGGTCTCACCCTGCGGGTGCTCGACAACATCTCGCTGTCGCCGTTCCCGGGCGAGTACCAGCGCGTGGCGGCGGGATTCCTCAACGGACTGCTCGGCGGGCAGGGCTTCGACGCCTTCACGCTGCTGATCGGCGCGGTCGCGGTGGCCGGGTACGCGGTGAGCGGTTTCCGCACCCGCGTCGCGCGCGTCCGCTACCAGCAGCCCGTCGAGTCGTTCCCGCTGTTCGTCGCCAGGGTCGTCGCGGTCGGCGCGGTCATCATGTACTTCGCCTGGCAGTTGGCGCACGCGCGGGGGCTCCCGATCGTGCTGATCGTCCTGGCGGTCCTCGTTCTGGTCTACGGCCTGCTCACCCGGCGTACGGTCTTCGGTCGTCAGGTCTACGCGATCGGGGGCAACCTCTCGGCCGCGGCGCTGTCCGGCGTGAAGGTCCGCACCGTCAACTTCTGGATGTTCGTCAACATGGGCTTCCTGGCGGCGGTGGCCGGCGTCATCTACTCCTCGCGGTCCAACGGCGCCCAGCCCGCCGCCGGCAACATGTTCGAGCTGGACGCCATCGCCGCGGCGTTCATCGGGGGCGCGGCGGTCACCGGCGGGGTGGGCACCGTGGTGGGCGCGATGGTCGGTGGTCTGATCATGGCGGTGATGAGCAACGGCATGCAGCTGATGGGCGTCGACCAGTCGACGCAGTCGGTGGTGAAGGGGCTCGTCCTGCTCGTCGCCGTGGCCTTCGACGTCTACAACAAGCGTCGCGCCGGCAACGCCCGCTGACCCTGGCGGGAAGGCGATCCCGCTGCGCCGCGAACAGCGCAGCGGGATCGACCGCGTCAGTGGCAGTTGGCGCTGCCGCTGTCGTTGTAGGTCTGTCCGGCGACCGGCACGAACTGCCAGTCGTAGCTGCCGGCGTGCAGGGTGAACTTCAGGACCCCGTACGCCGAGCTGTTGCGGGCCTCGCTGTTGGGCTGGATGGTGCCGAAGCCGTAGTGGCTGGCACCGCCCATCCCGGCGACGAAGCTGCGCATGCCCCGGCTGGCGTCGGCGCCACCGGCCGGGTTCATCGGGGCGAACCGCTCGTACACGTGGTTGTGCCCCCAGACGACCACGTCGGCGTTGTAGTCGTAGAGCGCCTGGTACAGCGGACGCGTCGACGTCGACGGCGCGTGGTTGGAGCTCGACGTGAACAGCGGGTGGTGCCAGTAGGCCAGCGTGCACGGCTTGCTGTTGGCCGCCAGGTCGGCGCGCAGCCACTGCTCCTGGGTGGAGCCCGCCGACATGCTGATGTTCGAGTTCAGCGACACGACGTGCCAGTTGCCGAGGTCGTAGGAGTAGTAGCCGCGCCCGCTCGGGCCGGCCTGCGTGCCGAAGTAGGTGTAGTAGGGGGTGGCGCCCGACGTGTTGTAGTCGTGGTTGCCCGGCGTCGGGCGGGTGCGCGCCTTGTGTCGGCCCCAGGTGGGCTCGTAGTAGCTGGTGAACTCGGCCGCGGTGCCGTTGTCGTAGACGTTGTCGCCGGTGGTGAAGACCGTTCCGGGGATGCTGTCGAGCAGCGCCGCGGTGGCGCTGTCGCCGGAGCCGGAGTTGGCGATGTCGCCGGACCCGACCAGGACCGGGTCGCCGGACGGCGGCGGCGTGGTGCCGGTCGTGACGACCAGCTGCGGGGCGTCGGCGCCGCTCTCCCGCGAGTCGTAGTAGACGCCGTCGCCGCTGGCGGAGGTCACCCCGAAGCTGTACGTGCCGTTGCCGGTGACCGCGGCCCGGACGTCGAGCTCGTACCAGGTGTTGCCGCTGACCGCCCCGATCGAGCCGAGCGTGGCTCCGTCGACGGCCGGCTGGTTGCTCCAGGTGGTGCCGGTCTCCGACCAGGTCGTGTTGGACATCCGGCGGAACGTGCCGCCGGCGTCGCTGCCGCTGTTGCCGCTGATCGTGCGCAGCCGCAGCTTGGCGGTGGTCACGGTGCCGCTGACGCCGCTCACGGTGAAGCGCAGGAACGACCGCCGGACGGGCGAGTTGTCGGCCACGATCTGCGTGGACGTGCCGTAGTTGGTGGACGCCGTGTCGCTCTGGACGTAGGTGTCGGCGACTGGCGTGAACGTCACGCTCGCCGCCGACGCCGGTCCCGCGCCGGTGACCACGACGGCGGCGGTGGCGGCGACCAGCACCGCGACCGCGCCGAGCGTCACCGACGGGCGGGGGAATCGAATGTCCATCCAGGACCCCTTCTCTGCGTGTGTGGAGCGCAAGGAACGTAGGAAGGTTGCCGAACACGCGGACTACGGCCACATGAACAGTACGCTCAAGTAACGAAACATTTCGATGTTCGACAGGTGTTCACCCACCGCATGTCTGCTCGCCCCCGACGGCCCCTTGTAACCCCTCCGACCAATCGCCACGATGGCTGACCGGCAGCCACCGATTCGAGGAGATGCTCGTGTACCTGTCGACCGTCTCCCGACCGGACGCTGACCCGCCCTCGTCCGACCCGCCCTCGTCCGACCCGCCCTCGTCCGGACGCTCCCGCCGTCGGTGGGCCCTGGTCAGCGGCAACGTCGTCGCCCTCGGCACGGTCAGCCTGATCACCGACGTCTCCGCCGAGATGGTGACCGCCGTCCTGCCGCTCTACCTGGTGCTGGGGCTGCAACTCAGCCCCCTGGCCTTCGGCGTCCTCGACGGGGTCCACACCGGCGCGAGCGCGCTGCTGCGGGTGGTCGGTGGCTTCGTGGCGGACCGGTTCCGCCGGCGCAAGCTGGTCGCCGGCGTCGGCTACGCGCTCTCGGCGGTCGCCAAGCTCGGTCTGCTGCTCGCCGGCCGGTCGGTGCCGGCGATCGGCGCGGTCATCGCCGTCGACCGGCTCGGCAAGGGCCTCCGCAGTGCCCCGCGCGACGCGCTGATCACGCTCTCGACGCCACCCGAGGCGCTGGGCAGGGCGTTCGGGGTGCACCGGGCGATGGACAGCGTCGGCGCGTTCCTCGGGCCGCTCGTCGCCTTCGCGGTCCTGCTCGCGGTCGGGCAGTCGTACGACGCGGTCTTCGTCACCAGCTTCTGCGTCGCCGCCCTGGCCGTCGTCGTGCTCGTGCTCTTCGTCCGGGAGCGCCCGACCGGCGCGGCGACGGAGGGCCCGGACGACCCGAAGGTCTCCCTGCGTGAGGCGTTCGGCCTGCTGCGCGGCCGGCGCGCCCGTCGCCTGCTGCTGGCGGCGGCGCTGCTGGGGCTGGCCACGATCGGCGACGGTTTCGTCTACCTGCTGCTGCAACGCCGCGAGGACCTCGGCCTGCGGTGGTTCCCGCTGCTCGCGGTGGGGACGAGCCTGGCCTACCTGGTGCTCGCCGCCCCGCTCGGCGTGCTCGCCGACCGGGTCGGCCGGCTACCGGTCGTGGTGGGCGGGTACGCGGCCCTCGGGGCGACGTACCTGCTGCTGGCCGGTCCGGTGCACGGCTGGCCGGTGGTGGCGCTGACGCTGGCGCTGTACGGCGCGTTCTACGCGGCCAGCGACGGCGTGCTCATCGCCCTCGCCGGGCCGGTGCTGCCACCACGGCTGCGCACCACCGGGATCGCCCTCGTGCAGACCGCGCAGGCGTTGGCGTACCTCGTGTCCTCGATCCTGTTCGGTCTCGCCTGGCAGGCGTGGGGACCGGAGAACGCCATCCGCGTGGCGGCCCTGGCCGTCGCCGTCGTCCTCGTCGCCACCGTCGTCCTGCTGGCCTCCCCGTCCCGCCTGTTCACCCGGAAGGTGCCCCGATGACCGCGTTGTCGACCCGAGCGAAGATCGGCGTGGCGGCCGCCTCGGCGGTGCTGCTGGGCGCCGTGGCGGCCGGCTACGCCGCCACCGCGGCGCAACCGGACCGGACCCCACCGCCCGCCGCCGGCGACCAGGCGGTCACGCTGACCCCCGGGCCGCGCCTGCTGACGATCACCGACCGGCACGTCTCGTCCGTCGCCACGGCCGACCCGACCGGGCCGCGCACCGTGTCCGGCGTGGAGTGCCTCCGGGTGTACGCCGCCGCGGGCACCGGCGTCTGCCTGAAGCAGGAGACCCCCTGGAGCTACCAGGTCGTGGTGCTCGACGCCGCGCTGCGCCCGACGCGTTCGCTTCCGGTGCCCGGCCTGCCCAACCGCGCGCGGGTCTCGTCCTCCGGCCGGATGGTCTCCTGGACGACGTTCGTCGGCGGCGACTCCTACACCACCAGCGGCTTCTCCACCCGCACCGGGATCCTCGACACCGGCACCGGCGCCACGGTGACCTCACTGGAAGAGTTCGCGGTCACCCGGGACGGCCGGAGCTACCGCAACCCGGATGTCAACTTCTGGGGCGTCACCTTCACCGCCGACGACAACCGCTTCTACGCGACCATGTCCACCGCCGGGAAGCGGTACCTGGTGCGCGGTGACGTCGCCGCCCGCAGGGTCGAGACGCTGAAGGAGAACGTCGAGTGCCCGTCGCTCTCACCCGACGGCACCCGCGTCGCCTTCAAGGAGGCGGTCGACGCCGACCCGGCGAAGGGCTGGCGGCTGTCCGTCCTCGACCTCGCGACCATGCGGGTGACCGCGACGGCGGAGACGGCCAGCGTCGACGACCAGGCGGCGTGGCTGGACGCCGGGACACTGGCCTACACGCTGCGCCAGGATGACGGCCGGCCCGACGTGTGGGGCGTCCCGGCGGACGGCTCCGGCTCGCCGAAGCTGCTCGTGCCCGGCGCGGAGTCCCCGTCGCCCCTGAACTGACCCCACCGGCGTCCGTCGAGGGCGGCCGGCGCGCGTCGGCGGCCGGCCAGGACACCTGACCGCCTTCGCGCGGACAGCATCCTGTCACGTCGGATTCCGCGCCGCACCCATCGCCGTTCATCGAAGATCACGAGGGTATGGCTCATGACAAAGCTGAGCCGTCGCATTTTCGTCCTCAGTGGACTGGCTGCCGCCGGTGCCGCCGTGACGCCCTGGCAGAGCGCCCGTGCCGCGGTGCCGTATCCCTTCAAACTCGGTGTGGCGTCCGGTGACCCGGCGCCCGACAGCGTGGTCCTCTGGACCCGGCTGGCACCCTCGCCGCTCAACGCCGACGGGCAGGGCGGCATGGCCAACGCCGACGTGACCGTCGAGTGGCAGGTGTCGACCACCGACCGCTTCACCTCCCTGGTCGCCTCGGGGTCGGTGGTCGCCCGCTACGCCGACGCGCACTCCGTGCACGTCATCGCCGGCGGGCTCGCCGCCGACTCCGACTACTACTACCGGTTCCGTGCCCAGGGCCACATCTCCGCGGTCGGGCGGACCCGGACCGCGCCGGCGCCCGGATCCTTCGGCCGCGACCTGGTGATGGCCTTCGCCTCCTGCGCCCACTACGAGGCCGGCTACTACACGGCCTACCGCCGGATGGCCGAGGAGAACCCGGACCTGATCCTGCACCTCGGTGACTACATCTACGAGGGCGGCGTCAACGCCTCGGCCGTGCGGCAGCACGTCGGCGCCGAGATCGTGTCGCTGGCCGACTACCGCCGCCGGTACGCGCTCTACAAGTCCGACCCGGACCTTCAGGCGGCGCACGCCGCGGCGCCCTGGCTGGTCGTGCCCGACGACCACGAGGTGGAAAACAACTACGCGAACATGGTCCGCGCGGACAGCAGCCCCGCCCTGACCGCCGCCCAGTGGACCGCCCGACGGACGGCGGCGTACCGGGCCTACTACGAGAACATGCCGCTGCGGCCGGCCTCCGCGGCGATCGGCAACAGCATCCCGCTGTACCGCCGGATCCGGTGGGGGCAGCTCGCCACCTTCCACATGCTCGACACCCGCCAGTTCCGCGACGACCAGGCGTGCGGCGACGGCTGGAAGGTCTGCGCGGACGCGGATCTGGCCTCCCGGTCGCTGACCGGCGCCACCCAGGAGGCGTGGCTGCTCGACGGGCTCGGGCAGCGCTACGGCACCTGGGACATCCTCGGCCAGCAGGTCTTCTTCGCCCGCCAGTTCGACGCGAGTGGGGCGGCGAGCATGGACGCCTGGGACGGTTACCGCGCCTCCCGCAGCCGCATCCAGACCGGCTGGCAGCAGCGGGGGGTACGCAACCCGCTGGTGCTCACCGGCGACGTGCACAAGTCGTGGGCCAACGAGCTCAAGGCCGACTACGCCAACCCGTCCTCCGCCACCATCGGCACCGAACTGGTCTGCACCTCCATCGCCACCGGCGGCAACGGCAGCGGCACCACCACCATCCCGAACGCGGCCACCAACCCGCACCTGAAGTTCCACTCGGACCGGCGTGGCTACGTCCGTACCACGATCAGCCGCAGCCAGGTGCGCGCGGACTTCCGCGCGGTCAACACGGTGACCGAGCACGGAGCCGCGGCGTCCACGGTGCGCTCGTTCGTCATTCTCGACGGCCAGCCCGGCCTGCAGGCCGGGTAGAGGGAGAACCATCATGACCGCATTCATGTCACTGCTCGCCGCGTCCGTCCTGGTCCCGGGCGTGGTCGGGGTCGCCGCCGCCGCGCCGACCGCCGTCACCGCCGAGGCGGTCACCTGGACGACGGCGAACAGCGCGTCCGCCGGCGACCAGGACCTGCCCGGAATCGCCATGAACCGCAACGGCCAGGTCGCGGTCGTGTGGGAGGACGACCGCGACAGCACCGCCCCCGAGGACGACACCCACAGCGAGATCTTCCTGCGCCTGTTCCGCGACGGCACCCCCGGCTACGAGCTGAAACTCTCCAGCGGCGGCACCAGTGGGGCCTCCTGGCGGCACATCAGCCCGGACGTAGGGCTCGACGACCGGGGCAACGCCGTCGTGGTCTGGGCCGCCGACGGCGACGGCAACGGCGTCTACAACATCCAGTACCGGGTGGTGTCGCCCACCGGCGCGGTACTCGGATCCGGGCAGGCCAACGCCGACGACGCCGGGCAGCAGACCTGGCCAAAGGTCTCGGTCGACCCGGACGGCGCACCCAGCAACGCCACGGCGGTCGGCTTCTCGGTGGTGTGGGAGGACGTGCAGGGCACCGCACCGGCCACCGTCCGGGCCGCCGGCTTCACCGCCGCCACCACCAAGGCGTACGAGGTGACGGCCTCGCAGACGACGGGGTCGCACCACCGCCCCGACGTGGCGGTGTCGGCGTCCGGCGAGGCGTTGGTGGTCTGGGACGAGGACGCCGACGCGAACGGCTCGTACAACATCGGGTTGACCCGTCTGGCCCGGTCCAACGGGGCGGTGGTCCTGCCCCGGCAGACGGCCAACGCGCAGAGCGGAGGGCAGCAGCGGCGCGCCTCGGTCGCCGCGAACGTCGCCGGTGACTTCGCCGTCGGCTGGGAATCCGACCACACCGGCACGCCCGGCGTGTGGGAGCGCTCGTTCACCGCCACCGGCACACCACGGCACGGCGAGGTGCAGGTCTCCACCGGCGCGGGAGCCGTCGCGCCCGGCGTCGGCATCGACGACCAGGACAACGTGGTGGTGGGGTGGACGGTGTCCGGCGCCAACCCGGACGTCTGGGCCCGGGGCCTCAACCCGGACGGTACGGCCACCGGCCGGCTGGCGGCGCAGGCGCTCAGCCAGACCACGACGGGCCGTCAGGACCAGATGGCCGTCGCGGCGTCCCCCTGGGGCGAGGTGAGTGTCTGCTACACCGACGACAACGACGGGAACGCCTTCGACCAGGTGCTCCTCGGCCTCGGGGCGACGAACTCGACCTGGCTGATGTCCGCCGACGAGCTGCGTCGTCTCAAGGCCCGGGCCGCGTCGGCGGCCGGCTGAGCGCACGCCGCTCGACCGGATCGGAGGCCGTCTCCCGACGTCGGGAGGCGGCCCCCACCGGGCGGCGGGTCCTCGCGCTAGTCGACCCGCGCGGTCAGGGTCAGCCTCTCGTACAGGGCCAGGGTGGCGAGAAAGGCGGTGAGCAGCCCCATGGCGGCCAGCGCGGGCACGATCCCGGCGACGGGCACCAGCAGCAGTGTCACGCCGATCGCGGCGAGCTGACCCGGCGAGGTGCGGACGGTCAGCCGCAGGAACAGGAACCGGCCGGCGAGGTAGAGGGCCGCCCCGCCGTACAGCACGATCGTCGCCATCCAGCCCAGCGGTTCGCCGCTGGCGTGCCCCGACTCCGCCTGCTCGGTCACTCTCGCGAGCACCAGATGGATGCCCAGGGCGAGGTAGAGGGCCCCGGCGACCAGCGGCAGGTGCGCCAGCGTGTAGGCGTCCGAGGCCAACCGCTGGCGCTGTCGGGTGTGGCGGGACGCCGCGGTCAGCGCCCTGGCGGCGGCCGGTGCGACGCCCACGAAGTAGAGCCACCACAGGCACACCGTCGCGGCGAAACCGAGCGCCGCCGCGACCAGTACCGGCAGGTTGATCACCGTCATCCCGATGCCGGCCCCGGCCGACAGCAGGGACTCGCCGAGCACGATGATCAGCACCAGACCGTGGCGTTCGGCGAAGTGCGCCCCGCTGCGCACCTCTCCGAAGCTGGCGGCGGTGGCGATCCGACCGCCGCCGTAGTCGACGACGAAGGCCACGGTCCACAGCAGGGTCTGCCCGGTCCCGCCGAGCACGGCGCCCACGAGCAGGGGGGCCCAGGCGAGTGCCGTCGACATGGCGAACCGCAGGGTCTGGCGGCGGTACTGCCTGTTGCCGGCCGAGGCATAGAACATGAGGGCGAGGTGCAGCCCTCGGACGACGGTGTAGGCGACGGCCAGGGTCAGCGGCGGGCTCAGCGCAGCGCCCTCGTGCTGCCATGCCTCGGGAATCACCAGCGCCGCCACGAAGATGGCGCCCATCGCCGCGATCATCCCGGTCCGCACCACGCCGACGTCCGCGCGGACCCCATTGCCCAGCCACGTGTAGCAGCTCCAGGCGTACCAGAACCAGAGCAGCAGCAGGAGCCCCTGGTACAGGGTGAGCGGTCGCAGCGACTCCGCCATGAAGCCGATGAGCCGGGTCAGGGCGAAGACGAGGACCAGGTCGAAGAAGATCTCGAAGGTGGTTGCCCGGTGCGCCTCCTCCACCAGCACCGGCCGGGACCGAAGGACGCGGCTCATGGGCCCATCCTCGCCTGTTCGCCAGGGTGCCGACGCCGGACGCGGCAAACCGTACGTAGAAAACCTTCGATCTCTCCGTTGACTTCGACAGTTTGTGCCACAACAATCATCATCAATATTTACGTCCGTCTCTATTAACCCTCATCCCGGAAAGGAGGCACCCATGGCAGCTCTGCGAGGCGAGGTGTCCTGGTTCTGCTGCGGCAGCGCCTGGGGTCCCTGCGGCACGGCCGGCGGCGGCGCCTGCGGCACCTGCAGCTCCGGCAACTACCAGCACGCCTGGCCGAACACCTCGGACGCGTGCCTGGCCATCACCCGACCGGACCGGTGCGGGGTGACCGGGGTGACCCGGCGCGGCTGCGGCTTCCGGCACTACACCACCAACCTGTGCACCGGCGCCCGGGTCGGCACCACGATCGCCGACTGCGGCCCACAGACCGACCTGTTCTGCGGCGAGCGCACCTGCTGCGGCTCCGCCTGCGGCAGCAACCGGATCATCGATCTCACCCCGGCCGCGTACAGCGCGATCGCCAGTCTCTCCGCCGGGCTGCGGCCCTGCTCGGTCGACACCGTCTGAACGGAGGGCGCCACCATGAACCAGACCATGGACCGCCGGCGGCTGCTCGCCACCGCGGCACTCGGCGGCGTGGTCGGGGCCACCGGCCTCGGCTCGCTCGCTCCCGAGGCCGCCTTCGCCGCCGAGCCCGCGACGATCGAACCGGGCGCGCCGGACCCGAACTTCGCCGAGGGTCGGATCAGCAGGATCTCCGGCAGCATGCTGCTGGTCACCGGCTCCGACACCGTGCTGCACTCGATCCGCATCACCGACGGCACGAGCATCTGGAAGCTGCACCCCACCACGTTCGACAGGGTGGTCGTCGGCGACGGGCTCTACGCCCGCGGCGTCCGCCTGCCCGACGGCACGCTCGCCGCCGACTCCGTCTGGGTCAACATCGTCAACCTGCACGGGCACATCGCCGCGGTCGGCCGCAACGTGCTGCACCTCGACCACCAGGGCCGGCGGATCGTCGCGCACGTCGTACCGGACCGGTCCGCCGCCGTCTACAACGGCACCCCGGCGGTCAGCGACCTGTCGCTGCTGCGCGTCGGCCGGCACGTCCAGGTGCTCGGCGCCTGGCACCCCGACACCAACGAGATCGACATCGCCACCGTCTACGCCGCCGCCTAGCGCGGCTCCCCGGGCGGCGCGCACCCGCGCGGTCGGCAGGCCGCCCGGAGCGTCGCCCGCCGGGAACACCCGAGGGGAGAACCCATGATCGACCTGATCGCGGCGTTGCAGCCGCTGGTCGTGGGCGCGGTGCTGATCTGGTCCGCCCGCGTCAAACTCGTCAGCCGGCACGCGGCCGCCGCCGCCAACCGTTCCGCGCTCGTCCGGCTGGTCGGGCAGCGGCGGGCGCTGCCCGCGTACCGGTTGCTGGGCGGCGTCGAGGTGACCGTCGGGGCACTGCTCCTGCTGCCGCCCGCCCGGCCCGCGGAGGCGCTGGCCGCGACCGGGCTGGCCGTCACCTTCCTCGCCTACCTCGCGTACGCCCGCCGGGCCGCCCCGACGTCCTCCTGTGGCTGCCTGAGCGCCCGCGCGACCCCGGTCTCCGGCCGCAGCCTGGCCCGGGCCGGGCTGCTGGTGGCGGCGGGCGCGCTGGCCCTGCCGGCCGCCGACGGCTGGCCGACCACGTTGGCCGAGCGGCCGGTCGCCGGCGGCGCCGTGCTGCTCGCCGAGCTGGCCGCGGTGGTGGCGCTCTCCCCGGAGCTGGACCACGTCTGGCTGCTGCCGCTGCGCCGGCTGCGGGCCCGGCTGACCCATCCGCTGCGCGGCGGCTCCGGTGTGCCGCTGCTCGCCACCGTGCAACAACTCCAGCTCAGTGAGGCGTACCGGCAGGTGGCGCCGCTGCTCCGCTCCGACGTACGGGAGCACTGGGACGAGGGCGACTGGCGTTTCGTCGGGCACGCCGCGCGCTACCACGGCCGCCCGGTGACCGCGGTGTTCGCCGTACCCCTCGCCGGCTCCGAGCCCGAGACGGTGCGGGTCGCCGTGGTCGACGACGCCACCGGACACACCCTGCTCAGCCTCGCCGGGACGCCACCCGCCAGCGGCCCCCGGCTCTCCGTCGTCCCGGCCTGAGAACCCGATCCCGAAAGCGAGGTCACGATGAGACCCGTTCGACGATGGGCCGGCGCAGCCGCCGCCCTGCTGACGGTCACGACCCTGATCGGGGCGGCGCCCAGCGCCGCCGCCGCGGCCAGCCTGCCCACGCTCACCGCCGCCGTGAACGCCAGACTGCTCGACTCGGCCGAGCTGCCCACCGCCCGCGACGGCGGGCGACGGGACACCCGGGTCACCGTCAGCCGCACCAGCGGCCGGTGGGCGTTCGGCACGGCTGTCGCCCTGGCGCCGGCACAGGAGGACGCCCACCCGACCGGGTCGATCTTCATCGCCCGCGCCGATCCCGCCGGATGGCGGGTCGCCTTCGACGGCGAGGCCGCCTTCGGTGAACTGGCCGCCGAGTCACCCCTGGTGACCGGCCGGGAGAGGAGCGTGCTCACCACGACCCCGACCCCGATGTACGCGGGCGGGGACTACCGGACCGGAATGGCGCTGCCGTTCGCGGTGGGCCAGACGTGGACGCTCACCAGCGGCCCGCACGGCTGGGGCGGGAGCGAGTCACCGTACAGCTCGGTCGACCTGGCCGGCGGCGACCAGGTGGTCCGCGCGGCCCGGGCCGGCGCGGCGTACACGATGTGCCAGGGATGGATCCGGGTCATCCACGACCGGGGCTACAGCACCGACTACTACCACCTGTGGAACAGCATCTCCGTCAACGGCGCCAGCGTCGGTCAGGGCGCCGTCCTGGGCAACACCGGCACCGACGTCACCTGCGGCGGCGCCGCCTACGGCCGGCACGTCCACTTCGGGCTGCGGCAGAACAGCGCCTACGTGCCGATCGCCGGCCACGACATCGGCAAGTGGGTGCTGGCCAACGGCGCCGCCGCCTACCAGGGCGGGGCGCGGCACGGGTCGGCCTGGGCCGGTGCGGGGGCCGGTCTGTACAACCACGGCGCGCTCGGCTTCACCCAGGCGGTGGTTGACGCGAACGGCGCTGGAGCACTGACCCGCCGCGCCGGGCCCGGGACCGGCTACGGGGCGCTCGGCTCGCTGTCCGACGGCGCCACCGTCTCCGTCGCCTGCTCCGCCAACGGGACCTCGCACACCGGTCGGTACGGCACCACGGCGCTCTGGGACCGCCTGAGCGACGGCAGTTGGGTGTCCGACGCGTACCTGTGGACCGGCGTGAACGGTCCGGTCAACGGCTGGTGCTGACGAGTCCGACCGCCGAGGCCGGCGGCTCACCGGCCGCCGACCCCCCGACATCACAAGGAGTGCTGATGCGCGTCCGAACCTTCCACCGGGGCCGGCTCCTGCTCGCCCTGACCACCGCCCTGGCCACCGTCACGGTCGCGTCACCGGCCGGCGCCGCCCCGGCCGGGACGCCGGCGCCGTCCGACCCGCTGGCCGCCGCGTTCGACACCGCCGCCGCGCGGTACGACGTCCCGCGCGACCTGCTCCTGGCGCTGGGGTACGCCGAGTCGCGGCTGGACATGCACGTTGGTACGCCGAGCGCGGCCGGCGGGTACGGGCTCATGCACCTCGCCAGCAATCCCCGCGTCCGCACCCTGGACGAGGCGGCCACACTCACCCGGCTCAGCCCGGTCGCGTTGCGGACCGAACCCGCCGCGAACGTCCTCGGGGCGGCCGCCGTGCTGCGCTCGTACGCCGATCAGGGCGGCGTCACCGCGGCCGCCCGGGACGACGTGAACGCCTGGCACGCGCCGGTCGCCCGGTACGGCGGCGCCAGCGACCCGTCGGTCGCGCGGCTCTACGCGGACACCGTCTACGACCTGCTGCGGACCGGGTTCACCTCGGTGCGTGGCGAGGCGGTGCCCGGCCGAGCGGTCGCGCCGCGCCGGGGCGACCTGGAGCCGGCCCCCGTGCTCGGCGGCATCGGCACCCTCAGCACCGACTACGGGCCGGCCGCGTGGGCGCCGGCCAGCACGAGCAACTACACGGTGGCCAGCCGACCGGGCAGCCACCCGATCAACCGCGTCGTCATCCACATGACGCAGGGCTCCTACGCCGGCTCGATCAGCTGGTTCCAGAACCCGGCGGCCAAGGTCAGCGCGCACTACACCTTCCGGTCCTCCGACGGGGCCGTCACCCAGTCGGTCCGGGAGAAGGACATCGCCCACCACGCCGGCAACTGGACCTACAACACCCAGTCGATCGGCATCGAGCACGAGGGGTACGTCGACAACCCGGCCTGGTTCACCGACGCGATGTACCGCGCCTCCGCGGCCCTCACCCGCACCCTCACCACCAGGTACGGCATCCCCCGGGACCGGGCGCACATCATCGGGCACGTCGAGGTGCCCGGCGCCACCCACACCGATCCGGGCCCGAACTGGAACTGGACCTACTACCTGCAACTGGTCAATGGCATCACCGGCATCGGCTCCGGCACGGTGAACACCGAGTCGGCCAACCTCAACGTGCGGTCCGGTCCGGGTTCCAGCTACCCGGTGGTCGGCTCGGTCGCCGACGGCGCCACAGTCTCCGTCTACTGCCAGGCCGTCGGGAGCACGGTCACCGGCCCGTACGGCACGACCTCCATCTGGAACCGGATCGGCACCAACCGCTACGTCTCCGACGCGTACGTGTCGACCGGCCACGACGGGTACATCCCGAACGTGCCGCGCTGCTGACGGCGCGGCACCCGTCAACCGAAGAGCAGGTCGAGGTGGGCGTCCAGCGCTGCCAAGGCCTGCTCCGCGGTGTACTGCCCGCCGAGCAGGTAGACGCCCAGCCCCTCCATCAGCGCCAGCAGGCCGGCCGCGGCGGCGTCGGCGTTCGGCGGGGGGAGAACGCTGGCGATGAACCCGGTCAGCCGCACGGTGTCCTCGCGCAGGCTGGGCGCGGCCGCCGGTCGCACCGCCGTGTAGGCGAGGAATGCCAGCGCCACCCGCCCGTCGTCCCGGGTCCGCTCGTCGAGCGGCAACAGGGCGGCGATCATCGTGCGCAGGAGCAGCCGGGGCGACGGGTCGGCGCCCAGTCCCGCCATCGCCTCGGTGACCCGGATCTGGCTGCGCTCGCGGACCACGGCCAGCGCGAACGCCATCATCTCGTCCTTGGTGCGGAAGTAGTGCTGGACCATTCCGGCGGACACGCCGGCCTCGGCGGCCACGTGACGGAGGCTCACAGCCTCCAGGCCCTGGTCCGCGGCGACCCGCATCAACGCGTCCGCGATGAGGGTGCGTCGCTCCTGGTGATCGACCTTCTTGGGCATGACCTCGATCATCTCAGAGTGGGTGGCCCGGACACCCCGCCGACAGGCGGCGGCTACCGGCTGACGGTTCCGGTCGCGGGGGTGCCGCGAGCGCTGCGCAGGAGGCCGTCGGGATCGTCGGCGTACAGCCGCAGCTCGTCCATCGGCTCGGACCGGCCCCTGGGCAGGTCGAAGGTCGTCGGCCGGCGCAGCAGGACGTCGATGCTGGTCTGACTGCCGACCGAGATGTACAGGACCCGGCGTTCGCCCTCCTGCTCCACCTGCACGGATTTGCTGGAGGGCAGCGAGCGGTAACGCTTGCGCAGGGCCTCGACGTCCGTCCACGGGATCCAGATGTCGATGCCCGAGCTCAGCCGCACCCGCAGGCCCCGGTCACCAACGATGTGGGGGTGGACCTGCATGCTCGCGTAGAGGCCGGCCATCCAGAGCAGACCCCAGATGCCGAGGGCCAGCACGATCCAGCGGGCCGGCCGCCACGGCACCACGTTGGTGACGATGAGGTCGAAGATCGGAATCTCCACGACGGACAGGGCGATGAAGATGCCGAGGATCGGTTTGACCACGCCGAGGTAGCCGAACGGGTCGTCGCCCGGGCCCAGCGGCAGCGGCCTGCGCCGCGCCCAGACGTACAGGCTGCGCCACATCGCCGCCTCCATCGCGGCGGCCCGGCGGAGCAGTGGACCCACCTTCGCCCGGGTCGGGGCCTTCACGTCGGTCATGTCGTCCTCGCGGTCGTGGTCGGGCGGTCAGTGGACGGTGACGGTTCCGGCGGCGCCGTCCACGGTGACGAGCTGGCCGGTGGAGATGGCGCGGGTGGCGTCCGGCACGCAGATGACGGCGGGAATGCCGTACTCCCGGGCCACGGTGGGGCCGTGGGCCATGATCGCGCCGGTCTCGGTGACCAGGGCCGAGGCGGTGAGGAAGAGCGGCGTCCAACCGGGGTCGGTGGTCGCGGCGACCAGGACCTCGCCGGGCTCGATGTGCGCGGTGGACGGGTCGTCGACGACCCGGGCGGGGCCGGTCACCCGGCCCGCCGACGCGCCCACGCCGGCGAGGGCGCCGTCGGGGGCGGGCGTCGGCGGCAGGACGGTCTCGACGTCGGTGCCGTCGGAGAGCAGCGCCACCGGGACGGACCTGCGGCGCAGCTCCCTGCGGTGCACCGTCCTGCGGGACGCGACGGTGGCCCGGTGGTCGGCGCTCTGGTGCACCGCCGTGTCCGCCTCGTCCAGGGTGAGGAACATGATGTCGTCGGGCTGTTCCAGCAGGCCCGCGGCGGCCAGGTCGGCGCCGATGAGCAGCAGTTGCCGGCGCGTCTCCCGCAGCGGGTACAGGCCGGCGAACTTGCCGGCCTCGCGCAGGCCGGCCAACGACCGGGCCCGGCGCAGCAGGAAAACGGCGAGCCTGCCGCGTACCGGCCGGCGACGGCGGGCCCGCGCGGCCAGTTCCTCGAGTGCGGTCTCGGCCGCCGCGGCGGCCCGTCGGAAGCGCTGGTCGGGCCCCTGGCCCGGATCCGTGACCCGCAGGTAGTTGGCGATCGCCGCGAACACCGGCGTCGGATCCTCCGCCCAACGCGGTACGCCGAGGTCGACCTCGGCGACGCCGCGATGACCGTACGCGTCCAGGAAGGCGGCCAGGCCGATGTCGGGCAGCGTCCCGCTCAGATAGCGCGTCGCCAGCTCCTCGGCAGGCGTGTCGAGCAGGAGCTGGCGGTGCTCGGCCGCGCCCTGGGCGAGTCGCCAGAGCGCCAGGTCCATCTCGATGGTGACGTTGTGCGGCATCCCGCCCAGCACGGTGTGGATCTCGTCCGGGCTGGCGACGCCCCTGAGCAACGAGGCCGGCAACGCGGCGGCGAGCATCCCCGCCACGATGGGCCACATGATGGCGTCGGCGCTGTCCTCGGTGTCCGTGGCCCGCAGGAAGCGCAGGCGGTCGGCGGCGGTCCGCAGGTCGTCGGGTGCGGCCGACCGTACTCTCATCTGCTCGATCGCCTCGAACATCCGGATGCGCGCGGCGTCGGGACGGGCCAGCGCCCGCAGGATCCCCGCCACCGCGCGGCCGGCCGTCCGCAGGGACGAGGCTTTTGCCGCCCCGCGACGCTCGCCGCTGCCGCTGGCCGGGGCGAAGCGCGGGTCGGCGAGGACGTGCTCCATCACCGCCTGCGCCCGCGGGCCGAAGTCGACCGCCATGAGCTTGACCAGCCGCTTGCGGGACGACCTGCTCCGCGCCAGCTCGGTCAGGTCGCCGTAGAGGCGGCCGCCGATGTCGACGATCTCGACCCGGACGCCGAGCGAGGCGAGCATCGCCTCGATCTGCGACCGCAGTGTCGACATGCCCATCGGGGTGACCGGTTGCAGCATGCCCTGAACGTGACCGAACTCCAGGTAGACCCGGGGGAGGGGCTTCCCGGTCGCCGGGGGGAGGGGGAACAGGCTGGTGATGGGCCGCGACTGCAGCAACCACAGCACGCCCTCGCCGTCGAACGCCCACTCCACGTCCTGCGGGCGGCCAAAGTGACCCTGGACCCGCTCACCCGTGGCCCGCAGCTCCGCCAGCTGCGCGGACGTCAGGCTTCCCGAGTCGTCCCGGGTGGCACCGTCGAGGACGTAGTGGTCGACGGCCGCCGCGCCGTCCACCACGGTGGTGCCGAGGCCGGGCGCGGCGTCGACCGCCATCTCGTCGCGTCGGCCGGTCACCGGGTTCGCGGTGAACAGCACCCCCGCCACCGCAGGCGTGATCATGCGTTGCACGACGACGCCCATCCGTACGGCCTGATGGTCGATCGCACGGGCGTTGCGGTACGCGGTCGCCCGGGGGGTGTGCAGCGAGTCCCAGCAGGTGCGGATCGCGGCGCTCAGCTCGGCGGCGCCCGTGACGTTGAGGACGGTGTCCTGCTGCCCGGCGAAACTGGCGTCCGGCAGGTCCTCCGCCGTGGCGCTGGAGCGCACCGCCACCGGGCCCCCGCCGAGCCGCTCGTACGCGGCGACGATCTCCGCCTGGGGGATGACGCCGAGCTTGTGCGCCTCCGTGGTGACGCAGAACCCCGGGGGAACGCGTTCGCCCCGCCGGATCAGCTCGCCGAGCCCGGCCGCCTTGCCGCCCACCAGCTCGACCATGGCGGCGGTTGTCTCGGACAACGCGATCACGTGCATCTGGGGCCTCTCTCTACGCAATGCAACTGCATTGGATCCACCGTACCCCGTTTGGCGATGCAACTGCAATGTGACGTCGCCGGGGCGGGATGGGGCGGTTCCGACCGGGCGCCCAGGGTGTTGTCGGGGTCTGCCATGCTCGGTCCGGTGACGACCGGCCACCCCACCAGAGTCCGCACCCACCGCCGCGTCCGAAGCCGCACCGTCCGCGTCCTCGTCGCGCTCGTCGCGGTCGCGGCCCTCCTCGGCATCGCCTTCGTCGTCGTGCCGCTGCTGCGACCGCCGGGCCCCCGCCCGCTCTTCCAGCTGCCGGTCGCCTGCGGCGAGACCTGGCAGCTGAGCACCTATCCCGGCCACGACGACTACGACGTCGACCTGTTCCCGACCGAGGGCGAGGCGTGGGGGCGGCCGGTGCTGGCGTCCTACGGCGGCACGGTCACCACGGCGGGCATCAACGGGTCACTGGGCGGGCGCAACCCGGAGAACCCGGACGGGCCGCGCGGTCGCGGCGGCGGTTAACTGGGTGAAGATCGATCACGGCGGCACGTGGGAGACGCAGTACCTGCACCTGCTCGAACCGCCGCTCGTCCGGGTCGGGCAGCGGGTGGCCCAGGGCGACCAGATCGGCCTGCTCGGCAGCACCGGCAACTCCGGGGCGCCGCACCTGCACTACGAGCAGCGCCGGGGCTGGGACAAGGTCGAGACCCACTTCGACGGCGAGGCGTCGGGCATCACCACCGACGATCGCGAACACATCATCAGGCGGACGAGCAACAACTGCCCCGGGTGACGGCTGGCGGCACCGTCTGGTGGGGACGGTGCCGCCCACGTTTGCCCGGTTATGGCTCCGGGCAACTGATCTGGTGAGACAGATTCGGACGCGGGAAGGAGCCGGTGATGGTCAAGGGTGACGTCGACACGTACCACGAGGACGGGCAGTGGAAGAACAAGCCCGAGGGCAACGAGCGAGCCAGCAGCACGCATGACGTGAAGTCCGACGCCCAGGCCGAGGGTCGCGAGATGGCGGCCGACCGTGGCGTCGAGCACGTGATCAAGAAGCAGGACGGCACGATCGGTGAG
This sequence comes from Micromonospora acroterricola, assembly GCF_003172955.1. Taxonomy (GTDB): domain Bacteria; phylum Actinomycetota; class Actinomycetes; order Mycobacteriales; family Micromonosporaceae; genus Micromonospora; species Micromonospora acroterricola. The sequence continues at coordinate 26,131 of NZ_QGKR01000303.1, read as the reverse complement.
AAGAACACGTACCCGCGCAGCCGCGACCCGCGAGACATCGAAGGCTGACAGCCGCCAGACACCACCGGACTGACCTCGTCGGCGTGGCCGGCGAGGTCAGTCCGCTGTCCCGCGGGGGGCTACCGGAGCCTGGTCCGCCGCGTCGGGTGGGCGGTCAGGCCGGCACCACGTACGGGAACGCGCTGCCGCGGGCCGCCTTGGTCACGTCGGGGGTGAGGCCGGAGGTCATGCCGGTGTTCAGCACCAGGGAGAACATCACCTCGGGCGCGTTGTCGGCCATCGTGCGGCCGTTGCGGACCGCGAAGCCGTAGGTGGCCGGCGTCCCCACCTGGTACGACAGCAGGTCGGGATAGACCTGCCGCGCCACGCTCCAGCCGTACGCCTGCGGGTCCGGCGCGGTCCCGTTCGCCGCGACCACGCCCGCGACCGCCGACGCGATCTCCTCGCCGTCCTCCTTGAGGTCGTTGCTCGGGTGCCGGACGTTGGCCGGGTTGGAGAAGTCGGTGTCGGTCGGCCAGAAGATCGGCCACATCATGGGGTGACCGGCGCGGTTGATCTGCCGCCATCCGCCCGCGTCGGTGGCCAGCATCGTGCGACACCACACGCCGATCTGGGTGCCGTCGCGCAGCATCGGCTCGTCATGGGAGACCTCGAGGACGATCGACTCGACGGTCGTGCCGGCGAAGCTGTTCTTGGCGTTGTCGGCCCGCCACGCCGAGCGGTCCAGCTTCGCGCCGTCCTTGATCGCGCCGTTGACGGTCGCGAGCTCGTCCAGGTCGATGTAGAACGGGTCGGTGATCCGGCCGGCCCAGAGCCGGACGTTCCCGCCGCCCGACACCTCGCCGGTCCGGCCCTCGACGATGGGGGTGCCCATCGCGCTGTCGTCACGGGCGTCCGCGCCGACGAGTTCGTACAGCATCAGCGTCTGCTTGCCGGCGCCGTCCGGCTCGCCGAAGGCCAGCCGGTAGGTCAGCTCCTCGAACTCCGCGCCGTTGAAGTGAATCTTGAACTCGTAGCGTGCCTCGGCGTGGAAGCCGCGCTTGATGTCGGCCTTCGTCACGGAGCTGTTGACGTCCATCACGAACACGGTGGCGCGGTCGCCGTTGAAGACGTACAGGTCGTCGATGTAGAGCTGACCGCTCTGGGCGGCGAGGGGGGTGTCGAGGTGGTGCGACATGAGGCCACTCCATGTTGCGGGACGTATCGGACTAACACGAACATAGCGGTCCGATTGTTGCCCCTCGCGTCATCCGTCGAATCCGTTCGCCCGCTCCACCGGATGGCGGTTCGGCCGGAAGGGCGATGATCGCAACGGTGGGCCGCCCGGGTGTTCCCGGGCGGCCCACTCGCAGGTGTCACACGGCAGGTGGTGCAGTCAGACGCGGGACCACTTCTGATTGGCCGCGCCGATGCAGTCCCACAGGTGCAGCTTGCCGCCGTTGTTGGGATTGGCGTCCCGCACGTCCACACACCGGTTGGCACTGAGGTTGACCAGGTCGCCGGCGGCGTTGAGGGTGAAGCGTTGGGCGGCATTGCCGTTGCAGGAGACCAGGTTGACCTCCGTGCCGTTCGCCGTGCCGGCCCAGGCCGGGTCCATGCACTTGCCCATCGCGCGGACGGTCCCGTCCGAGGCGAACGTCCAGGCCTGCGCCACGCTGGTGTTGCAGTCCCAGATCTGCAGCTTGGCGCCCTCGACCGGGTTGGCGCCGGGGATGTCGATGCAGCGCCCGCTCTGCGCGCCCCTGATCCGGCTGGTGCCGGGGGTCGGCTCGCCACCACCGCCGGACGTGTAGCCGGACACCCGGACGTAGTCGACGAGCATCTGCTGGGGGAACTGCGTGGAGGCGTCCGGGTAGCCGGGCCAGTTACCGCCGACCGCCACGTTGAGGATCATGAAGAAGGGGTGGTCGAACACCCACCGGTTGCCGCCGAGCCGGGCGGGGTCGACCCGGTGGTACTGCACCCCGTCCAGATACCAGGTGATCACGTTCGGCTCCCAGTCCACCCGGTAGGTGTGGAAGCCGTCGGCGAGCGGTCCGCCGAGGGTGCGGCTGCCGGTGATGCCTCCGCCGCCGGAGTAGCCGGGCCCGTGCACGGTGCCGTAGACGGTGTTCGGCTCCCGACCGATGTTCTCCATGATGTCGATCTCGCCAGCGTCGGGCCACCCGCCGCCGGTGCCGAGCATCCAGAACGCCGGCCAGATGCCCTGACCGCGCGGGATCTTGATGCGGGCCTCGAACCGGCCGTACGTCTGGGTGAAGGTGGCCGCGGTCAGCAGCCGCGCGGAGGTGTACTCGCAACGCCCGTAGTGGCACTGGTAGTTGGCGGGATTGTCCCGGCGGGCGGTGATGACCAGGTTGCCCTGGCCGTCGTGGGCGGCGTTGCTGGTGCTGTTGGTGTAGTACTGCCGCTCGTTGTTGCCCCAGCCGCTGCCGCCGATGTCGAAACGCCACTTGCTCTGGTCGACGGGCGCGCCGGCCGGGGCGTTGAACTCGTCCTGCCAGGTGATGGGGCCGATGGCGGCCTCGGCCCGGTCGGGTTGCGGGGGGAGGACGAGTGCCCCGGCGGTGGCGATGAGAGCGGCTGCTGCGAGGACGAGTGGTCGGAAACGCGAGGTGGGACGGGCTCTGAACACGGGGGGCTCCTCAGCGAGGGGGTGGCGGAGGCTGTGCGCAGGAGAGCCGGGAGAGCGCTCTCTAGAGTGAAGCATGTCGATGCCGAGGACTTTTTGTCAAGAGTGTTTCCAATGTAACGACAGTCCGTTACCACCTGATGCTGGGCGGTGAACGGCCGTGCGCCTCTTCTCCGGCCGTGCCGCCACGGGCAGGCGAGCCCGGATGCCCCCGATACGGGTCGAATCGACTCTTCCTATTGCCGTGGGGCGTCCACGGGGGACAGGATGACGAGGCTCGCCGGAAACATCCCCGTAACCTGCGCGCTGCTGGTCTCTGTCACGAGGAAGTGGGAGTCAGTCATGAGCGACGTGTCGACGGCGCTGGGTGTGCGCCTCTACCCGGACCTGGTCGAGCGAGGTGGTCTGGCCCCCGCGCTCATCGAGATCGCTGCCCGGCACCAGCTTGACGTCGGCCGGGTGACCGCCCCCGAACAGGGCCGGAGCCGGTTCACCTGCGCCGAGCTGCACTCCGACCAGGGCGTGGTCTGCGTCGGGCTCGGCTCCCAGGCCCGATACTTCATGGTGGACCTTCGGGTCTCCGGCGAGGTCCAGGCCCGGGGCGACGCCATGGATCTCGTCCAGGTGGCACAGCTGGCCTCGGCCTGGCGGGCCGGGCTGACACTCGTCGAGCTCACCGCCCGGTTCGCCTTCATGGAGGAGATGAAGCGCCGCCCGGCGCCGATGGCCCAGGCCCGCTGACACGCTCAGCAGCGCAGCCGGGCGGCAACGGTGACCCGGTGGTGGCGTCGCGGTCCAGGTAGGTTGACTCGACGAAGGCGAGGAAGCGCTCCGCGTCCGCCGCGTTGGAGGCCAGCCTGGTCACCGCCCCACTCAGTCGGTCGTGGTCCGCGCATCCGCCGGCACCTGGAGGAGGTCCAGGCAGTTGCGCCACAGCGTCTCCAACTGGGCCGGATCGTTGAGCAGCTTCGCGAGCAGGACCCGTCCCTCGATCTGGGCGACGATGGACCGGGCGGCCTCCCGGGTGTCGACCGACGGGCCGGCGAGGCCGCGCTCCTTCGCCTCGACGACCACCTGCTCGATGAGGTCGATCTGTGCCTCGAAGATCTCCTGGAGCCGGCCGCGGATCTCCTCGGCCTGGTTGCTGAGCTCGAGTGCGAGGTTGCCGAAGAGGCAGCCGGCGACCACGCCGGCCCTCTGCTGCCCGGCGCGCTGGATCTCCTCGGTGGCCTCGAACAGGTCCCGTAGCCGCCGCAACGGGTCGCGCCCGCTGCCGAGCAACTGCTCCCACTGCCGGCGCTGGGTGGCCCAGTGCTCGTCGATGACGGTGCGGGCGAGCGCCTGCTTGGACTCGAAGAAGTAGTAGAAGCTGCCCTTCGGCACACCCGCGGTCGCGCAGATCTCCGCCACGCCCAGGGCCGAGTAGCCGCGCTGCTCGATCAGCGTGGCGGCCGCGTCGAGGATCTTGTTCCGCGCGTCACTGGTCCGTCCCATGCTTTGACGATACACGACCGGTCGGCTAGCTTTTAGTCGACCAGTCGTCTAGTGGTCACCCTCGGCCGGGCCGACCAGGCCCGACCCCACGGCTCCGGCCAGTCAGGAAGTGGTTCTCATGAGCACCAGTCAGGGACAGAGGGTCGTCGTGATCACCGGTGCCTCCCAGGGCATCGGCGCGGATCTCGTGACCGCGTACCGCAAGCTCGGATACGGCGTCGTGGCGACCTCGCGCTCGATCGACAACTCCGACGACCCGGAGATCGTCACCGTTCGCGGCGACATCTCCGAGGCGGACACGGCCGAGCGGGTGGTCCGTGCCGCCCTGGACCGGTTCGGGCGTATCGACACCCTCGTCAACAACGCGGGCGTCTTCGTCGCCAAGCCGTTCACCGACTACACCGACGAGGACTTCGAGCTGGTCACCGGCATCAACCTCGCCGGGTTCTTCCACCTCACCCGGCGCGTCCTGCCGCACCTGCTGGCCACCGGCGCCGGGCACATCGTCAGCATCACGACCAGCTTCGTCGACCAGCCCAGCTCGCACGTCCCGTCCGTGCTCGCGTCGCTGACGAAGGGCGGCCTCAGCTCCGCCACCAAGTCCCTGGCCATCGAGTACGCGGCTCGCGGAGTGCGGGTCAACGCCGTCGCGCCCGGCATCATCAAGACCCCGATGCACCCGGTCGAGACGCACCAGACGCTCGCGGGCCTGCACCCGGTCGGCCGGATGGGCGAGACCAGCGACGTGGTCGACGCCGTCGTCTACCTCGAGTCCGCGCCGTTCGTCACCGGCGAGATCCTGCACGTCGACGGCGGCCAGAACGCCGGTCACTGACCCCACCCCAACCCGAGACAGGAGAAGACCATGCCGATCGTCACCATCCAGATCACCCGCGAGGGCAGCACGCCCGGCGCGTCCGCGGCGACCGCCGAGGAGAAGGCCGCACTGATCAAGGGCGTGAGCGAACTGCTGCGCGACGTGTTGAACAAGCCACTGACGTCCACCTTCGTGGTGATCGACGAGGTCGAGACCGAGAACTGGGGTCGCGGTGGCCTGCCGGTCGAAAAGTTCCGGCAGCAGCAGAGCGGTCAGGCGCCCGAGTAACGGCCACGCCGGGGCGTCGGTCGGGCCGACGCCCCGGCGCGGGTCGAGCTGCCTGCCCGGCGGCATGAACGACCCGGCCGTGGGAAGAACCGGTCCTCCGCCGCCGGACCAGGGAGTCGCGATGAGAGCCGTCGTCTACGCCGACGTCCGGACGGTCGCGGTGCGGGACGTGCCCGACGCGACCCTGGAGGCGGAGACCGACGCGCTCGTACGGATCACCTCCACCGCCCTGTGCGGCACCGACCTGCACATGTACGACGGGCGGACCGGCGCCGAGCCCGGGCTGGTGCTCGGCCACGAACCGCTGGGCGTGGTCGAGCAGGTGGGCAGCGCCGTGCAGACGGTCCGGCCGGGCGCCCGGGTGGTGATCCCCACGCACCTGTTCTGCGGAACCTGCGTGATGTGCGCCCGGGGGCTATCGGCGGCGTGCCTGCGCGCGCGGGCCGAGGCGCCCGGCGCCGCGTACGGCTACGCCGGGATGGGCCCCTACCGGGGTGCCCAGGCCGACCTGCTGCGCGTGCCGTGGGCCGACGCGAACTGCGTACCCCTGCCCGGTGAGCCGGGTGACGGGTACGAGGACGACTTCGTGCTGCTCGCGGACGCGTTCGTCACCGGCTGGCACGCCGCCGCAACCCTCGCCGGGGTGGAGCCCGGTGACACGGTCGCCGTGTTCGGGGCCGGCACCATCGGCCTGCTCAGCGCCTACGCGGCGTTGATCCGCGGAGCCCGGGTCGTGTACTGCGTGGACGGCGTGGACGCCCGGCTGGACAAGGCGGGGGAGATCGGCGCGGTGCCGGTCGACTTCCGCCGGGGCGACCCGGTCGAGATGATCCGCGCGGACCGTGCCCGGGCCGGGCTGCCGCTCGGCGAGGAGAAGCTGGGCGGCGTCGACAAGGTCATCGACGCGGTCGGGTTCCAGGCCCGCGACCGCGAACACCCCGACCAGGAGCGCCCCGACCAGGTCATCGCCGACGCGGCCCGGCTGGTCAACGCGACGGGCGCCATCGCGGTCGCCGGTGTGTACCCGGACAAGGACCCGCATCCCGGCCCCGGCGCGAGCGCCCACGAGGACCTGGTCGCACCATGGGGGACGCTGTTCAGCAAGGGTGTCTCGGTCCGCTTCGGCCGTACCCACGACCGCCGCTACACGGTGCTGCTGCGCGACCTGGTCGTCTCCGGGCGGGCCCGGCCGAGTGTGATCGTCACCCACCACGGCACCCTCGCCGACGCCCCCGAGCTGTACCGCAGCTTCGACCGCCGCGAAGACGGGGTGATCAAGGCGGTGCTGCACCCGTGAGCCCCGGGTGTCCCGTCCTCAGAGGTTGAGCGGCGCCGGGTCGGTGGCCAGTTCCCGGAACCGTCCGCGCGGGTCGGGCACCAACCGCCGGGCCGACAGGTCCAGCAGCCCGCCCACGCCGGTCAGCCGGGCGACCGGCGTGCCGTCCGCGCGGGTGTAGTCCTGCTCGATGTGGAAGGCCCGGCCCTCGCCCCAGCGGAACTGGCAGGTCACGTCCACCTCGTCACCGCCGCGCAGCTCCCGCAGGTACGTCACGGTCACCTCCATCGCGACCGGGCCGACGCCGGCGGCGAGGAGCCGGTCCTGTGCGATGCCGGCGGCACGCAGGCACTCCCACCGGGCGTGCTCGGCGTACTGGAGGTAGACGGCCTGGTTCAGGTGGCCCTGGGTGTCCAGTTCGTAGCCGCGGACGGTGATGCGTACCCGGAACGGATCAGCCATGCGCCCGAGGGTACTGAGCCGGGGTCAGGCGCGGGCGACCCGCCACGCGCTCGCCACGCACACGCCGGCGGGCAGCAACCCGACCAGCCACGCCCACTCCTGCCCGCGCAGGAGGTAGTAGGCGACCAGGGCGACGGCCAGCGCGACGCCGTACGCGTTGAGGGTGGCGGCGGCCGTCCGCGCCGGCTCGGCGCCGCCCCGGCGGCGCACGGCCGAACCCAGCCACACGAGGGCGCCGACGAAGAAGATGACGCTGAAACCGAGGACGGTCTGCACCGCCGTCGACAGGCGATTCGCGCCGGCGAAGATGATGATCGTCAACACGGCCAGGGCCAGGAGCCCGGCGGCGTACCGCGCCCGGGTCGAGTCGCGCGGGGCGCCGTGTGCGTCGGGCCGTACGGTCACGGTCCGGATTCTAGGGGACACGCAGGCGGAACGGGGGGCACGGAAGGCGCTCCCCGAGGGCCTGCTGGCCGTGATCGTGGCACCGACCGCTCGCCCGCCAGCGGCGTGGATCACACCGCTCCCCGCCGGCCCGCCGTGTCGTCCTTCGGTGGGACGCCGGCAGGCAGCCCTATCAAGATCGTTCGATGACGATGGGCGCCCGGCGAGCTGGCCTGCGGCGGGCCCGGGGGAGGTCGTGCCTGGTGACGGCCCTGTCGGCAGCGGCCGGGGTCGATCAAGGCGCGATCGCGGGCCGAAGGGGATGACGCAGAGTGCGCCACGGGTGCGGGTGGGACGGCAGGGGTGGCCGTGACCAGCGAACACTGCGCTACGTCGATATTGCCGGATTGTTACATTTTCAACACGCCCTCGCCTTGCGGATGACCCTCCCACCGCAATACGTTGCCGTCAACAACAAAACCGAGTGAAGGTCAAACCTTCCGGAGGCACCGATGACGTTGGCGAGGTGGTACGAGCGATGAGCGACGTGCCCATCCTCCTTGAGATGCGTTCGATCACCAAGGAGTTTCCCGGAGTCAAGGCCCTCTCCGACGTCAACCTGGTGGTTCGCGCCGGCGAGATCCATGCCATCTGCGGCGAGAACGGCGCGGGCAAGTCCACGCTGATGAAGGTTCTCAGCGGGGTCTACCCGTACGGCACGTACGACGGCCAGATCATCTACCAGGGCGCGGAGACGCGGTTCTCCGACATCCGCGCCAGCGAGAACGCCGGCATCGTGATCATCCACCAGGAGCTCGCGCTGATCCCCGGCATGTCGATCGCCGAGAACATCTTCCTCGGCAACGAGCCGCGCAAGCGGGGTGCGATCGACTGGACCGCCGCGAACCGGATGGCGCTGGACCTGATGGCCCGGGTCGGTCTCGAGGAAGACCCGGACACCCTGATCAAGGACATCGGTGTCGGCAAGCAGCAGCTCGTGGAGATCGCCAAGGCGTTCGCCAAGGACGTGAAGCTGCTCATCCTCGACGAGCCGACGGCCGCGCTGAACGAGGCCGACTCGCGGCACCTGCTGGACCTGCTGCGCGGCTTCCGCTCGCGCGGCATCACCTCGATCATGATCTCGCACAAGCTGAACGAGATCGAGGCGATCGCGGACCAGATCACCATCCTCCGGGACGGCCGGACCGTGGAGACGCTGGACGTCAGGGCGGACGGCGTCGACGAGGACCGGATCGTGCGGGGCATGGTCGGCCGCGAGCTGAGCAGCCGGTTCCCGGACCACACGCCGAAGATCGGCGAGGTCTTCTTCGAGGTTCGCGACTGGAACGTCCGGCACCCGATCTCCGCCGAGCGCCAGGTCTGCAAGAACGAGAGCTTCGTGGTGCGCCGCGGCGAGATCGTCGGCTTCGCCGGCCTCATGGGCGCGGGCCGCACCGAGCTGGCGATGAGCGTCTTCGGCCGCTCCTACGGGGTGTACGAGTCCGGCACGATCATCAAGGACGGCAAGGAGATCGTGCTGAAGTCGGTGGCCGACGCCATCGACCACGGGCTCGCGTACGTCAGTGAGGACCGCAAGGCGATCGGCCTCAACCTGCTCGACGACATCAAGTCGTCGACGGTGGCCGCCAAGCTGTCCAAGATTTCGCACCGCGGCGTCCTCGACGAGGTCGAGGAGTACAAGGCGGCCGAGGCGTACCGCAAGGAGTTGCGGACCAAGGCCCCGACGGTCGACGAGAGCGTCTCCAAGCTCTCCGGCGGCAACCAGCAGAAGGTGGTGCTGGCGAAGTGGATGTTCACGGACCCGGACCTGCTGATCCTCGACGAGCCGACACGCGGCATCGACGTGGGTGCCAAGTACGAGATCTACGGCATCATCCAGCGGCTCGCCGACCAGGGCAAGGGCGTCGTGGTCATCTCCTCGGAGCTGCCTGAGCTGATCGGGCTCTGCGACCGCATCTACACCGTGTTCGAAGGCGCCATCACGGGCGAGATCGCCCGGGCGGACGCCACCCCGGAAAACCTCATGAAGCAGATGACCTCGACGAAGAAGATGCTGACACGATGAGCCGATTGAAGGACCTTCAGAAGAACCTGTTCGGAGGCACCACCTCCAACGCTCGCCAGTTCGGGATGATCTTCACCCTGGTGGCGATCGTCGTCCTGTTCCAGTTCCTGACCGACGGCCTGACCCTGCGGTCGGACAACCTGATCGCGCTGTTCCAGCAGAATTCGTACATTCTGATTCTGGCCATCGGCATGCTCATGGTGATCGTCGCCGGGCACATCGACCTCTCGGTCGGCTCCGTCGCCGCCTTCGCGGGCATCCTGGTGGCCAAGTCGATGTCCGACTGGTCGCTGCCCTGGCCCGTCGCCATCCTCTTCGGCCTCGCGATCGGCGCCATCATCGGCGCCTGGCAGGGCTTCTGGGTGGCCTACATCGGGGTTCCGGCGTTCATCGTCACCCTGGCCGGCATGCTGCTGTTCCGCGGTGGCAACCAGTACATCGGTAACGCCAACACGATCCCGGTGCCGGAGGGCTTCCGGGAGATCGGCTCCGGGTTCCTGCCCGAGTTCGGTCCGAACACCGGCTACAACAACGCCACGCTGCTGCTGGGTCTGGCCGCGGCGGTGGCGGTGGTGTGGCGCGAGATCCAGGCCCGCAAGACCCGTCGGGCGATGGACGCCGACCCGGCACCGATGTGGATCTCGATCCTGCGGATGGCCATCATGGTCGGGGTGATCGCCTTCGCGTCGCTGCGCTTCGCCAGCGGTCGCGTCGGCACCAGCTTCCCGATCTCCGGCATCATCCTGCTGGTCCTGGTGATCGCGTACTCCTTCTACACCCGCAACACGGCCGGTGGCCGGCACATCTACGCGGTGGGCGGCAACTCCCGGGCGGCCGAGCTGTCCGGCGTGAAGCTCAAGCGGGTCAACTTCTTCGTCATGATGAACATGTCCGTCCTGGCCGCACTGGCCGGCATGATCTTCGTGGCCCGTTCGGCGGCCTCCGGACCGCAGGACGGCAACGGCTGGGAGCTGGACGCCATCGCCGCGGTCTTCATCGGTGGCGCGGCCGTCTCCGGCGGTATCGGCACCATCAGCGGCTCGATCGTTGGCGGTCTCGTCATGGCCGTGCTCAACAACGGCCTGCAACTGATGGGCGTCGGCACCGACCGCGTCCAGATCATCAAGGGCCTGGTCCTGCTGCTGGCCGTCGCGATCGACGTCTACAACAAGAAGCAGGGGCGGTTCTCCATCATCGGGAGCCTGATGCGACCGTTCCGTCGCGACGACTCCGCGCCACCCGCCTCACCGCCGAACGCGGAGCGTGAGCCCGCCAAGGCAGCGGTGTCCGGCTGACGGCCACCGACCTCTCCACCCCGTTCCAACTTTCAGAAAGGCACGTCCTCACATGCGTAAATTCTTCGGCACGTCGGTGGTGGCCATCAGCGCCGCTGCCATGCTGGCCCTCGCCGGCTGCGGCTCCGGCCGTGACGGCGACAGCGACTCCGGCGGCGAGGCAGCCAAGGGCTTCCCGGCGAACTCGCTGATCGGTGTCGCCCTGCCGGCCAAGACCTCGGAGAACTGGGTCCTCGCCGGTGACCTGTTCACCAACGGTCTCAAGGAGGCCGGTTTCCAGGCTGACGTGCAGTACGCGGGCGCGTCGACCACGGTGGCCGACCAGCAGGCCCAGATCACCGCCATGACCACCAAGGGCGCCAAGGTCATCGTCATCGGCGCGACCGACGCCGCGCAGCTGTCGACCCAGGTCGCGGCGGCCCACGCGGCCGGCGTGAAGGTCATCGCGTACGACCGGCTCATCACCAACACGCCGGACCTCGACTACTACGTCGCGTTCGACAACTTCAAGGTCGGCCAGCTCCAGGGCCAGGCCCTGCTGGACGGCATGAAGGCCAAGAAGCCGAACGGCCCGTACAACATCGAGCTGTTCTCCGGCTCGCCGGACGACAACAACGCCGGTGTCTTCTTCAACGGCGCGATGAGCGTGCTCAAGCCGGAGATCGACAAGGGCACCGTGGTCGTCGCCTCCAAGCAGACCGACGTCAAGCAGACCGCCATCCAGGGCTGGAAGGCCGAGGGTGCGCAGGCCCGCATGGACCAGCTGCTGACCTCGACCTACGGCAGCAAGGAGCTGGACGGCGTCCTCTCCCCGAACGACACGCTGGCCCGCGCGATCCTGACCTCGGTCAAGGGTGCTGGCAAGCCGACCCCGGTCGTCACCGGTCAGGACTCCGAGGTTGAGTCGGTCAAGTCGATCGTGGCTGGCGAGCAGTACATGACGATCAACAAGGACACCCGCAACCTGGTGAAGGAGACCATCAACATGGTCAAGGCTCTCCAGGCCGGTAACACCCCGCAGGTGAACGACACCAAGTCCTACAACAACGGCAGCAAGGTCGTCGACACGTACCTGCTCCCGCCGGTCGCCGTCACCAAGGCGAACGCGGCTGAGGCGTACGCCAACGACCCGAAGCTCGCGCCGCTCACCAAGTAAGCACCACACGGTAGGCAGCAACGTCGATGGGTCCCGGATCTCCTCTTCCGGGACCCATCGTCGTCCTGGCACCCCCGCACCACCCGTTGCCGATCCGGAAGGAGGTCTGACCGTGGCGACACCCGTCCGGAGCGGGCCAGCCGGAATCGGCCGCAATCCCGAATCCCCACTGCCCTCGCTCCCCGGCGCCAGCCAGGAGGAGATCCGGCGGCAGAACCTCGGCGCCGTGCTGCGCTACGTCCACCTGCACGGGCCGACGTCCCGCGCCGAGCTGACCAGCCGGCTCGGCCTCAACCGGAGCACCATCGGCGCCCTCGCGGCCGACCTGGTCGCCAGCGGCCTGGTCACCGAGGAGGCCCCGACCACCGCCCGCCGCGCCGGCCGCCCCTCGCTGGTGGTCAGCCCGCGCTCCGTCCGGGTGTACGCCCACGCGCTGAGCATCGACGCGGACCGGCTGCGCGCCGCTCGGGTCGGCCTCGGCGGGCGCATCCTCGACCTGCGCGAGGTCGCCCGCCCCAGCGGCATGGCGGCGGTCGACGCCGTCGGGCCGCTCGCCGACCTCGTCCGCGACATGGAACGCTCCGTGGACGCCGACGCGCTGCTGGTCGGCGGCGCCGTCGCGGTCACCGACACGACCCGTGACCCGGACGGCAGGATCCTGATCGCCGGCGTCAACGAGGCCCTCGGCATCGCGCTCGAGGCGGAATTCACCGCCTGCCCGGGGTTCGTCGCCGGCGACCTGGCCGACATCGCCGGTCTGGCCGAGCACATCCGGGGCGTCGCGGCGGGCGTCGACGACCTCATCTACCTGCACGGTGACGTCGGCATCAGCGCCGGCCTCATCGTCTCCGGCCGGCTGATAATCGGGCACCGGGGCCACAGCGGCAAGGTCGGCCACATGGTGGTCAACCCGAACGGCCGGCTCTGCGGATGCGGCTCACGCGGCTGCTGGGAGACCGAGATCGGGGAGGGCGCGCTGCTGCGGCACGCCGGTCGGGACCCCAACGACCGTGGAGCGGTGGCCGAGGTGCTGCGGGCGGCGGCGGACGGCGACCGGACCGCGCGGGAGGCGGTCGAGCACGTCGCCGACTGGCTCGGCTTCGGCGTGGCCAACCTCGTGAACGTCGTCAACCCCGACGCCGTGGTGTTCGGCGGCTCGCTGCGCGACATCTTCACCGCGGGAGCGGACACGGTTCGCAGCAGGTTGGACGCCATGCCGCTGCCCATCTCCCGCCAGCACCTGCGCCTGGAGGCCGCCGCGCTGGGCCGGGACGCCGTCCTGATCGGCGCCGCCGAACTGGCCTTCGACAAGCTGCTGGCCGACCCGCTGAACGTCGGCGTCGCCGGCCAGACGGGCGCCGACGACCGGGCGTAGCCGCCCGTTGTCCCGCCTCGGCCTCCGGGGCGGATCCAGTCTGGCTGGTACCCGTGCCGCCGCCACGCCGGTGCCTGGCGGCCGGCGGGCCCACCGGCCAGCGAGCCGGCGGAGACCTGTTCGACCTGCCCCCGGAACATCGCCCACGGTGACCCGGCCCGGCGGGCCCCGGTCGGTCGGCGACCGGGGCGCGCCACGGCTCAGCCGGCGGGACGAAGCACCCGACCGGGGCCGGCGGCGTTGTCCGCCGCGGCCTGGGTGCGCTGGGCGCCGGTGACGCAGACGTCGTCGCCGAGGAACGCCTCGCGCCACACGTAGCCGGCGACGCAGGTGTGCGGGCCGTACGGGCCGCTGACCCAGCGGCTCGCGGCGACCGCGTTGTCCGCGAGGACCTGGGAACGGGTGGCGCCGGTCACGCACACGTAGTCGGACTGGTCGGCGTCACGCCAGACGTACCCGCTGACGCAGCTGTTTGGGCCGAACACCAGCCGGGCCGGGTTGCGCCGGGACGCGGCGGCGGCGTTGTCCGCGGCGGCCTGGGTGCGCTGGGCGCCGGTGACGCAGACGTCGTCCCCGGCGTACGCCTCGCGCCACACGTAGCCCGCGACGCAGGTGTGCGGGCCGTACGGGCCGTTCACCCAGCGGCTCGGCGCGGCGGCGTTGTCCGCCCACACCTGGCTGCGGGTGGCGCCGGTGACGCAGACCAGGTCACCGGGGCGGGCCTCCCGCCAGACGTACCCCTGGATGCAGCGGTTGACCACGTCGGTGGTCACGGTCACCGACGCGGCGTTGCCGGAGACCCAGTTCACGTTGATCTGCACGCCGTTGGCGTTCAGCGACTGGGCCGGGCCACCGCCGGGGCCGGTGCGCAGCAGGGTGGGGGTGCCGTTGCGGACCTCGTGCAGCAGCACGGTGTCGGCGGGGATGCCCGCGCTCCAGCCGGTCTTCCGGCGGAACTCGACGGTGTAGTAGTGGAACAGGTCGGCCGGGTCGAACGGGATCCGGACCAGTTGCGGGCCACCGGCCGCGGGCACCTCCAGCGGCGCCAGGGTGAGGGTGCGTGAGCCCACCCCGTCGGCGGCCATGGTGAACACCCGGTTCTTCGGCAGCCAGCCCAGCTCGTCGCGGTGCGGCCCGTTGAGCCCGACCGCGCTGGTGCCGTAGTTCGCGGTGCCGAAGGCGTAGATGTGCATCGCGCTCATCTCGTCCCACGGGTCGTCGTACTCGCCGGGTTGGGACCACGGCGCGTTCTGGTAGGTGGTGTCGTTGGAGAACGAGTGGCCCAGGTTGTAGCCGTGCAGCATCTCGTGGGCGGCGAAGCCGACGTTCCAGGCGCCCGGGTCGAGCAGCACCCGGCCGCCGGCCGCCCCGGAGTCCACCCAGTCGTTGAGCATGACCGCGATCCGGTTGCCGGCGGGCACCGCGTAACCGGCCGCCGCGGCGGTGTCCACGCAGCGCTGGATGCGGGTCCACCGGTCGATCGGCTGGAACTGCGCCAACGTGTACGGCATCGTGTACCAGCCCCGGACCACCGAGCCGGCCAACGACACCCGCCCGCCGGACTGGTCGGCCAGGTAGTCGGCGACCCCGCCCGTGCCGACACCGGCGGCGGTGAGGAAGTTGGCGAAGTGCGTGGGCGTCTTCGGCTCGGCCGGTTTGTCGCTGAACTTGCACAGCAGCACCGACCATGCGGTCGCGTTGCGGATCGGGCTGGCGGTCGCTGGCGCGGCCGGCAGCGCCACCGCGCCCACCACGGCGCAGGCGAGCGCCACGGTCGACGCGGCGACCCGGCGGAGGATTCTGAAGTTCACTCGTACGCTCCCATCCGTGCGGCCCGACCGACGCGGGCCCTGCGGTCCACATCGGATCACTCGTGGTGAGCGGATGGGCACGTCCAGTCGCGTTGGCGACGGGCCGGAATCCGACTCCCTCCTGGCTCAGACTCACCGCCTACGGCCTGCGCTGACGCGTGATCGCCGGGGCCGTCGGGTGCCCCGGCGATCACGCGTCGTCCGGCCTACGCGATCCGGCGGACGCGGCGGACGGCGAGGTAGAGCAGGATCAGGGCCAGGGCGACGAAGACGCCCGTCTCGATGCCCTGGAACAGCCAGAACCGGTCCGCCGGCTGGTAGAGCTGCCAGTTGTACGCGCCCGGCTCGATGCCCAGCTCGGCGCCGCAGACCCGCCCCTCCGGTCCCTTGCCACCCGGCGGGCACTGGATCCGGGTGTCCTCCGCCACCATCGTCCCGTCGGGGTTGCGGACGCCCTGGGCGAGGATCCAGCCGCCGCGCTCGGTCTGCGGCTCACCGGCGCCCTCGATGGGGAAGGTGAGGGTGCGGGCCGGCTGGTAGTGCGGTCGGGCCAGGATCTCCACCGCCGCCCGTACGCCGATGAACCCGGCCAGGGTGATGCCCATGGCGGGGAGCATCCGCTTCCACACCGTGCCGGCGAAGATGCCGAGCGCCACCGCGAAGAGGGTGTACCCGATCGGGACGACGCCCTGCAGGTCGAAGACGATCAGGCCGAGCCGGCCCTCCTGGGCGGCCTGGGTCAGCGGGTCGACCCACCACGACATGCCCAGCCCGTAGCCGACCGCGAGGACCACCACGGCGGCGCCGACCAGCCCGAACTTCACCAGCGCCCAGCGGGTCCGGCCGACGCCCTGCGTCCACACGAAGCGGTGGGTGCCGTGCTCCACCTCGCGGGCGACCAGCGGTGCGCCCCAGAACAGGCCGACCAGCATCGGCAGGGTGAGGAGCAGCACGGCCACCAGGTTGAGGCTGCCGTAGCGGTTGGTGAAGCGGTGGAAGGCCGCGTCGCAGCCGTCCCGGGTCGCGGCGGCCGCATTCGTGTCGTTGAGTTTTCGTACGCACTCCGCCAGCCCGAGGTCGGCGAAGCTGTGCCGCATCGACAGGCCGATCGGCACCATCAGGGCGGCGAGCACCGCGAACCCCAGCAGGGTGAAGAACGCCTGCTTGCGGTGTTGCCGCCAGGTCAGCCAGATCATGCCGGGACTCCCCACTCGCTGTGACTGGTCTGCGTGGCGCCGTCGGCCAGGTGGGCCAGGACCACGTCCTCCAGGCTGACCTCCCGCACCGTCCAGGCGGGATCGGTGATCGGACCGTCGGTCTGGACCAGCAGCGTGGACTGCCGGTCGGTGTGGCTGGCCCGCACCACGGCGGCGACGCCCCCGATCGCGCCGCCGTCGTGCCGCGGGCCGATGAGCTGCCGGTGCCCGGCCACCAGGTCGTCGACCGCGCCAGCGAGCTGCACCTGGGCGGCGTTGAGCACGATCAGGTAGTCGCAGACCCGTTCCAGGTCGGCCAGCAGGTGCGAGGAGAGCAGGACCGTGGTGCCGGAGTCCGCGACGCTGCCCATCAGCGACTGGAGGAACTCCGGCCGGGCCAGCGGATCGAGGCTGGCGACCGGCTCGTCGAGCAGCAGCAGCCGGGGCTGTTTGGCCAGCGCCAGGGCGAGCGCCACCTGGGCCCGCTGCCCGCCGGAGAGTTTGCCGACCGGCCGGTCCGGCGGTATGCCGAGCTGAGCCAGCCGGGTACGGGCCAGCGCCGCGTCCCACCGCCGGTTCAACCTGCCGCCGGCGATCACCAGCTCGGCGGCGGTGAAGTCCCGGTACAGCGGGGTGTCCTGGGCGACGAACCCGATGTCCGCCAGGCCCTCCGTGTCACCGTACGGCGATCTGCCGAACACCCGTACCGCGCCCGCGTCGGGCTTGAGTAACCCGACGGCCAGGTGCAGCAGTGTGCTCTTTCCCGCGCCGTTCGGCCCGACCAGCGCGGCGATCCGCCCGGCCGGCACGTGCAGGGAGCAGTCCCGCAGCGCCCAGGTGCTGCCGTACCGCTTGCCCAGCCGGTCGGCCTCCAAGACCATGTCCATCCTCTGTCCTCTCGTTTCGCTCGCTGCGGTGCCTGGTGGTGTGCTCGCCGCGCTCGCTCACGCGGGCTCCTTCTGCGGGGCGTCGTCGGCGAGGGTGGCCCGCAGCGTGGTCTCCACCAGGGCGACGACGTCCTCGGCCGTGAGGCCGGCGGCCTGCGCCCGGTGCAGCCACGCGACAAGGTCTTCGCGCAGCTCGGCCTGGTTGGGCAGGGACGCGCCGGCCAGGGTGCGCTGGACGAACGTGCCCACCCCCGGTCGGCCGCCGACCAGACCCTCGATCTCCAGCTGCCGGTACGCCTTCAGCACCGTGTTCGGGTTGATCGCCAGTGACTGCGCGACGTCCCGGACCTTCGGCAACTGGTCGCCCGGCACCAGCAGGCCGACCCGCAGCGCCTGTTTCACCTGCTGCACGAGCTGCATGTAGGTGTTCACCTTCGACCGGCTGTCCAGCACAAACTCGATCACTCGAGACGATCCTCCCCTGTTGTCCTACGACAGTAGGACTAATAGACAGCTTTCCGGGGAGGTTCGCCGCTGTCAAGGACGGTGCGGCGAGTCGCCGGGTCGACTGTCTGAGGACGAGTCGACGTGGGAGGCGGGCGCGGTACCGCGTGGCGTGGTGGGCGCGGTGGACGGCCAGGGAGGCAGAGACCTGTCCCCTCCCCAGGCTGACCGAGGAGGTGGGGGAGGCGGTGGCCGTCCGGAGCGGAGCGTGTGGGCGAACCCGAAGTTCCCGTCTCGCCGTGCCGATCGGGTCGGGGGATGCCCTATCCCTGGCGATACCTCTGAGGCATCAATATGCCACTGAGGTATCACGCTGATTGGCGACCTCGGCCGGGGAGGCGTCCTCGCGGGTGATCGACTCGGTCCCAGCGACGTGGCGGAATCCCGGGCGGGGGGATGCCCCGATGTCAGGGACACCGAGTCGATCAGGGCCCAGCCGGGACGGAGGCCACCGCGAATCTGGCCCCGTTCCCCGGCCTCATTCGTGTGGCACGGGCGGGCCACACGTTGGCACGGACGGGTCAGCCGGCCGGGAAGGGAACGGGCACGCGATCCGTGTGGACGGGGAGGTGTTCGATGGTCACCAACGAGCTCGCGGTGTCGACGGCGACGCCGTTGCAGGCAGCCCGCGCCCGGGGCCGGGTACGCGGGCGACTGATCCTGCTCGGCCCGGCGTTCGTCGCCGCCGTCGCCTACGTCGACCCCGGCAACTTCGCCACCAACTCCGCGGCCGGCGCCCGCTACGGATACCTGCTGGTCTGGGTCGTCGTGGTGGCCAACCTGATGGCCATGCTGGTCCAGACGTTGACCGCCAAGCTGGGCCTGGCCACCGGGCGCAGCCTGCCGGAGCTGTGCCGGGAACGCATGCCCCGCCCGGTCAACCGGGTGATGTGGGTACAGGCGGAACTGGTCGCGATGGCCACCGACCTGGCCGAGGTGATCGGGGGCGCCGTCGCCCTGTACCTGCTCTTCGGCATACCCATGCTGCCCGGCGGAATCATCATCGGCACCGCCTCGTTCGTCGTGCTCGCCCTGCGCTCGCGCGGCTTCCGGGCCTTCGAGATCGCCATCGCCGTGCTGCTCGGCGTCATCGTCCTGGCCTTCGCCGCCAACCTGCTCGCCGCCGGCTCCGACCCGGGCTCCGCCATGGCCGGCCTGGTACCCCGGCTCCAGGGCACCGACAGCGTGCTGCTCGCCGCCGGCATCCTCGGCGCCACGGTCATGCCGCACGTCATCTACGTGCACTCGGCGCTGACCCGCGACCGCATCCCCGCCGCCGACGACGTCGAGCGCCGCACGCTCTTCTGCGGCCAGCGCACCGACGTGCTGCTCGCCCTGACGGCGGCTGGCGCCGTCAACCTCGCCATGCTGCTGATCGCGGCGGCCAGCTTCCGCGGCGGCGGCCCGGCCGGCGCGGACAGCCTGGAGGGCGTGCACGCCGGCCTCGGCCAGACCATCGGCACCGCCGCCGCGTTCGGTTTCGCCATCGCCCTGCTGGTCTCCGGGCTCGCCTCCACCAGCGTCGGCACCTACGCCGGAGAAGTGATCATGCAGGGTTTCCTGCGCCGCCGGGTGCCGCTGCTGCTGCGCCGGCTGATCACCCTGCTGCCCGCGCTGGCGGTGCTCGCCATCGGTCTCGACCCCACCCGGGCGCTGGTGCTGTCCCAGGTCATCCTCAGCTTCGGCATCCCGTTCGCGCTGATCCCGGTGGTCGCCTTCACCCGTCGCCGCGACCTCATGGGCAACCTGGTCAACCACCCGCTCACCACCGCCGCCGCGTCCCTGGTGGCCGTCCTCGTCGTCGCGCTCAACGCCTTCCTGCTCTGGCAGGTCGTCACCGGCTGAGCCGGCTGGGCGACTCCGCCGGCTGGGCCTGTCGATCGGCCTGGCCGGCGGAGCGTGTAGGCCGGGTTGGAGCGGGTACCGCGATCGGGCTGGTCGGGAGCGTGGGACCGGCGACGAGCCGAGGTCCGTACTGCGGAAGGGTCCTGCCGTGGGGTCGTACCGGATCGGATGGACGGCCGGAAGCCGGGTGCGACCGGCGGCTGGCCGGCCGCTGACGAGGATCGCCACGGCGGGCCTCGCGGCGCATGTCTTCTTCGAGTTGGGCGCCGGCGTCGGCATGCCGGCGGCTTCGGTCCTGGGTCCGGCGCCCGCCGCGGGGCTGTGGGCCCTGACCACCGGGACGCTGTTGCGGACGGCCGGCACCCGCCCGGCGTCCAGCGACGGGGTCTTCGCCGTCTCCAACGGGGTCGGGCTGGCCGCGGTGATCGCCCACCTGCGCGGCTGGCCGCGTCGACGCACCCGGCTGGGCCTGCCGTGGCTGCGGGAGTGCGAGGGGCTGGGGCCGGAGCTGATGCGGTACTACAACCCGATCCTGTACGTGTCGGGCGCGGCGGCGCTGGGCGCGCTGCTGCGGGAGAACCGCTCGGCGCCGCGCTACGTGCCGCTGCTGACGCTCGGTCTGGTGCCACTGCTCATCGTCACGCAGCACGCCGAGCACTGGCGGCTGCGCGAGATGAGCCACCGGCGACCGGGCTGGTGGAACCGCCGGCTGCGGCGACTGGACTGAGGGGCCGGCCGCGGGCTCGGCCCGGCCACGGCCGGCGTGGTCAGGTCCGCCGGCCCTCGTCGCGGGTGGGAATCTCCTGGCGCTGTTCTAGGACGTCCGCCGCCTCGGCCTCGGCCGGAAGCGACGTCGCGTCCTCGAGTGTGCCCGCCGGCAGGGCGCCCTGCTCGGCGAGGTCCGCCTCGGTCGCCTCCGGGTCCACGTCACCCGACATCTTGTCCGGCGGCCCCGTGTCGACCGCGTCCTGCCGTTGCTCCAGGGCGTCCGCCTCCGGCGCGGGCCCCAGGTCCCCCTGCTCGTCCCGGTACGTGCTCATCGCGGCCTCCTGCCCGGCGGGTGTCGACGTGCCGCCGGGCCGCTGCCTACCCGTCACCGGCGTACTCACGCCTGACTGCCGCCATCGGTGAGGGGGCGCCCGCCGGTCCGGAGCACCGGAAGGCGGCCCGGAACGGCCGCTGCCCGCCGCAGGCGTCGGCGGCGGACAGCGCGTCGTGCGGCGTCAGGCGGCCGGCGTCGACCCGCACCGTCCCGAGGTGGCCCCGCGTACGGTGGTGGCCGCACCGAGGTCGACCGGGGCCGGGCCGCGCCCCGAACAGACCAGCGAGCCCACCTGGCTGCCGGCGAGGATCGGCGCCGTCACGCCGCCGGCGCCGGCCAGCACCAGCGGACCCGTCACCCGTGCCCCCACCACCGTGAGGTGGTCGGTGGTGCCGGTCAGCGTCACCGCGCCCTGCACGCCGGAGTTCACCAGCTCGACGGCGGTGGCGCCGGTCGACACCAGGCTCCCGGCGATCGAGGACCGCTCGGCGACCAGGCTGGCGCCGGGCCGGACGATCACCCCGCCGGAGACCGTCGCCTCGCGCAGGCAGGTGACGCCGGCGCCGGCCAGCAGCGGACCGGCGTGCCGGCCGGTGACGACCCGCGTGCACGCCGGCGGCGGCGGGATCAGCGTGGCCACGAAGGCGTGTGCCGCACCGATGTTGCCGACCGCGTCGATGCCCCGGTACTCGATGGTGTGCCGCCCGTAGCCGGGGGAGCGTTCGGCGAACGGAGACACCGACAGGCCGCCCGAGCCGAGGTTGCCGTAGACCAGACCGTCCACGTCGGTGCCGGTGGCGGTGAACAGGAAGGGCGACCGGGCGTCGGTGGGCCAGCCGTAGTAGTTGTGCCAGCCGTCGCCGTCGAGCCGGAACTCCGAGGTGACCTGCCCGGCGCTGTCGTCGGTGCCGGTGAGGCCCATGGTGAACGGGCCGTTGTACACGTACTCGGTGGGCCGGCCGGGCCGGGTCAGCGTGAGCAGCGGCTCGGAGAGGGCGGACTCGACGTCGGGCCGGGTCGCGTCGATCGTCCAGGTGCGGGTCGCCGTCTCCCCGGTCGCCCGGTCGCTGACCCGCGCGGTCAACCGGTGGGTGCCGCGCGACAGGCGCAGCGCGCCCAGGTCCAGGTCCCGGTCGCTGCCGGCGTCGGCCACCGGCCGGCTGTCGAGCGACCAGCGCACGGCCGGCACCCGGTCGGTGGGCTGGCTGGTCTGCACGTACACCACGTCCCGCGCGCCGACCGGCCGGTCGGTGGCGGTGGACCCGGTGATCGTCAGCGGTGCCGTGACCGGCGGGGTGCGGACACCGGTGTCCACGGTCCAGGCCCGGGTCTGGGTGAGCGCGGGCGAGTCGCGGACCGCGGGATCGCGGACGAACGGGGTCGGGTCGGTCACCGTGGCGGTGACCGTGTGCCGACCGGGCGCCAGTCGCAGCGCCCGCAGGTCGAGATGGCGGGCATTGCCGGTACGCGGCACCGCCCTGCCGTCGACCGCCCAGGTGGCCGCGAGCGCGTGGCTCACCGGGTGCAGGGTGTCCACCCAGAGCACCCGGTCCACGCCGACCGGCTGGTCGGTGGCCGTCCCGCCCTGCACGATGCCCACCCGGGCGGCGATCCGCTCGGTCATCTGCTCCCGAGCGACCTGGTCGAAGTAGAAGCCCAGGGACTTCATCATCGAGTGCCGGCTGGGCCGCCACACCCCGCGCTGGAGGTACAGCCCACCCTCGTAACGGCCGATCGTGCCGCCGGACTCGCTCGGCTCGCCCAGCCAGCGCCACCACTTGGCCCGGGTGTCGCGCATCTGCTGCTCGGTCAGCACCGTGTGGTGCACCGAGTCGGGCTCCGGCCCGGTGTACGTGTCGCCGGGCACCCCACGGCCGTAGTAGTCGTACTCGTCCTGCAGTTCGCCGAGCGAGTGCCCGAGTTCGTGTGGGCTGATCAGCGCGGAGAGGGCGTTGCCGCCGGAGGCGGTGGCGTTGCGGCCGCCCGCGCCGCCGTAGGTGTCGCTGTTGGCCAGGGCGATCAGCTGCCGGTTGCCCGGGTTGGTCCCGGTGGCCAGGTCGGCGTACGCGCTCGCCGCCGCCCCGTCGACCGTCAACAGCCGCTGCACGCTCGCCGGGTTGCAGCCGCCCCAGAAGCCCATGCCCAGCGCGGTGTCGCGCCGCGGCGCGGACAGGCCCGGGTCGCAGTCCACCCCGGACTCGGCGGAGACGATCTCGACGGCGTAGACGTTGAAGTAGCTGCGGTAGGACTTGAACGGCTCGATCGTCCACAGCGTGTTGAGGTGCCGCTCCACGTGCGACCGGAAGGTCGGCAGGTCGGCCTCGGTGTAGCCGTCGCCGAGCAGCACCAGGTTGAACCGCTTCGCCGGGTCACCCGTGACCTGGATCGGCACCACGGTGGCGCCGTCGGTCGGCGCGGCGGCCGCCGGTGTCGCTGCCACCAACCCCGTCGCGAGCATCGCCGCGACGCAAAGCCCCGCTCTGATCCGCACCCTGGCTCCCCTCGTGTGCCGGGTGGTCCGGCCGCTGCGGGACGCCGGCCCGCCGCCATCCGCGCCTGCCGTGACCGTGGTCATCTCGGACCGTACCGGGGCGACGGCCGACACATAACCCTCCGCCGGTGCGCCGCTGTCCTGAATGGAGGACGCGGGCGCGCCGGACCGTCCGCAGCGGCGGGCCGACCGTTGGGCGCAGCCAGCGCCGCGTTCGGCTCCCGCCCGCGCCCGGTCGGCCCGGACCATCCGAGCCATCGCAAAGCATCAATGGGTACGTCCAGTTGTGGGGCCGTTTTCGGCGGGCGGCACCACCACCACCGAGGTCCCTGGACGACTGGTGAGGAGAGGGAACAACCATGCGATGGAACGCACGACGGGCCGCCGCCGGCGGCTTCGGGCTCGTCCTCAGCGCCGTGCTGGCGCTGGCCCAGGTCGCACCCGCCCAGGCCGAGTCGAACGGTGGGGTACGGGTGATGCCGCTCGGTGACTCGATCACCGACGGGTTCAACGTGCCCGGCGGGTACCGGATCAACCTGTGGCAGCGGCTGGTCGCGGCCAACCACACCGTCGACTTCGTCGGCTCGCAGTTCAACGGGCCGGCCAGCCTCGGCGACCACGACCACGAGGGGCACTCGGGCTGGCGCATCGACCAGCTCGACGCCAACATTGTGGCCTGGTTGCAGGCCACCACCCCCCGTACTGTGCTGCTGCACATCGGCACCAACGACGTGAACCAGAACCACGACCTGGCCAACGCCCCGGCCCGGCTCTCCGCCCTGATCGACAAGATCAGGGCCACGGCGCCGGAGGTCGAACTCTTCGTCGCCACCATCACCCCGGAGACCGACCCGACCCTGGAGGCGCGGGTGCGGGCGTACAACGCGACGATCCCCGGCATCGTGGCGCAGAAGGGGAGCCGGGTGCACCTGGTCGACATGCACTCCGCGCTCGGCACGGCCGATCTCGCCGACGGCGTCCACCCCAACGCCGGCGGGTACGACAAGATGGCGGCCCGCTGGTTCGACGCGCTGTCGTCGGTGCCCGGCAGCCTGGTGCCGTCGGGCGTACCGCCGGTCGGCAGCCCGGTGGGCCTGGTCAACCCGAACTCGGGGCGCTGCCTGGACGTCTCGGGCGCCAGCACCAGCGAAGGTGCCCAGACCATCATCTGGGACTGTCACGGCGGCGCCAACCAGCGCTGGACCCGTACCGCCGCCGGGGAGCTGCGGGTCTACGGCGACCGGTGCCTGGACGTGGCCGGCGGGGCGAGCGCCGACGGCACCAGGGTGCAGATCTGGACCTGCAACGGCACCGGCGCGCAGCGCTTCACCTTCCGCGCGGACGGGGCGATCGTGCTCACCGCCGCCGGCAAGTGCGTCGACGTGGCGTCCTCCGGTACCGCCAACGGCACCAGGGTCCAGCTCTGGACCTGCAACGGCACCGGCGCGCAGCGCTGGTCGGTGCGGTAGCGGTTCCGGCGCGGTCCCCGGTTGGCGCGGGTCAGTCGACCAGCGCCACCGGGGACCGGTCCCGGCGGGGCTCGGCGGCCAGCCCCAACGCCAGCAGCGCACACACCGCGCCGACCAGGAACAGCAGGGACGCCGTCGGTTGGCCCAGCCATCCCACAGCGGGTGCCACGCCGGGTGCGGCTCGCCGAGGTGGTGCTCCAGCGGGGTCAGGCGGGGCGGGAGCGCAGGCGACGCAGCCGTGCCTCGGCGGCGGTGGTGAGCTGGCGGAGCCGGGCCGTCTCCGCGTCGAGCGCGGCGACGCCGTCCCCGGTGAGCCGGTAGTAGCGGCGCAGCCGACCGTCGACGGTCTCGTCGCGGTCGTGCGTGATCAGCCCTTCCGCGGCCAGCCGGTCCAGCGCGGTGTAGAGGGTGCCGGCGAGGAGGGTGACCCGTCCGGCCGACAGGTCGGTGACCTCGCGCACGATCCCGTAGCCGTGCCGGGGACCGTCGGCGAGCGCGGTGAGGATGAGGAACGTCGGCTCGCGCATTCCTGCCATGCCGGCACTATAGATAGATCATCTATACATGGGCAAGGATGTGGGCGGCATCCCCGCGATGGCCACCACCGGTGGGCGGGATCGGCCAGGATGGGCGAGGTGGCCGTTCCACGGCCGCGGCGAGGAGGACGGGCGATGCGGGTACGGGCGCGGGTGACCCGTGGGCGGCGCGCCCGCGCGGGAGCGGCACTGGCCGCCCTGCTCGTCGGCGCGATGCCGCTGGTCCAGACGACGAGCGCGGCCGCCGCTGGCGCGCCCGGCGCCGGGACGCCGGTGTGCCAGGTGCGCGACGACCGGCTCCGGGAGATCTCCGGGATGGTCGCCACGGACGACGGGTACGTGGTGGTCAACGACGGCGCCGACGACGAGTCCCGCCGCCGCGTCTTCTTCCTCAACCGGAGTTGCGCCGTGGTGCGGGCGGTCGCCTACCCGTCCCGGCCGCGCGACACCGAGGACCTGGCCGTCGGCTCGGACGGCACCATCTGGGTCGCCGACATCGGCGACAACGACCGCACCCGGCAGACGATCGCGCTGTGGCGGCTCGCGCCGGGCGCGGACCGGCCGGTGCTGCACCGGATGGCGTACCCGGACCGGCCGCACGACGCCGAGGGGCTCCTGCTCGACGCCGACGGCCGACCGCTGGTCGTGACCAAGGGAGGCAGCGGCACCGCCATCCTGTACGCGCCGACCACCGCGCTGCGGCCCGGCGCGACGACGACGCTCGCCTCGGTCGGCCAGGTGGTCCTGCCGACCACCACGACCAGCAACCCGTACTCCTTCCTCGGGCGGGGCGTGGTCACCGGGGCGGCGAGCGCGCCGGACGGGCGCCGGGTGGTGCTGCGCAGCTACGCCGACGCCTTCGAGTACGACGTGCCCGACGGCGACGTGGTCGCCGCGTTGACCACCGGCACCGCCCGGATCACCCCGCTGCCGGACGAACCCCAGGGTGAGGCGATCACCTACAGCCGGGACGGCCGGTCGCTGCTCACCGTCTC
Source organism: Micromonospora acroterricola (assembly GCF_003172955.1). Lineage (GTDB taxonomy): Bacteria > Actinomycetota > Actinomycetes > Mycobacteriales > Micromonosporaceae > Micromonospora > Micromonospora acroterricola. The sequence goes on along the minus strand of NZ_QGKR01000303.1, from coordinate 90 downwards.
CGAGGCCGCCGGCCAGCCGGGCAGCTACCCGACGATTCTCCGGTACCCGACGGCGACGGCCGGCACCCCGCGCCCGACCGAGCCCGCCCC
>NZ_QGKR01000236.1 GCF_003172955.1 Micromonospora acroterricola | reverse complement strand
GGCCGACGCCGAGGCGGCGGCCGATGCGGTGCAGCGCCGCATAGCGGGCATCTTCGCCGCCGCCGCCGTGCCGGTCGCGGACGACCCGGTGCACGCGGCGACCGTGGCGGTGGAGCGGGCCGAGGCGGACCGGCGCCGGCTGCGGGACCGTCGCGAGCAGGCCGGGACGCTGCGTGAGCAGCGTGCCGCCCACGAGCGCGAGGCGCAGGTGGCGCGCGCGCTCGCCGGGCACCTGCGGGCCAACAACTTCGAGCGGTGGCTGCTGGCCGAGGCGTTGGACCTGCTGGTCGACGGCGCGTCGGGGATCCTGCGGGAGCTGTCCGGCGGGCAGTACGAGCTGGTGCACGACAAGGGCGAGTTCTTCGTGGTCGACCACCACGACGCCGGCCTGCGCCGGGGCGTACGCACCCTCTCCGGCGGCGAGACGTTCCAGGCGTCGTTGGCGTTGGCGCTGGCGCTCTCCGAGCAGCTGGCCGGGATGTCGACCACGGCGGCCAGCCTGGAGTCGATCGTCCTGGACGAGGGCTTCGGCACGCTGGACGCGGCCACCCTGGACACGGTGGCGGCCACGCTGGAAAATCTGGCCGCCCGGGGTGACCGGATGGTCGGCGTGGTGACGCACGTGTCGGCGCTGGCCGAGCGGATCCCGGTCCGTTTCGAGGTGCGGAAGGACGCCCGCTCGGCGCGGGTGGAACGGACCGGCCGGTGAGCACGAGGAGCGCGGCGCTGCAGCGCCCCGCGGTCGCGACCGAGGGAGTGGTCGCGTGACCGACGCCGCGTTCTTCGTCGACTCGTGGGATCCGGCGTACGGCGCGTCGTTCGAGGCGTCCGCCGCCGGCCCGGCGGCCCCGAGCAGCGCCCAGGTCGACGCGGACGTGGAGCTGCCAACCGTGGACTGGCGGGCGATCGGGGTCCGGCCGGGCGTGCGGGCACCCGATGTGGTGCTGCTGGTCGACGGGGTGCGCCGGATCGACGCGAGCATCTGGACGGCGGAGTCCGACGGCGGGTCCTTTCCGGGGCTGGCCGCCTCGTACGCGGCGGGGGTGGTCCGCTGTGACCTGGGCCGGGGTGCGGCGCAGTTGGCCGGCACCCGGGTCGGCCGGGGGCTGTTCACGGCGAGCCCGTCGGCGCAGGACGTGGTGGCGGGGGCGATCCGCTACCCGGTGCACCGGGTGGGCGGCACCGGTGAGCTGGCCAAGCTGCCGGCCGCCGTGCAGGGCCCGCTGACCGCGCTGGAGGTGGCGGTCTCGGACGCCGCCCGCGTCGACGACGATCTGCTGGTGGTGGACGGTCCGCTGCGCAGCCGCCGGCAGCTGCCGCGCACGCTCGGCTACATCAAGACCCAGCACAGCCAGTACCTGGACGCCCGGCTGACCGCGGTGGTGACCGGTCTGGCGCCCCGTGAGCGCTCGCCGGTGTTCCGGCTCGGCACGGCCTGGGGCGGCTGGTCGTGGTATCTGCGGCTGCCGGTGGCCGTCGGAGCGCCGTGGGCGGGGATCGTCCGGGTGGAGTGCTCGGCCGACCTGCCGGTGGAGGCGGCGATCGAGCTGGCCGACCTGTCGCTGGTCACCCTGCCCCGGTTCGCCTCCACCCCGTACAAGGACCCGAGGGCGCCGCAGAACCTGATCCCGATCGCCGGCCTGGAGCGCCGGCTGCGGGCCCTGCTCGGCGACTCGCGGCTGCTGCACCGTGCGCTGACCGCCGCTGCGGCCCGCGCGGCTCGCTGAGCGCGGATACTGGTCGGGTATGGGACGCAAGCGGGCGGGCGCCGGGGTGGTCGAGCAGGTGGACACCGGGCAGGCGGAGCTGGTGCCGGATCCGGACCGGCCGGGCTCGTGGACGCTGCTGCTGGACGGCGCCCCGCAGTCGCACGTCGACCTGACCGACCCGACCCACCTGGAGTTCGAGTACGTCCGGCGGCTGGCCGCCGCGATCGACCTGATCGCACCGGCCGGCGAGCCGCTGCGGGTGCTGCATCTCGGTGGCGGGGCGTTGACCCTCCCCCGGTACGTCTCGGCCACCCGACCCGGCTCGACGCAGCGGGTGTCCGAGGTGGACGGCGCGCTGGTGGAGCTGGTCCGCCGGGCGCTGCCCTGGCCGGCCGACCCGCGGCTGCGGGTCCGGGTCGAGGACGCCCGGGCGGTGCTGGCCGCCAGCCGGGACGCCAGCTACGACGTCGTGGTCGCGGATGTCTTCTCCGGCGCCCGCACCCCGGCCCACCTGACCTCCGTCGAGTTCGTGGCGGAGGCGGCCCGGGTGCTCCGCCCGGCGGGCTGGTACCTGGCGAACCTCGCCGACGGTCCGCCGCTGCGGCACGCCCGTGGGCAGGTCGCCACGGTCCGCTCGCTGCTGCCCCGGGCCTGCCTCGTGGGCGACGCGGCCGTGTTGCGGGGTCGCCGGTACGGCAACCTGGTGCTGGTGGCCGGGCGGACCGCGCCTCCGGTGGCCGGGTTGAGCCGGCGGGCGGCCGGCGACTGGTTCCCCGGGCGGGTGGTGGCCGACGACGAGCTGGACCGCTTCGCCGGAGGCGCGCAGGTGGTCCGGGACGCCGACGCCACCGGCTCCGACCCGCCGCCGCCGGGCCTGTTCTCGGTCCGCCGCTGACCGGCACACCGACCGGCGGCTCAGAACTTTTTTCGCGGTTTGTTGATCCGTTCCGGGCGGCGCTGCGTACCACCGGGCGGCCCGCCTGGTGGGCGGCGTTGGTCAACAGACATCCCGGAGGTCTGCATGCATGCGGTGGCGGCCGGCTGGCATGGCGACGCGATTCGCGCGGATTGGATGTCCGCGCGGTCCTCGTCGCGGCCGACCTCGTCTGCCCGAGGGGTCGACGCACGGGCGACCTCTCGCCAGAATGGTCCGGTGACGCCGCGACCGGCGCCCGGGCGCCATCAGGCGACGTCAACCGAGGCGAGCCACTCCGACCAGTTGATCCGGCTGCTCTACGCCGAGCACGCCGGCCCGTTGCTGATGTTCGTCATGCGGCTCACCGGGGGGGACCGGCAGCGCGCGGAGGACATCGTCCAGGAGACGCTGCTGCGGGCCTGGCGCAACGCGCACCGCCTCGGTGCGCAGGGACAGGGCTCGTTGCGGCCGTGGCTGGTCACCGTGGCCCGCCGCATCGCCATCGACGAGCACCGCAGCGAGCAGGCCCGGCCGCCGGAGACGTACGACCGGGACCTGACCGCGTTCGCCGAGGCGGACAGCACCGACCGGGTGCTGCGCACGATGACGGTGGCGGACGCCCTGCGTACGCTCAGTCAGTCGCACCGCGAGATCCTGATCTCGACGTACTTCCGGGGGCGGACGGTGCCGGAGGCCGCCGAGGAGTTGGGGCTTCCACTGGGCACCGCCAAGTCGCGGGTCTACTACGCGCTGCGCGCGCTTCGCACGGCTCTGCAGGAGCGGGGGGTGACAGAATGAGCCGGCCAGATCACATGGACGTCGCCGCGTACGCGCTGGGCGTGCTCGACGAGCAGGACACCGAGCGGTTCGAGGAGCATCTCGCCACCTGCTGGGCCTGTGCGGCCGAGCTGGAGACGATGGTGCCGGTGGTCGGGCTCCTCTCCGACATCGACGGCGAGACGATGATGGCGCTGGAGCAGACGGCCACCGACCCGGCGTTGCTGGACCGGACGCTGGTCGCGGTCCGCCGCGACCGGCGACGCACCCGGTTCCGCCAGTTGCTCGCCACGGCGGCGGCGGTGGTGGTCTTCGGTGGCCTGACGGCGTTCGGCTTCGTGAGTGTGGCCGGCGAGGAACCGCCAGCGGTACTCGCCGAGCCGACGCTGAGCGCGCCGGGGAACGAGCCGCCGACGAGTGCGCCGACGGGGGCCCCGAGCGGCCCGGGGGTGGGCGGCAACGAGGAGGAGGGCGACCAGGTCGACGCCACCGACCCGACGACGGGCGTGCAGACGACGATGTTCCTGGTCACCAAGGACTACGGCACTCGCATCAACTTCAGCCTGCAGAGGCTGCCCGGCCCGCGCACCTGCCGACTGGTGGTGCTGCGGAAGAACGCGACGACCGAGGTCATCTCGACGTGGTCGGTGCCGGATGGCGGCTATGGCACGAACACCCGCCCGCAGGGTCTCGAGTTGAGCGCGTCGACGGCGGCGCCGGTGGCCGACATCAAGCAGCTCCAGGTGCAGTCGGTGGACGGTAACGGGGTGGCCAGTCCGCTGGTCACGGTGCCCATGTAGGTTCGCGTACCGAATCGGCGCCGGCCATTGTCACAATGGCCGGCGCCGATGTGTTGTTTCCGGACCGGTCCGTGTAGGGGCACACGTGCCACCGCCCCGATCGGTTCAATCAATTTACGTGAAATTGACCACTGTTACTCCTTCATCCTTGACAGCCTCCGTCCCGTACCTATGGGAGAACTGCCAAGAATGAGGAGGGCACGTGGCACAGATGAAGCGGACCGTCATCGTCGCGAGCGCGATGGTCGCACTAACGGCCTGCGCTCCCGCGGGTTACGACGGGGCGAACCCGAGCGCGGCCGAGCCGGTCGCCGTCGCCGCGGCCGAGCCCACCGCGGCGGCTGAACCCGAGGTCACGGCATCCGCGGAGGCTGCGGCCGCCGACGCGCCGCCGCCGGCGGACGTCGACCTGACCGAGCAGTTGATCGGCAAGAAGGTTGCCCGGATGGGCAGCGTGGTCACCGACCAGGACGGCTGGATCCTGTACCGCTTCGACAAGGACACCGCCGACCCGCCCGCGTCGAACTGCGTGGACAAGTGCGCGCAGGTGTGGCCGCCGGCCGTGACCGACGGCAACCCGCAGCTCACCGGCGTCTCCGACGACAAGGTCGGCAGCGTGACCCGGCAGGACGGCACTCGTCAGCTCACCGTCGGCGGATGGCCGGTGTACCGCTACATCGGCGACAAGAAGCCCGGCCAGTGGAAGGGCCAGGCCGTCGGTGGCACCTGGTTCGTGGTCCAGCCGGACGGCAAGAAGAACCTCAGCTGCCTGCCCAAGACGACGCCGAAGGCGGTCGCCCCGCCGGCGGACAGCGGGTCGAACGACGCCGGCAGCTCGGGCTACTCCTACTGAGCCCGGTCGCCACCACGAGAGCACGGTGGTCGGTCGCCGCCGGGGAGGGCGCGGCCGGCCACCGTCGTACGCGGGACGTCGGCACACCGGTGGTGCCGGCGTCCCGCCCTCATGCGCGAACCGGCCTGTCTGCGGTCAGGCCAGCTCCCACGGGCTCGGCACCGGGAAGTACGTGTCCAGGAACGGGGTGAGCAGTGCCAGCTGGGCGGCGAGGTCCTGCTCGACGGAGAACGCGTCGTTGAGGCAGAACACCTGCCGGTCCCGGCGGGCCAGCAGGTGGGCCAACCGGGCGGGCGTGTCCGGGTGGGACAGCTCGGCGATCGTGTAACGCAGGTTCCCCGGCACCGCCCGACCCGTGTGGAACGCGTAGTAGTGGTGCAGCGACGAGGCGACCGACAGGTCGTCCATGCTGCGGAACTGGCTGGCCGCGGTCCGGTGGAACCGCTCCGGGAAGGTCTGCTCGATCTCCTGGAGGACGCTGCGGCGCAGCGCGTGCGGCATGTGCTTCATCTTCTGGGTCAGCACCGTGCCGAACCGCTCGGCGATCAACGCCCGGTTGTTCTTCCCGGCAGCCGACGACGGGATGTCCTCGGCGCTGGGCGGCCCCGGCGGCACCAGCGCCGGCGAGGGGAAGAACCGCGAGATGCCGTTGGCCAGGAAGAAGTCCTGGGGTAGCGCCTCGGTGCCGAGGAAGACGTCGTCGTTGAAGTACAGGAAGTGCTCGGCGAGCCCGTCGATGTGGTGCAGCTGGCTCTCGATGGCGTGCGAGTTGTAGGTGGGCAGCACCGTCGGGTCGGTGAAGATCTCCCGGTGGCTGACCACCCGCAGCCCCGGCGCCGACTGGTCCAGCCAGGCCGGCACCTGGTCGTCGGTCACCAGGTAGACGTGGCGCACCCACGGCGCGAACAGGTGCAGTGACCGCAGCGAGTAGCGCAGCTCGTCGCGGCTGAGGAACCGGGCCGCGCTCGCCGCCTCGGCGTGGTACGGCACACCCGCCACCTCGGCCCGGCGGCGCAGCCAGGCGGGGTCGGCGCCGTCGACCCAGGTGTAGACCACGTCGATCGGGAACGGCACGTCGTCCGGGCGGGGCGCCGCGAACTCCGGACGGGTCCACGTGGTGGCCGGGGCGGTGGCCGGCGCCAGAGCGGTGAACCGCGACTCGGGCACGAGGACCGCCGGCGCCGATGCCGCCACCTGTTCGGCGACGGGGTTGGGTCGCGGCGCGACGAGCGAGGTGCCCGAGCGGGTCCAGAACTCGACGTCGCAGCCGTAGGTCTCCCCGAGCACCAGCCGGCGCCGGGGGTCCGTCCAGTACCAGGTGAGCCGGAGCACCGGGGCGTCCGCCAGACGGTCCCAGGTCTTCGGCTCGAACCCGGCCGCCGGCTGGCCGGGGCCGTCCGGCACCGAGACGTAGCCGGGAACCCGGCCGCAGGCCGCGGCGAGGGCGGCGTACGCCCGGGCGCGGTGCACGTCGTCGACGGCCACCACCGACGAGCGGTGCGACTCGCCGCGTACCCGGAAGTGGGGTACGCCGGCCTCGTCGAGCGCCGCGGTCACCGCGTCGAGGTTGTCCAGCCGGGCCCGCAGCGGCGTGACGGCGGCACCGATCCTCGCCACCCGGGGCCCCCGGTCGGCCGTGACGACCACCCGGTCCTCGCCGGCCACCAGCTCCGGCTGGCGGCGGGCCAGCCGCTCCCCCCGGCGGTCGGCCAGTTGGCCGTCGCGCGAGGCGCGCGCGACCCACTGCTTCAACTGGTGCCGGGCGCGGGGGCTGACCTTCGTGGCGATGGCGCGGCGGGTCTGCGGGCTCAGCACCCGGCGGTACACCTCGACCAGCCCGGTGGGTTCGGCCAGGGCCCGGGGCGGCTCCCCCGGGCCGGGCCTCGCCGCGGTCACCGCTGCGGTCCCGGCAGCGCCGCGATGGCGGCGGCCACCCGCTGGGAGTTGTCGCGGTCCTGTGCGACGAAGAACTCGGCCGCCCGGCGGGAGTACTCCTCCTCGCGGGTGCAGCCGTTCTCCAGGTACCGGATGATCGCGTCGACCGTCTCCTCCGCGGTCGCGCAGACCGGGCCGAACCCGTCCTCGCGGTGCTCGAAGTAACCCTTCTTGTAGCCGCCGATGGTCCAGAACTCGTCCGCGTCGAACTGGGCGTAGATCAGCGGGGTGCCGAGGTATGCAACGTCGAACGCCGTGGACGAGTAGTCGGTGATGAACAGATCGCACTGGCGAAGCGCGTCCTGGACCGTCCGGGCGCTCTGATCGGCCATGGCGAAGCAGTCGTCCGCCGGTACCACGTCGGTCAGCAGCGAGCGCATCTCGTAGTGCGGCAAGAACTCCAGCACGTAGCCGTGCTCGCGCAGGGACTGCCGCAGTCGTTCGCTGCTGAACAGCTCGGCCAGGAAGACCTGGTAGGCCGAGCCGTCGAAGGCGACCTGCGGCCGGGCGGCCCTGTTGTAGGACGGGGTGACCAGGTACGTGCGCCAGGTGGGCATGAACAGGATCCGGCGCTTGCCTCGGTCGGGCACCAACGCGTCGAAGCGTGGCATGCCGGTGGTCGCCACCATGTCGCCGTAGTCGAGGTCCTCGGCGATGTACTCGGCCTCCCGGTGCGACGAGGCCACGAAGAGGTCGAAGGCGCCCCGACCACGGTGCAGGCCGGCGCTGACGTCCTTCTCCGTGACGCCGTGCTGGAGGAAGACCCGGGAAAAGGCGATCCGCCAGTTGAGGTGCTTGAGGAACGGCGAACGCTCCCAGCTCGACGGGAGCATGTAGGCGTCGATGTCGTACGAGTTGATCAGCTTGCTGGCGTGCAGCATCAGGAACTTGTGCCGGAACGAGTCGTAGGTGACGACGTTGCCCAGCCCGCGCAGCCGACCCCGGTCCGGGCTGTCCTTGGTCAACACGTAGTAGACGTCGCGCCTGCGCTCCACCTGGCGCAGGTGACGGAAGAGGTGCGACGAGTTGTCCTGCGCGGTGTCGGTGCGCTCCCCGATCAACCACACGTCCCGCCGACCCATCAGCGGGGCGGTGACGAGGCGGAGCAGGCGCTCCTTCCAGAACGGAGCCCGGCTGGCGACGTGCCGCAGGTCCTTGCGCCGCATCGTGCGCTCCCAGCGACGCCGCCCGGCGACACCGCCCTTGCGCTGCACCAGCAGCGCCGCGTCCTCCCGACCGGTGAAGGTAGGCAGGATCCGGGTGTCACCGGCCAGTTTCATGGTGGCGTCGCGCAGGTAGGCGGCGGAGACGAGGCACTGCCGGGACGCCTGGCCGGTCTCGGTGAGGAACACCAGCCGCAGGCTGTGCTGGCCGCCGCGCAGCTTGTCGACGGGTAGTTCGGCGGTGAAGCCGGCGTACTCCCGGTTGTCGTCGCCCGCCTTGAGATCGGCCCGCCGCTGCGGGGTGGCCGGCGCGGTGAGCCGGCTGCCCCGCACCCGCATCGCGATCGGGGTTTGCATCGGGCTGCGCATCGGCAGCCCGTTGACCACCATGTGCCCGGAGAGCGTGATGGTGTCACCGGACTCGGACAGCCGAGCCTGCTCCAGTCGGGCGCTGACCGCGGTCACCTTGGTCAGCGGCAGCATCGACGGCGTGACCGGGTAGTCCAGGTGCAGGTCACCGCCGCAGGCGACCACGCCCCGCAGCCGTTCCCACGGGCGGGCGAACAGCTCGAAGTCGTAGGACTTGATGGCCAGGTAGGCCACCCGGTGCCGGGTGTCGATCGTCCAGCGTGCGATGAAGGACGGATCGATGTCGTGATAGATCCGGGTGCACTTCTCGAAGATCTTCCACAGGTCGGCGTCCTCGAAGACGGCGTGCGCCCGCATGGCGAAGCCCTGGTAGCTGCGGACCAGGAACCGCTCCAGCACCTCGCGCCGGAACACGTCCAGCTCGGGCCGCAGCTCAGCCAGGGTCTCGCAGAGCTCCAGATGGTCCCAGAAGTTCTGCTCCCGGACGAAGAGGTTGTCCATGATGGAGGTGCTGACCGCACGCTTGCGGTACTGGTAGACGACCGTGTCGACCAGGGCGATGCGCTCCGCCTTGAGCAGCATCGGGATGGCCAGGAAGGCGTCCTCGAAGTGGACACCCTCGCGGAACCGCAGGCCGTGCTGTCGCAGCTGGGCGAGGTCGTACAGCTTGTGGCACGGGCCGGCATCGAAGATCAGCTCCGGTGCGTCGACCACGGTCTCCAGCAGCCGGTCACCCTTGCCGAACGGCTTCTTCCACAGGAACGAGGTCGGCTTCGGGAAGGTGTCCATGTCGCCGACGGCGATGCTCGCCTTGTGCGTCACGATCGCCTTGAGCAGCACCTCGATGGCGCGCGGCGGCAGCAGGTCGTCGGAGTCGACGAAGGCCACGTACGGGGTGTCGGCCATGTCGAGGGCCAGGTTGCGGGCCGCCCCCGGCCCGCTGTTGGCCTGTTGCAGGGCGGTCACGTTCGGGTGCTCCGCGGCGAACTGCTTGGCCAGGAGGTCCGAGCCGTCGGTGCTGCCGTCGTCGACCAGGATGACGCGGCACTGGGCGAAGACGGTCTGCGCCGCGATCGACTCCAGTGTCTCGGGCAGGTAGTCCTCGACGTTGTACACCGGGACGATGATCGTGACCTGGGGGGCGGGGTCTACCACGCTGGACTCCACTGGGACGGGTTACGGAAAACGCGGGGGCACATCGGCTGTTCGGGCTGCGGCGGGCTCACTCGTCGCGTCGCAGCAGGGCGGCCGGGAAGTCGTTGACCGTTCTCAGCAGGCTGTTCGGCATGGTCGGCGCGTCGATGGGGGCAGGGCGTCGCCCGTCCACCATCGGGCGGTACGACCGGCGCCACAGCTCTCCGGCACCCACCTTGCGCCGCTCCGCCACCACGTCGTCCGGCAGCTCGAACGGCGCGGGGAAGGGCAGGTAGCGCGGCAGGAAGTCGGCCAGCATCGCCTCCTGCTCCTGGAACGACCGGGGGTCGGAGTCGGTGTCGTTGAGGCAGAACACGTCACGGTGCCGGCGGGCCAGCAGCTCGGCCAGCCGGGCGGGGGTCGAGGGGTGGCCCAGGTCGGCGTACTCGTACTCGATGTCCCCGGGGACGGCCTGCGCGGTCAGGAACGCCCAGTACTGGTGCAGCGACGAGGGGATGGCGAGGTCGCCGTGGTGTCGGAAACGGTGCCGTGCGGTGGCCGTCACCTCCGCCGGCAACCTGCCCTCGATCTGCTGCATGATGCTTCGTCGCAGCGCGAACGGGGTGTGCTTCATCTTCTGCGTGATGGTCACGCCGAACTGCCGCTGGATGTGCCGGCGGTTGTTCTTGCCGGCGGCCTTCACCGGCGGGTCCTCCGGCCTCGCCTCGCCCAGCCCGAACTGCGCCGGTGAGGGGAAGAACTTCGCGATCCCGTTGGCGTGGAAGAAGTGGGTCGGCAGCAGCGGCCGGCCGAGGAACACGTCGTCGTTGAGGTAGAGGAAGTGTTCGGCCAGGCCGTCGATGCGGTGCAGTCGGGACTCGATGGCGTGCGAGTTGTACGACGACCGGCCGCCGAGGTCGGCGAAGAGTTCGGTGTGCGAGACCAGCGTGATCATCGGGTGGCTCGGGTCGAGCCAGCTCGGCAGCTGGCTGTCGGTGATCAGGAAGATACGGCGCAGCCAGGGCGCGAAGCTGTGCAGCGACCGCATCGAGTACCGCAGCTCGTCGCGGTTGTGGTAGCGCGAGGAGTTCGCGGCGATCGCGTGCAGCGGGCCGTCGGGGGTGCCGAGCGCGATCGACTTCCGCTTCAGCCACTGCGGGTCGGACCCGTCGACCCAGGTGTAGACGGCGTCGATCGGGAAGCCCACCCGGTCGGGGGCCCGGACGGCCAGGTCGCGGCGTGTGCCGTAGGAGTGGTCGTCGGCCTCGGGCACGAAGTGGCTCATCAGTGCCGCGGCGACCCGGACGGGCTGCGCCTCGGCGGGCGCCTCGTCGACGACCCCGTTGCGGCGGGGCGCGCGAACCACGTCCCCGTGCCGGCTCCAGAACTCGATCTCGCAGGCGAACCGGGTGCCGAGGACGACACCGGCCCGCGCGTCGGTCACCGGGAAACAGACCTGGAACACCTCGGTCGGGACGGCGTCCGGCTGGTCCCGACCGGGCTTGACCTGCACCACGCGGACGTGGGCGCCCGACAGCGCCGGAGCGGAGCGGATCAGGCGTCGCACCGCCGGCCGGTGGTCGTCGAGGACGGCGACGGTGCTGCGCAGGTGGTCGTCGTTGCGGATGCAGTGGTACTCGATGCCGGCCGACTCCAGGGCGCTGGTGACGGCGGTGAGGTTGCGGTGCCACTGCTCCAGCGGACTGGTTGTGGCGACCACCTCGGCGTGAGTGCGGATGCCGCCGTCGGAGACCCGCACCCGGGCGCCCAACGGATGCACCGTGTCGCCACCACGCCGCCGGGAGAACGTGCGCACCAGCCCGATCCGGCGGTGCGCGGGCAGCATGCCCAGCAGGGTCCGGCGTACCGGCGGGGGCAGCAGGCGGTAGACACGCAGGGCGATCATGCGTGGGGCCGTAGCGGCGGGACGGCCGCGTCGTTCGCGGCCACCTCAGCGCTGCTGCGAAACCGTGGCGTCGGGCGCCACCTGCTCAAACCGGACCAACACGTACGCAGCCATCACCGCTCGCCTCTCCACAGCTCCCCCGTTGTGCTGCGCGACGAGTCGGCGCGGTGGAGGAACGCCGTGATCAGCAGCGCACGACCCGCAACCCGCACCCGCCTCGGGGGCCAGCCACCCGCTCCGGGTTCCGGAGTGAGGGGCCGTCGCAGGTGGGCCCCGGCAGCGAATTCACCTGCAGGTCATCAAAAAACCACACCATCGAGACGGGACCTACAAGCGATCGTGGCATAAAGATGCTTTATGGCAATTCGCCCGACTAATCCTGGCCGTTCAGCGGGTATGCGGGCACCGGGACGGCCGGCTGAACGTGCCGTCACGCTTCTCCCCGCCTGGGCGCGGAACGGGTATGGCGGTCGGCGACGGGGGCCCGGCACCTGGCAGAGTGGCGGGGTGACCGACACCGAGCCCGCCGCGACCAGGGTGCTGCACCCGCCGGCCGGCTACCGGCTGGCCGCGTCGGTCCGCGGGCTCACCTTCAGCCCGTACGACCCGTGCGCGCGCGTCGCCGCCGGCACCTTCTGGTGGGCCACCCGCACCCCGGACGGGCCGGCCACCCTGGCCCTGCGGCCGGCCGGCGGCGACCTGCTCGCCGAGGGCTACGGGCCCGGCGCGGAGCACGTGCTGGCCCGGGCCGACGCGATCGCCGGGCTCCGCGACGACCTGACCGGCTTCGCCGAGCTGGCGGCGGCGCACCCGCTGGTCGCCCGGCTGGCCCGGGAGCACCGGGGTCTGCGGATGCCGGCGACCGGGCAGGTCTTCCCCCGCCTGCTGCGCGCGGTGTTCGAGCAGAAGGTCACCGGCAAGGAGGCGTACCGGGCGTACGCGGCGACCGTGCGGCACTTCCGCGAGCCCGCGCCCGGCCCGCTGCAGCCGCTGCTGCTGCCACCCGAGGCGACCGCGGTGGCGGCCACCCCGTACTGGGTGTTCCACCCGTTCGGCGTGGAGCAGCGCCGGGCCGACACGTTGCGCCGCGCCGCCGCGCTCGCCGACCGGTTGGAGCGCTGCGCCGACGCCGCCGAGGCCACCCGACGGCTGACCGCGATCGCGGGCATCGGTCCGTGGACCGCCGCCGAGGTGGTCCGGATCGTCTACGGCGACGCGGACGCGGTCAGCGTCGGCGACTACCACATACCGAACACGGTGGCCTGGGCGCTCGCCGGCGAGGCGCGGGGCGACGACGCCCGGATGCTGGCCCTGCTGGAGCCGTTCCGGGGTCACCGCGGCCGGGTCTGCCTGCTGCTGGAGGCCGCCGGCATCCAGGCGCCGAAGTACGGCCCCCGCGCGCCGATCCGCTCGTTCGCCCGCTACTGACCGGCGGCGCGGCGGTGCTCAGCGGCCGGCGCAGAGCCGACGCAGGGTGCGACCCAGCCACCAGGCGTACGCGTGCTGCACGGCCCGGCCGGCCGGGCCGGCGGCGCGGGTGAACCAGCGGTCCGGGCGACTGAACGCCCGTACCTCGAACCAGACCGCGCCGGTGTCGTCCCGGCCGACCAGGAACGCCTCCTCGCCCCGCTCGGGGTGCCCCGGCAGGGTGCCGTAGCCGAAGCCGGCGAGCCGGGGCGAGTCCTCGCTCCAGATCACCCGACAGGGCCCCCAGACGCGGACCGGCCCCACGCCCAGGCCCGCGCTCACCAGCACGCCCTCGGTGGCCCGCGGCGCGTCGGTGCGCATCCGGACCCCGGCGGCCCGGTGCAGCCGCCAGCCCAACACCGCCTCGGCCGCGACCTCGAAGCAGCCGGCCGGCAGCGGGTATCGGTGGCGCAGGTGGTGGTAACCCGCGGGCAGCGTCCCCTGTCGGGTCCGTCCCACCTCCGGGTACGTCAGCTCGCCCACCGCTCCCCCTCGTCCTCGTCCGGACACGGCCAGGGTACGGCCGGCACGGACGGGCCGCCGGGCGACGACCGCTACAGCCCGCAACCTGCGGCTGTACCAGCGGCACGGCTACCGGATCATGTCGCAGCGGCCGGACCCGAGCGGCATCCGGCTGGCGGTCCTGGAGAAGCCGACGGTCAGCCCTGCTCGCACCGACGCCTGAGCCCGTCGGCCTCCAGCCGCCGCCGCGCTTCGAGACGAGGTTGCCCGGTGGATCGTGACGCCGGCATCCACCGGCCGGCCCGGCCACGCGGGGCCGCCCGGATCAGGCCGCTTCGTGCAGGTCGGCCAGGCTGAGCGGGGTACGCAGACGCAGCAGTTCCTCCAGCTCCGGCACCGACCCGACCTCGCCGAGCACGTTCCGGCCGCCGCCGAACCGCTCGGGGTAGCGGCGGGTCAGCCGGTACCGGTAGCGGCCCCGGATCAGCTCGACGCTCACCCGCCACCGCCCGCAGCAGTCACAAACCCACTCGGACATGCCGCGAAACTAGCTCTGACCTGCGGTTATCTGATTCGCCCGCGCGGGACGAGCGGCGCGCGGGCGGACACGCCGCCCCGGCACCCACGGTGATCTGCCTCACGACTGTCGGCACCGTCTGATTGACTGGTCGCCGTGGACCTGCCGATCAACCCCCCGGTCGAGCCGATGCTGGCCAAGAGCGTCACCAAGCTGCCCACCACGCCCGGGGTGACCTACGAGCCCAAGTGGGACGGGTTCCGCTGCATCGTGTTCCGCGACGGCGACGAGGTGGAGCTGGCGAGCCGGGGCGGCAAGTCGATGACCCGCTACTTCCCCGAGGTGGTCGAGCAGGCCCTGCGGCAGCTGCCCGAGCGGTGCGCGGTCGACGGCGAGTTGATCGTGATCCGGCGGGACGGTCCGGGCGGCCAGCCCCGGTTGGATTTCGAGCTGCTGGCCCAGCGCATCCACCCGGCCGCGTCCCGGGTGAAGCTGCTGGCCGAGACCACGCCGGCCGACTTCGTGGCCTTCGACCTGCTGACCATCGGCGACGAGGCCCTGCTCGACCAGCCCTACCCGCGCCGCCGGGAGCGGCTGGTCGAGGCGCTGTCCGGGGTGGTCCCACCGGTGCACGTCACCCAGGTGACCACCGACGCGGAGACCGCGCGCCGCTGGTTCGACGTCTTCGAGGGCGCCGGGCTGGACGGGCTGATCGTCAAGCCGGCCGACCTGCCCTACGAGCCGGGCAAGCGGCTGATGTTCAAGGTCAAGCACGCCCGCACCGCGGACGCGGTGGTGGCCGGCTTCCGCTGGCACAAGTCCGGCCCGGTGGTCGGCTCGTTGCTGCTCGGCCTCTACGACGACGCCGGAGTGCTGCACCACGTGGGGGTGAGCGCGTCGTTCAGCATGGCCCGGCGGGCCGAGCTGCTCGACGAGCTGGCGCCCTACCGGGACACCGGCGGCGAGCACCCGTGGGTGCACGGCGACCACGAGCGCGGGCAGCGCATCCCGGGCGGGGTGAGCCGATGGACCGGCACGAAGAACCTGGAGTGGGAGCCGCTGCGCCCGGAGCTGGTCGTCGAGGTGGGCTACGACGCGATGGAGGGCGAGCGGTTCCGGCACACCGCCCAGTTCGTCCGGTGGCGACCGGACCGCGATCCCCGCTCCTGCCGCTACGACCAGCTCGACCGTCCGATCCGCTTCGATGTCGACCAGGTGCTGCGCGGCGACCCGGCGGCCACCGTGGACCGGGCCGCGTCCGGCCCGGCGTAGCCTGGCCGTCGACCCGACTCCGGAGGACCACGTGACCCGCACCGCCGACCAGCCTCGGATGGCGACCAGTCGCCGGGTCCGTCGCACTCTCGCCGCGTTCGTGGTGGCCGCGCTGCTCACCGCCGGCTGCACCCTGCCCGCGTTCGCGCCGCGCACGCAGGTGGAGGGTGAGGCAGCGCCGACCGGCGGCACGCCGACCTGGCGGGCCTGCCCGGAGGTCGCCGACGAGCTGGTCGGGCGCGGCGCTCCGGACATGCGCTACGAGTGCGCACGGATCGCCGTGCCGCGCGACTGGGGCACCGGCGGCGGGGCGACCGCCGGGCCGGGCGCCGGGCAGACCTTCGAGATCGCCCTGCTGCGGGCCCGGTCCACCAAACAGCGGGACCGGGTGGGCTCACTGGTGATCAACCCGGGCGGCCCCGGCGGCTCCGGCGTCGACACCGCCGTCTACCTCTCCTTCGGTCCCCAGTTCGGCGGGCTGCCCGCCACGATCACCGAGCGGTTCGACATCGTCGGTTTCGACCCGCGCGGGGTGGGCCGGTCCAGCCCGGTCAAGTGCATCTCCGACGCCGACCTGGACGCCAGCTTCGGCTACGACCCCGATCCGGCCAGCCAGGGCGCGTTCGAGGGCTTCGCCGGGCTGAGCCAGCGCATCGGGCGCGGCTGCGGCGACCGGTACGGCGACCAGTTGCCGCTCTACGGCAGCGAGCAGGCCGCCCGGGACATGGACGCGGTCCGCGCCGCCGTCGGCGACGACAAGCTCACCTACCTGGGCTACTCCTACGGCACCCTGCTCGGCGCCATCTACGCCCAGCTCTACCCGCAGCGGGTGCGGGCGTTGGTGCTCGACGGCGCGGTCGACCCGCGACAGCGGCTGGTGGCGGGGTCCGAGAGTCAGGCCCGCGGCTTCGAGCGGGCCTTCGGCAACTTCACCCGCTGGTGCGGCGCCAACGCCGCCCGCTGCCCGATCGCCCCGGACGCGCGTGCCGCGGTCACGTCGGCCATCGACAAGGCCCGGGTCTCCCCGGTCCGGGGCGCCGACGGGCGGGAGGCCACCGCGGGCTGGGTCTTCTACGCGGTCATCTCCTCGCTCTACACCGAGTCCGGCTGGCAGGAGCTGGCCCGGGCGATCGACCGGCTCGCCGAGGGCGACCCGAAGGACGTGTTCCGGCTCGCCGACGCGTACGCCGGTCGGGAGGACGACGGGCACTACTCCAACCTGTTCGACGCCAACCTCGCCATCAACTGCGCCGACGAGACGGAGAAGCCGAGCCGGGAGCAGATCCGCCAGTTGCAGTCGCAGTGGCGCACGAAGTACCCGCTGTTCGGGCCGGCGCTCGCGGTCGGCATGCTGAGCTGCGTGGAGTGGCCGGGCGGGCGGGACCCGTACCCGACCGGCCGGGCGAACGGCGCACCGCCGATCGTGGTGGTCGGCACCACCGGCGACCCGGCGACCCCCTACGAGCAGACCGGCCGCCTCGCCTCGATGCTCGGCGTCGGCCGGGTGCTCACCTGGGAGGGTGAGGGGCACACCGCCTACCCGCGGACCTCCTGCGTCACCGCCGCGGTCGACGCCTACCTGATCGACCTGACCGTTCCCAGGGAGGGGCTTCGCTGCCCGGCCCGGTGACCGGTCGGGTCGGCGGCAGCGGCGGCAGCTCGATGCCCTGCCGGGAGGCCAGCTCCTCCAGCAGCGCCCGCATCCGCCGCACGTCGGCCTTGAGCTGCTCCTGCTCCTCGTGCTCGAAGGCGTCGTCGTCGACGATGAGCCGGCTGGCGAAGTGCGCGGTGATCAGTGGGATGACCAGCAGGACCATGGTCGAGATGAGCAGCGCGGCGAGCGTACGGCCCGCCCAGGTGGTCGGTGAGATGTCGCCGTACCCGACGGTGGACGCGGTCACCACCGCCCACCAGACCGCGTCGGCGGGGCTGCGCTGCTCGACCTCCCCGTAGATGACCCCGGCGACCACGATCATCAGCAGGTACGACGTGATCAGCGTGCGCGGCGAGTTCGCGAACCACACCAACGCCCGGTAGATCCAGCGGAACGGCAGCAGCAGAGCCTCCATGCCGCCCATGCTGCCCCGTGCCGGCAAACGGCACCGGCCCATCCGCCGATGTCGCTGTGCCAGGCTCATGGGCATGACCGACGTGACCTACCGGGAGGCGGTCCGGGCCGATCTGCCCGCCGTCATCGCCCTGCTCGCCGACGACGTCCTGGGCAAGGCCCGCGACTTCACCGAGGTCGACGAGGCGTACGAGCGGGCGTTCGCGGACATCAGCGCGGACCCGCGCAACCAGCTGATCGTCGCCGAGCAGGGCGGTGAGCTGGTCGGTTGCCTCCAGATCACCTACATACCCGGGCTCGGGCGGCACGGCGCCGAGCGGTCCCTGATCGAGTCGGTCCGGGTCCGTTCCGACCGGCGCGGCCAGGGGCTGGGCCGGGCTCTGATGGCCTGGGCCATCGACCAGGCTCGGCAACGCGGCTGCGCGCTGGTGCAGCTCACCACGGACAAGGCCCGCCAGGACGCGCACCGCTTCTACCTGAGCCTCGGCTTCGTCGCCAGCCACGAGGGCATGAAGCTGCCGCTCAGTGATCTATCGTGAGCGGGGAGTGCCCGTGCGGCGTCCCGGCCTGGACCAGGGCGCACGGCATACCTGCTGCTGCCGGGCGTCGCAGGGCTGACCGCGGGACGGGGTGGTGATTCCCGACCGAGACAACCAACTCATCGGGAGTACGGCATGGGCCTCATCCACATCGAGCTCTTCGCAACCCTCGACCTCGTCGGGCAGTCGCCCGGCGGCCCCGACGAGGACCCGGTGGGGTTCCCGTTCGGCGGCTGGCAGGCGCCCCTGCTCGACGAGGTCGCCGGGGCGCAGGTCGGTGCCGCGTACGAGGGCACGGACGCCCTCCTGCTCGGCCGGCGGACGTATGACATCTTCGCCGCCTACTGGCCGCACCAGGAGGGCGGCGCGGACAACGAGATCGCCACGCTCTTCAACAACGTCCCGAAGTACGTGGCCTCCCGCGGCAGGCCCGACCTCTCGTGGGCCGGGTCCACCCAGCTCGGCCCGGATCTGGTGGGCGCGGTACGCGAGATCCGTGGCCGGCACGAGCACGTGAAGGTCGTCGGGAGCCTGAACCTGGTGCAGACCCTCCTGCGCGAGAAGCTCTTCGACCGTCTCGACCTCTGGGTGCACCCGATCGTGCTCGGCGTCGGGAAGAAGGTGTTCGACGGCGGCGCGGTGCCCACGAACGTCACACTCCTCGAACCGCCGGTAGCCGGTCCGAGCGGCACCGTGTACCTGCGCTACGGGCTCGCCGATGGCACGCCCCGGACGGGGGACATGGGCGCACCCGATCGCGGTGCCGGACGCGACGACTGAGCCCTCCCGCGTCAGGCGGATCCGTGTCGTCGGCGGTGGACTCTCCCCCTGCCGAATCACGCCCCGACCAGGCGACCGTCCCGCAGGGTCAGCACCCGGTCGGCGAGGTCGATCAGGGCCGGGTCGTGCGTGGCCACCAGCGCCGTCATCCCCCGGGCGTGCACCACCGCGCGCAGCAGGTCCATGATGGACCGGCCGGTCTCCGAGTCGAGCTGGCCGGTGGGCTCGTCGGCGATCAGCAGGTCCGGCTCGTTGGCCAGCGCGCGGGCCACCGCGACCCGTTGCTGCTGGCCGCCCGAGAGCTCGTAGGGCCGCTGCGCCGCGTGCCCGCCGAGGCCGACCAGCTCCAGCAGCACCGCGACCCGTTGCTCCCGCTCGGCTGCCGGCACCTGGGCCAGCCGCAGCGGCACGCCCACGTTCTCGGCGGCGGAGAGGATCGGCACCAGCCCGAAGGTCTGGAACACGAAGCCGACGGTGCCCCGGCGCAGCCGCAACAGCTCCGCCTCGCCCGCCGCGGTCACCTCGTGCCCGGCCACCACCACCTGACCGCTGTCCGGCCGGTCCAACCCGCCGACGAGGTTCAGCAGCGTTGTCTTGCCGGCGCCGGAGCGGCCCCGGATGGCGACCAGCTCGCCACGGTCGGCGGCGAACGACACGTCGCGCACCGCGTGCACGGCGTGCTCGCCCCGGCCGAAGGTCCGGCTGACCCCGCTGACCCGGACGACCTCGCCGGCAACCGCACCGGCCTGGGCCAGCCCGCCGGCCCCGGCCGCGCCGGTCACCACCACGTTCCGACGGCTCACGACCGCGCCTCCCGTCCGTCCGAAGCCCGGTCACCGGGCCGTACCTGCACATGGTCGGGCTCCAGATCGAGCCGGACCCGGTCGCGCAGCGACAGCGCGTCGACGAACGCGGCCGGCAGCTGCATCCGGCCGGTCCGGTCGAGCACCGCGTACTCCTCGCTGACCAGCTCGGTGCTGCCGTCCTCGCCGATTCGCGCGGTTCGGCGTACCTCGGAGGAGGTCCGGCCGTCGCGGATCGCGACGGTCCGACGGACCTGGGTGGCCACGGCGTGGTCGTGGGTGACGACCACGATGGTCACGCCCAGCTCGGCGTTGATGGTGCGCAGCGCCGTGAAGACCTCCGCGCCGGTCGCCTCGTCCAGCTCTCCCGTCGGCTCGTCCGCGAAGAGCACCTCGGGGTCGTTCGCCACCGCCACCGCGACCGCGCACCGCTGCTGCTCACCGCCGCTGAGCTGCCCCGGCCGCCGGTCCGCGCAGTAGCCCACGCCAACCAGGTCGAGCAGCTCACGGGCCCGCTCCCGGCGGGCCTTGCGGCCGCGCTTGCCGGCCAGCTCCATCGGCAGCTCGACGTTCTCCAACGCGGTCAGGTACGGCAGCAGGTTGCGCCCGGTCTGCTGCCAGACGAACCCGACCAGCTCCCGCCGGTAGCTCAGCCGCCGCTTCGCCGACAGCGAGAGCAGGTCGTAGTCGGCCACCCGGGCGATGCCGGCGGTCGGGGTGTCCAGGCCGGACAGGATGTTGAGCAGCGTCGACTTGCCGGAGCCGGAGGCGCCGACGATCGCCACCAGCTCGCCCCGGTCGATGACGAGGTCGAGCCCCTGGAGGGCGACCACCTCCACCCCCTCGGTCTTGAAGATGCGCACCAGACCGTCGCAGACGATGTGCCCGCGCAGGCGGTCCTGCCCGCCGGCCCGCTCGGCGGCGCGTTGCGCGGCCCGCTGTTGCAGGGCGGCCAGGTCGGGCACCAGTGGAGTCTCCGCGGTAGCGGTCATCTCAGCTCTCCTCTCCGAGCCGGAGCACCTCACCGAGGCGCAGCCGGCGGTTGTTCAGGGCCTCGACGGCGACCGCGAAGCCGAGGGCGACCGCCCCGAGCGCGAGCACGGCGGCGACCAGACCGGGCTCGAAGGCCACCCGGACCGGAATGCCGCTGGTGAACGCGGACAGGCCGAGCACCGGGTTGAGCAGCAATGGCAGCACCGCCCCGACCAGCGCACCGGTCAGCACCGACACCCCGACCAGCGGGGTCAACTCGACCAGCAGCAGCCCCCGCCACTGCCGGCGGGACAGGCCGAGGGTGCGCAGCCGGGACAGCACCTGACCCCGGGCCCGCGCCCCGGCGAGCACGGTGAACGCGATGGCCAGCAGCCCGAGCACGGTGCCCCCGGCGGCGCCGGCCACGAACCCGAAGGCCAGCACCCCGTTCGCGCCGCCGTCACCCAGCGCCTGTCGGACGTCGGCCCGGGTGTCGACCGTCACCCCGATCGGCCGCTCCCGGCCGGTCACCGCGCCGGTGCGCTG
This sequence comes from Micromonospora acroterricola, assembly GCF_003172955.1. Taxonomy (GTDB): domain Bacteria; phylum Actinomycetota; class Actinomycetes; order Mycobacteriales; family Micromonosporaceae; genus Micromonospora; species Micromonospora acroterricola. Next base: position 14,342 of record NZ_QGKR01000236.1, on the reverse strand, counting down.
GTAGCGCTCCTGTCCCTGGTCACCGGCCTGCCGCAGCGCCTCCGCGTCGATCCGGTCCCCGGCGACCAGCAGGCTGGTCGGCACGGGTGTGGTGTTCCGCGCGGGCAGCGCCTGCCAGGGCAGGATGACGAAGCGGCCGGTGGTCGCCGGCAGCAGCGGGAAGCTCTCCGCTGTGCCGGCCACCCGGAACTCGTACCGCTGGCCCTGCACGGAGATGAAGGCCGAGCGGTCCAGCCGGGCCCGGGTCAGGTCGGCGGCGACCGCCGGGGAGACGATCGCGGGAAGCGGCCCGGGTTCGGCCCGGGCGGTCCGCAGGGCGGCCGGGACCCGCACCTCCACACCCGACTTCTCCGTCATCGCGGTCAGCCCCGGCCCGTCGACCAGCAGCACCGCCGCCTCAGCGATCCGGGCGTCGGTGCCCAGGTCGTCGGTGGCGAGCCGCTGGCCGCGTTCCTCGAGCACCGGGGTGGCCGCCCGCACGCCGGGCAGGCGGGTCAGCTCGTCGGCGGTGTCCGGGGCGAAGCGTTCGCCCCGGATCAGCGCGTCGGCCGGTACCAGCCGCTCGGCGGCCCGGTCCCGGCTCGCCTCCACCCCGGCGGAGACCACCGCGCAGAACGCCGCGGTGCCGATCGCCAGCACCACGACGACCAGCGGGGCGGCGACGGCGGAGCGGCCGGCGCGAGCGGTGCCGAGGAAGGTCACGCTGCCCCGGGTCCGCGCGGCCAGCCGGCTGATCAGACGCAACGGCCAGGGGTACGCGCGCAGCGCGAGCACCGCCGCGGCGACGGCGAGCAGGACCGGTACCGACACCAGCAGCGGGTCCACCTCGCCGAGGGTGAGGCCGCGCCGGCGCAGCAGCACCGCGGCGAGCCCGGCGAGCAGCAGCAGGGAGACCTCGGCGGTGAGCCGGCGCGCCGACGGGCGCGCCCGGATCAGGTCGCTCCGGGCCCCTCCACCGGCCGGTACGGCCAGCGTCGCCAGCGGCAGCGCCAGGGTCACCAGCAGGGTCGCCGCGGCGGCGTACGGCACGGTCGGGTCCGGGGGGCCGGGGACGAGGGTGCCCAGCCACCAGCCCAGCGCGGCGGCGAGCGGCACCACCAGCAGCGACTCGGCGAGGCTGCGCCGGGCGCCGGCGGTGGTCCCGCCACCGCGGGCGCGCAGCAGTGCGAACTCCGCGCGGCGCCGCCGGACCGCGAGCGTGGCCGCGAGCACGACGAGCCCGGCGAGGGTGGCCAGCACGCCGGCCGCGATCACCGCGAGCAGCGTCCGGGCGGCGTCCGCCTCCGCGGCGAACGCCCGCAGCGGCACGTCGACACCCTGGGTCAGCTCGACGTCCGGTGGGGTGCTGCGTTGCATCCGCTGAAGCCCGTCGATGAGCTCGTTCAGTCGGCGGGAATCGATGTTGTCGACCCCCAGCCGGTAGCGCCACCCGAACCGCACCGGCCAACCGGCGGCGGCCCGCTTGTCCATGGTCACCCCGGCGACCACACCCACGGCGACGAACGGCTCGCCGTCCCCGAGTGGTTCGGTGACCCGCAGCAGCGGCGGCAGTCCGTCCCAGACGCCGTCCGCACGGTCGGCGGGACGGAACAGCCCGACCACCACGAGCGGGGCCGCGTCGGTGATGCCGGTTCGGGTGGCGTGGCCGATCTGCAGGTGGCTGCCCGCCCGCAGGTTGAGTTTGCGGGCCACGTCGGCGTCGAGCGCCACCTCCATCGGGCGGTCGGGGACGAATGTCTCGTTCGGCCACGTGCCCTCGACGAGGGTGCCGGCCTCCTGGACGCCCGGCATGGCCCGCAGGCCCAGGTCCACCAGCAGGTTGCGCGCCTTCAGATCGGGGCCGATCACCCGGCCCGGCATGGCGTCCACGTTGTACCACCGCTCGGCCACCGCCGCCCGCACCGCCGGCGGCATCTGCTCGGCCAGCGTGTCGAACTTGTCGCGGGCGCTGCCCGTCACCGAGGTCGTGGAGAGGTTCCGCCCCGCGGAGGTGTACGAGAGGTCCCGGCGGGCCGCCGGCTCGCTGGTGAGCTGCGCCCGCAGGCCCTGCTCGGCGAGCCGGTTGACGAGCCGGGGCACCCCGCTGACCAGCAGCGTGACCACCAGCGTCAGCACGGCCAGGAGCAGGAACTGCCCGCCGTACGCCCGGACCCGCCGGACGGCGGCACCGATGCTCATCGGGTACTCCCCCGTCGTGCCCGGTCACCGGGTCGCACGTCGCGCCCGCTCATCGTTCTCCCCCGATCCGCAACTGCACCGCCGCCACCCGCTGCCGGATGCCGGTGGCGATGAACGCGCTGAAGGCGAGCGCCGCCAGCAGCAGCCCGACCGCGGTCAGGCCGATCGGCGCCCACGGCAGCACGAAGGCCGCCTCGGGCACCGGCCGGCCGGCGGCCGGGGTGAGGATGACCAGCGGGGCCATGGTGGCGCCCACCGCGGCGCCGAGCAGCAGCCCGACACCCACACCGATGCCGGCGAGGAAGGTCTGCTCGGCCAGCAGGGCGCGGGCCAGCAGCCGGGGTGTGGCGCCGAGGGTGTGCAGCACCGCGAACTCGCCGAGCCGGTGCCGGGCGGTGGCCCACACGTCCACCATGAGGCCCACGAGGGCGAGCAGCACCGCGCCGAGCGCGGCGGCGAGCATCCCGGTGCGCGACCCCCGCCAGTACGGGTCCTCGGCGGCGGCCTCGATCACCTCCTGCCGGTCGAGCACGGTCGTGCCGGGCAGCTCGCTGGCGGCCCGCCCGGCCGCGTCCGGGTCGTTCGTGCCGATCCACCACTCCGGCACCGACCGGACGGTGCCGCCGGCCCGGATCAGCGCGTCCCGCGCGGCGGGCAGGTCCAGCAGCACGCCCTCCCCGGTGGTGGCGGGCACGGCGGTCAGGTCGCCGACCAGGCGGACCTGCAGCGTCGCGCCGGAGAGCGTCAGGGCGACGGTGTCGCCGGTACGCAGGCTCAGCGCGTCGCGCACCCCGGGGGTCATGAGCACCGGCACGGGGGCGCTGTCCCCGCCGGGCACGACCGAGAAGCGGGTGGGCGGCTGGTAGGCGAACTGCCCGCCGGGGATCACCTCCACCGGGTGGCTGGCGGACACCCCCGTCGGGCTGGACCGCGCCGGCGAGGGCTTCTCCCCGCCGGCCGTGGTCACCCAGTCCCCGGTCAGCTCGGCGGGTCGGGTCGTGCCGTCCGCGCCGACCAACGCCAGCCCGTCCACCTGGAGCTGATACGAGTTGCCAGCCGCCAGCCCGCCGTCGGCCTCGAACCCGGCCAACCGCAGCCGCGCCCCGCCCACGTCGGGCAGTTCCACGGTGAACGACTCGGCCCTGCCGTCGCTGCCGGCAGTGACGGCCGGCAGCCGGAGTGCGAGACCGTCGGAGCTGGTGACGAGCAACGCCACCTCGATCCGGAGCGGCCGGACCGCCTGGGACACCGGGGTGCGGACCGCGCCGGTCACGGCGCGGGTGCCGGCGGGCAACTCGACGCCGGCGGGCGCGCCGCGGGCCCCGACCATCCGCTGGTAGAGCTGCGACACCGGCTCGTCGGCCAGTGGGTCGGCGAGCCGTACGACGCCGTCGGCGCTGGCCGGGTCGAGGCTGATCACGGTGACCGGCAGGTCCTCCCGGCCCACCCGCACCTCGTCGCGCCACGCCGGCAGCGCCCGCTGCACGCCCGGCAGCGCGGCGATCTGCCCCGCCCGGTCGGGCGGGGCAGAACCGGCCCGCTCGGTCACCCGCAGGTCGGCGCCGACCGTGTGGCCGGCCTGCGCGACCTGGGACCGTTCGCCGGTGCTGATCAGGGACCAGGCGAGGGTGCTGCCGCCGACGGCGAGCGCGAGCAGCAGCACCGGGCCGGCGTGCGGACGCCGACCGGCCTGCCACATGCCGAACATGGTGGCCGTCCAGGGGCGACGGTCGACGAACCGCTCGGCGAACCGGGTGAGCGGCGGGAGCACCCGCAGCGCCAGCACGGCGCCGGCCAGCACGCCGAGCGTCGGGGCGGCGACCAGCAGTGGGTCCACCCCGAGCTGGCCGCCCGAGCCGGCCAGCGGAGAGGCGTACCGGCGCAGCTGCACCCAGGCGAGCACGGCGAGCGCCACCAGCACCAGGTCGACGCTGGCCCGCTGGACGCTCGCCGACCGGTTCGGCCGGGACCGGGCCGCCATGTCCGCCACGTACGTGCCGGCGCCGCGCAGGGTGGGAGCGACCATGGCCACCAGGCAACCGGCTGCGGTGGCGGCGGCGGCCGCCCAGACCAGGGTGGTGTTGCCGCCGTGCGTGGAGAGTTCCGCCGACCCGCCGGGCCGGACGAACCGGAGCGCCTCGACGGCGATCACCGGCCCGAGCAGCGCGGCCGGGGCGACCACCAGGGCCGCCTCACGGGTGGCCAGCCCCGCCAACTGCCGGCGGGCGGCGCCCCGGGCGCGCAGAAGCGCGGTCTGCGGGCGGCGGTCCTCGTGCAGCAGGGCGGCCACCAGCACCAGCGCGTACCCGCCGAGCACCAGGATGAGCAGCAGCGGGGTGGCCAGCGCGGAGCGGCCCACCAGGTCGGCGCGGGCGATGCGGTCCAGCAGCCGCTCCACCTTGGTCGACGTCTGCCCCGACGTGCCCAGGTCGGCGGCCTCGGGCACGGCCGCGGCCGCCGCTGTCATGGCCGCCCGCACGGCGGGCAGGTCGCCCGCGTCGACGCCGGCCAGCTGCGGTACGGCCAGCCAGGACGCCGACACCGAGCCCGGGAAGGTGGCCGCGAAGTCGGCCGGGTCCAGCGCGAACGGTCCGTACGAGGTGGCGGAGCCGACGCTGCCCGCGCCCACCCCGGGGGCCAGCAGCCAGTACGCGTCGGTCGGGTCGCGGGGTCGCCAGGTGCCGGCGAGCACGACCTCGCTGGCCTTCTCGGTGCTCCGGTCGCGCAGGGGGATCCGGTCGCCGGTGGTCACGCCGAGCATGGTGGCGACCCGCTCCGGCAGGCTCACCTGCACCGGGCTGGCGCCGGGGCTCGGCCACGACCCGGCGGTCAGTTCCGCGTGGGCGCCGAGGTCGTCGAGGGAGGCCAGGTTTGCGAAGATCGGGTCATCGCCGGTGCGGGGCAGCGACCCGAGGTCGCCGGTCAGTTCCCGGCCGGTCCCGTAACGGGCCACGGCGACGGTGACCGGTACGCCGGCGAGCCCGTCGGCGAACTCGGCCCGGACGGCCCTGTCCCGGGTGGCGAACTCGGCGGCGTCACGCCCACCGGAGCCGCTGATCAGCAGGCCCCGCTCCTCCGCCGGTGCGGCGGCCACCAGCGCCCGCTGCCCGGCGTCCACCGCGCGGCGGTTGTAGTCGGACAGGCCGGTGACCAACGCGACGGCGACCAGAGCGGCGATCACCGCGGCAACCAGCAGACCCCGCGCCTCGCGGGCCCGCCTCCACACCAGCTTCATCCGGACGCCTCCCCTGGCCCGGGCGGGCCGACGACCAACAAGACAGGTCATCCACCGGGAAAGGTTCGCGCCCGTTACATGATCGTTACTCCGGAGAGGGTCAACCCGGTCGGAGCTGATCGACCCCGGTCCAGGGAAGCCGGGGCATCCCACGACCGGGACACCCCGACTTCCGTGCGGCGGAGTCGATCAAACCCGCGCGCGTCGCCGCTAGCGGGCGCGCCGGAGCACCCACACGCCGTACACGACGGCGCCGACGACGAGCACGACGCCCAGGAGCTGGAGGCCCGGGGAGTCGTCGGCCTCCCCGAGCGCGATGCCGGCGACACCGAGTGCGACGGCGAGGACGGCGACGAGCAGAAGGACGTACTTCACGGGGTTTCCTCCTCGACCCACTCGAGCAGATCACCGGGCTGGCAGTCCAGCACCCGGCACATGGCTTCCAACGTGCTGAAGCGGACAGCTTTGGCGCGGCCGTTCTTCAGCACGGCCACGTTCGCCGGCGTGAGCCCGACGCGCTCGGCGAACTCACCGACGCTCATCTTGCGTTTGGCCAGCTCGACGTCGATGCGGACGACGATGGGCATCAGATCACCGCTTCCATGTCGGTCCGCAGCGTGGTGGCCTGGCGCAGCAGCGCACGCATCACCACCATGAGGAGGCCCAGCACGGTCACACCGGTCAGCAGCAGGAACAGCAGGAGCGGCAGCCCCGGGTCGTCCGCGTTGAAGCCGACGTAGAGAAAGACACCCACGAGCACCGCCCAGGCGGCCGCGATGGCCCAGACGATCGCGTCGACCCACTTCAGCGCCACCTCGGTGAAGATGCGGTCGGCCTTGACCAGGCTGAGCAGCTTCCAGGTCGCCACGATCACCACCTGGACACACAGCAGCCAGAACACGGTCACGGCGGTCGCCGGCCACCTCAGGTAGGCGAAGTCCGGCGACTCCCTGGCCATGTGGGCGAACTGCCCCGGCAGCGAAAAGGTCTGGAACATGACCAGGATCCCGAACAGCAACACCAGAAAGACCCGGAGAGCGGCAACCGCTCGATGCTCTGTGACCATGCATCGAGTTTCGCTCGTTACCTATCGAATGTCAATCGGTTCAGCCCTCGCATGTCCTGCGACGGCGGCGCCAGCCGCCATCGCGGGCGCCGGGGATCCACTGATCCCCGGCGCCCTGCCGGACGGCGCGACCCGGAACGGCTACTCGCAGCCGAGGGCCTCCCGATAGCCGGCGGGCAGCTTCCCGGCGGCCACCGTGTCGGCGGTCTTCCAGAACACCTCCGGCCAGTCACCCTCGTCGTTCATCTGGTGCAGCACCTTCCACGTGTGGCTGCCGCGCAACGCGTCGGCGGCACGGCGGACGGCGGCGGCGTCGCCAGCCTGCTTCGCGCGCTGCCACTCGACGATCCACCCGCAGCCGACGCGACTGGTCACCCGGGCGCCGAACTGGTAGGCGTCGTTGGTCCCGAGGGTGCCCAGGGCGGCGGTGTCGAAGCCGGGTGGGAGTGGCACGTCGGCGAGCACGCCGGCTGCCCGCTCGTCCACCCGGTCCGGCGTGACGATCTCCGCCGGAAGCGCGGCCAACCACGTACGGGCGTCGACGCGGACCACGTCGGCGAGAACCCGGTCGAACTCGCCCCGCGTCCAGGCGCCCCCCGCACGTAGTTCGACGAAGGAGCCGTCGCGGGGCCGGAGCATGACCGCGAAGTCGCTCGCGGTGTACCGGAACAGCTCGCCCGCCCAGCCGTCGACCTTCACCTGCTCCGGCTTGCTGACGTGGAGCCGATCCTGGCGGTAGCCGTCGTACTGGCCGGCCGGGTACCAGTTCATCGCCAGCTCCCGCTTGTCGTTGCGGAACGCGATGGTGCCCTCCTTCTCGGCGAAGCCGTAGACGGTGACCGCCTTCCAGCCGGGCTGGTCGATCAGCAGTCGCGGGCTCTCCTCGGCGGCCTTGAGCACCATCGCCGAGTAGGCGACCGGCGCCGTCGCTTCCGAGGTGGGCGACGTCACCGGAGCCGCCTCGCGGTCGGCCGGCTGATCGGAGTTCACGACCGAGACTCCGAAGAGGACGGCGAGAACGGCGGCGGCGACGCTGGCGCTGGCGAGACCGCTCAGCAGGGTGCGGCGCCGTCGGGCGCGGGGGCCCGGCGGTTCGGCGACGGATTCGAGGGTCGGCGCGGACATGATCTCCTCCAGGAGGTTCTGCGCGGCCCCGTCGAGGTGCTGGACGACATCGGGTCGGTACGGGTCCGCGTCTCGGACCATCCGGTCGAGGTGCTCGTCGGTCATCTGCCCTCCTCCGGGGCGCGTGCGGCCATGACGTCGAGTACATGTCCGGGTGGTCCGAGGTCGTCACCGACGAGATTCCGCAACCGGGCACGGGCGCGCGACAACCGGGTACGGACCGCCGCCGGGCTCACGTGCAGGACGACAGCGACCTCGCGCGGCTCCAGGCCCTCCCAGAAGGTCAGCATCAACACCTCCCGGTCCACCTCGCCCAGCCGGGCCAGCGCGGCCCGGACGGTGAGCCGTTCGGGGACCACGCTGCCCGGGTCGACGGCGACCGCGGCCCGGAGGCGTTGCCGCAACCGATCACCCAGCCGCCCCCGGCGCATGCCGCCGCGGTGGTGGTTGGCCAGCACCCGCCGGGCGACGCCGTGCAGCCACAGCCGGACCTCGGGCTCGGGCGGCATCTCGCGGCTGCGCCGCCAGGCGACGAGGAACGTCTCGGCGACCACGTCGGCCGCGTCCTCGGGCTGCTCGACGCGCCGCATCGCGTACGCCAGCAGCGGCTCGAAGTTGGCCGCGTAGACGCGTCGGAAGCGGTCCTCGTGCTCGGTCCCGGAGCTCACGTCTATCCCATGTCCGGTCCAGCGCCCGTCGTGACAGGCCCGACCGGAGAACGGACGCGGCTGGCCGGCCGGCGTCAGGCGTTGTCGTCGCCGGGGGAGCGCTTGGCGCGGCTGGGCTGGACCCGCTTGGGCTCGCCGGGCATCTTCGGGTGGTCCGGCGGGTAGGGCAGGTCACCCTGACCGGCGGCGGCGTCCCGCTCGGCCCACTCCAGCAGCGGGGTGATGTCCCACGGGGTGTCGTCGATGCCGGCGTGCGGGTCGCCCCGCTCGGCGAGCCGGGCCGGGACCGTGCGCAGGTCGAAGTCGTCCGGGTCGACGTCGGGCAGCTCGTCCCAGGTGACCGGGGTGGAGACGGTGGCCCGCGCGTTGGCCCGCAGCGAGTACGCGCAGGCGATCGTCCGGTCGCGGGCCATCTGGTTGTAGTCGACGAAGACCCGGGTGCCGCGCTCCTCCTTCCACCAGGCGGTGGTGACCAGGTCGGGGTGGCGGCGCTCCACCTCCCGGGCCAGCGCGATGGTCGCCCGGCGGACCTCGGTGAACGTCCAGCGTGGGGCGATGCGCAGGTAGACGTGCACGCCGCGGCCGCCGGAGGTCTTGGGCCACCCGGTGGCGCCCAGCTCGTCCAGCACGGCGCGGACCTCCCCGGCGGCCCGGGCGGCGTCGGCGAAGTCGGTGCCGGGCTGTGGGTCCAGGTCGATGCGCAGCTCGTCGGGGCGGTCCACGTCGGCGGCGCGCACCGCCCACGGGTGGAACACGATCGTGCCCATCTGCGCCGCCCAGGCCACGTGCGCCAGGTCGGCGGGGCAGAGCTCCGCGGCGCTCCGGCCACTCGGGAAGGTGATCTCCGCGGTGGACACCCAGGGTGGCACGCCCCGGGTGGGCACCCGCTTCTGGAAGAACATCTCGCCCTCGACGCCCTCGGGGAAGCGTTGCAGCGTCGTGGGGCGGTCCCGCAGGGCGCGCATGATGCCGTCGCCGACCGCGAGGTAGTAGTGGAAGACGTCCGCCTTGGTGAAGCCCCGCGCGGGGAAGATCACCCGATCGGGACTGCTCAGTCGTACGGTGTGCCCGGCCACCTCGACCTCGGCGACCGCAGCCTTGGTGCCACCCATCCCGCGACCTTATGCCACGCCCCCGACGTTCGACGTACCGTTGGGGGCGTGAGTCTTGACGACAACGAACTGCCCCAGACCGAGGACGAGTGGCGCGTCCGGCTGAGCCCGGAGGAGTTCCACGTGCTGCGCGAGGCGGGCACCGAGCGCCCGTGGACCGGCGAGTACGTGGACACCAAGACGGCCGGTGTCTACCACTGCCGGGCCTGCGGGTTGGAGCTCTTCTCCAGCGACACGAAGTTCGACTCGCACTGCGGGTGGCCGAGCTTCGACGACGCCATTCCCGGCCGGGTGAAGGAGATCGAGGACCGCACCCTCGGCATGGCCCGCACGGAGATCCGCTGCGCCCGCTGCAACAGCCACCTCGGGCACGTCTTCCACGGCGAGGGCTTCACGCCGAAGGACACCCGGCACTGCGTCAACTCGGTCTCCATCCGCCTGGAACCGCGCTGACCTGAGCGGCCTCGCGCGGCGGGGGTGCGTCACCGGCGTACCCCGAGCACCGCCGCGCCACCGGCCTACCGCGTTCACCGAGGCGTGGCGGAGGCACCGGCGAGCAGCTCGACCTCGGCGGTCCGGGACTGCTCGATCCGCCGGGCCAGGTCGCGGACCTGCTCGCTGCGGCCGACGTCGACCTGGGCCCGGGCCAGGTCGGCCGCCGCCCGCTGGTGGTCGGCGAGCACCTCGCGCAGCACCCGGTCGAGGTCGGCGTCCGACGCGGCCCGCAGCCGGTCGAGCGCGGCGTCGTCCCCGTGCCCGTGGTGGTGCCCGGCGGCGCTGGCGCCCGGCCCGGCCGTGGGCAACCAGCCCCGCATGGTGGTCAGCTCATCCGCCTCGGTCGCCTCGATGGCGGCGGCGAGGGTGCGCAGCGTGTCGTCGCGCACTCGGTCCCGGGCCAGCCGGACGATCTCCAGGGTGCGCTCGCTGTGCCCGGCCATCGTGCTCAGGAAGACCACGTCGATGCCGCTCATCGCGTCCCCGGCCGCCGCCGACCCGGCCGGGGACGCGGGAGCCGGTTGGGGCGCGGCCGACGGCGTCGACGCGGACGGCGCGGCGCAGGCGGCGGTGAGCAGCAGCATGGCGAGCAGGGGCGCCAGCAGGGTTCGGCGGGGCATGCCGGGTGCTCCGATCACGCGAGGACGGCGACACGGGTGCGGCCGGAGCCGCACCCGTGTCGGTCAGACCTGACTCCAGAGCGCCGGCACGTTCGGCGGCTCCCACCCGGCGATCGCGGTGTGCGCCTGCCGGCAGCGGTACGTCCGACCGCCGTAGGTGGCCTGGTCGCCGACCTGGTACGCCCGGCTGCTGGCCGTTGCCGTTGACCGAGGCGACCCGGGTGTTGCCGATCCAGTACTCCCAGTTGCTGGTGGCGTGCCGGGCGGTGTTGACCCAGGTGAAGGTCAGCGAACTGCCGACCGAGGTGGCCGGCCAGCCCCGGCTGTCGTCGTTGAGGACGGCGAACTGGGCGATTCCGGCGTTGCAGCTGCGGAGGCCCTTGGGCCCCTCGACACTCTGCGGCTCGTACTTGATCTGCCCGCAGTCGGGCACCCGGCCCTGGGCGCAGAGCGCCTGCCGGCTCGGTGGGGCGGACACGTAGCCGTGCGCCTGGGCGGGCGCGGCGACGGTGAGGGTGGCGGCGACGGCGCCCGCCGCCACCAGCGGGACGGTCATTCTTCGACGCATGGGGGCAGCTCCTTCTCCAGGTCCGGTGGTGCCCCCCAAGGTAATTTAAACTTTGTTAACAGTAAAGACCCTCATCGATAAATACATCGATGCTGAGGAGTTTCCTGTCAGAGCCGGAGCAGACTGCCCCGCTCGTCGACCTGATCGGCTGACTCGTCATCCAGCCAGACCCCGCCGCTGGCGAGGTAGCGGAACCGGTACTCCCCCGGCCCGAGCTTCACGGTCACCGTCCGGGTGCCGTCGCGGCGCGTCACCAGCTCGTGCCGGCCGGGTACCCAGCCGTTGAAGCACCCCACCACGCTCACCGGGCCGGGCGGGGCGTCCCGGGGCAGGCAGAAGGTGACCCGGGTCTGATTGCCGAAGAGTTTGTTGCGCTTGATCACTGCATCCTCCGGGGGTTGCGGCGGTTCACCCGGCATAACGGACGACACGCCGGAGCCGACACGCCGCCTCGGTGGTCCGGCCGGCGGCATTTCACCCACCGCCGCCCGAGGCTGGGGCAACCTGAAGTCACATGTCCTGATACGGGAGGTTTTCCGTGGCTACCTGCGAGGTCTGCGGCAACGACTACTGGATGGCGTTCGAGGTGCGCACGGTCAGCGGCGACGTGCACACCTTCGACTCGTTCGAGTGCGCGATCCACCGATTGGCACCGATCTGCGAGCACTGCCAGATCAAGATCGTCGGGCACGGCGTGGAGGTCAACGGGCGCTTCTTCTGCTGCGGGCACTGCGCCCGCGCTGTCGAGGGCGACGAGGGCGCCCAGATCCGCGACGCGGTCGGCGCCCGCCCCGCCTGACCCCGACCCCTGCGGTACGGTCGTTCGATGCGGCCGTTCCTGGGCGTCCTGCCCCCGCCGCGCTCCTGACCGGAGCGCCGCGCCTCGCGCCGACCGGGTGACCCGGCTCGGCCATCTCGCCGTACGCGCTCCGTCGACGTCGTCCCCGTCAACGGCTCACCCTTCCGGAGCGCACCCGTGTCCACCTCCCGTACCGTGCCGCCGGCCGCCCCGGCCGTCGCCCAGGCCCGCACCGGCCTGATCCAGATCACCGTCACCGGAGTGCTGTGGGGCACCACCGGCGTGGCGGTGCAACTCCTGCGCGAGAGCACCGGGCTCAACCCGGTGAGCATCGGCTTCCACCGCCTTGCCATCGCCGCGCTCGTCCTGCTGGCGTGCACCGCCGGCCGGCTCGGCGCGCTGGTGGCCGCCCTGCGCGCGGCGCCGGTGCCGCTGCTGCTCACCGGCATCGGCCTCGGCCTCTACCAGGCGCTCTACTTCGCCGCCGTGGCGCTGGCCGGAGTGGGTGTGGCCACCGTGGTCAGCCTCGGCCTGGCCCCGGTGCTCGCCGCGGCCTGGGAAGCGGCGCGTGCCCGCCGGATCCCGGGCCCGCTGCGGCTCGGCACGCTGATCGCCGCCGTGGCCGGGCTCGCCCTGATCACCGGTGCCACCGCGCAGCCCACCGAGGCGGCGCCCGCCCCGCTGCTCGGTCTGCTCGCGGCGGCCGGGTCCGGCCTCGGCTACGCGGTGACGACCCTGATCAGCCGACAGGTGTCGCAGCGCACCGCGCCGATGACGCTGACCACCGTCTCCACCGTGGTCGGCGCGCTGACCCTGGCGCCGCTCGCACTGGTCGCCGGGATCGCCGTACCGGTACGCGTCGACACCGTGGCACTGCTGCTGCACCTCGGCGTGGTCACCACCGCGGTGGCGTACGCGCTGTTCTACGCCGGGCTGCGCACCACCCCGGGCAGCGTCGCCGCCGTGCTGACCCTGCTCGAACCGCTCACCGCGGCGGCGCTGGCCGTGGCGCTGCTGCACGAGCCGCTGCCGCTGCCGGTGATCGTCGGCGGCGGGCTCCTGCTCACCGCCGTGGCCGCCACCTACCTGACCCCCGCCCGGCCGGACACACCGTGACCGTCCCCGGCCGGGCGGGACGCCGCGGACCCCGCCCGGCCGGACGGCCTACCATCGGTGAGTGCCCCAGCAGACTACCCAGATCCGGACGGCCTCCTTCGCCGACCTGAACGCCCGCACCTTCCACGACCTGCTCAAGCTGCGCATCGACGTGTTCGTGGTGGAGCAGAACTGCCCGTACCCGGAACTCGACGGGCGGGACGTGGAACCGGGCACCCGGCACCTCTGGCTGACCGACGGCGACGGGCCGCTGGCGTACCTGCGGATCCTGGCCGACCCGGACGGCGCCGCCCGGATCGGTCGGGTGGTGGTGGCCCCCACCGCGCGCGGCGGCGGGCACGCCGGCCGGCTGATGACCGCGGCCCTGGAGGTGGTGGGCAACCGGCCCTGCGTGCTGGAGGCCCAGTCGCACCTGGTCCCCTTCTACACCCGGCACGGCTTCGCGGTCAGCGGCCCGGAGTACGTCGAGGACGGCATCCCGCACACGCCGATGCGCCGGGAGGCCATTGACGTCTGACGATCGGCCTGGCATCGTGCCGGGTAGAGCCATCGCGGGAGCCTGCGAGTAGGCACGGGAGCGGGCATCTCCCGGCGGTCCGGGTGTCGTCGTCCGACCTCATCCCCCCGGGGGCTCCATGTCCACTCTCGTCCGATCACCACGCGTGCTCTGGCTGCTCGCCATCGCGGCGGCCGCCACGCTCCTGCTCACCACCGCCCTGACCACCGCGCTGGTCCGGCCCGCCTCGGCGCACGGTTCGGTCGTCGACCCGGCCTCGCGCAACTACGGCTGCTGGCAACGCTGGGGCAGCGACTTCCAGAACCCTCGGATGGCCACCGAGGACCCGATGTGCTGGCAGGCCTGGCAGGCCGACCCGAACGCCATGTGGAACTGGAACGGCCTGTTCCGCGAGGGCGTGGCCGGCAACCACCAGGGCGCCATCCCCGACGGCCAGCTGTGCAGCGGCGGGCGCACCCAGAGCGGCCGCTACAACGCCCTGGACACCGTCGGGGCCTGGAAGACCACTTCGGTGTCGAGCAACTTCCGGGTCCGCTTCTTCGACCAGGCCAGTCACGGCGCCGACTACATCCGGGTGTACGTGACCCGGCAGGGCTTCAACCCGCTCACCGAGACGCTGGGCTGGGACGACCTGGTGCTGTCCGGCCAGATCGGCAACACCCCGGCGTCGCAGTGGAAGCAGGAGACCGGCGGCGTCTCCATCGAGATCCCGGTCAACGCGGCGGGCCGCACGGGCCGGCACATCGTCTACACCGTCTGGCAGGCCAGCCACCTGGACCAGTCGTACTACCTGTGCAGTGACGTCGACTTCTCCGGTGGAACGGGCACCCCGCCGCCCACCAC
>NZ_QGKR01000341.1 GCF_003172955.1 Micromonospora acroterricola | reverse complement strand
CACCTGCCCCAGCGGTCGCGCCGCCGCCCGCCCCGCCGGTCGGTTCGGCGATCGCCCAACGCGGCTTCCCGGCGCGGGTCGAGTGGCGTCCGCAGCCCGTCGACCAGGAGCTGGAGCGCGCCACCGCGGTGCTCCGCCGCGATCTCGGCACTCCACGGGTGTTCGCCTTCGCCAACCCCAAGGGCGGGGTGCACAAGACCACCGCCACCGTGCTCGCCGCGGCCACCGTCGGCAGCGTTCGCGGCCGGGGCGTGCTGGCCTGGGACGACAACGAGCTGCGCGGCACCCTCGGGCTGCGCGCCGGCAGCGCCCGGCACGCCCGGACCATCCGCCACCTGATCACCGAGCTGGCCCAGATCGAGATCCTCGAGGGCGCGCCCCTGCTGGAGCGCCTCGACGACTACCTGCGGCACGCCTCCGACGGCTCGTACGACGTGCTGGCAGGTGAGGAGAGCCCGCGCTTCGCCCAGCGCCTGGACCAGTTCACCGTCCGGCGGGTGCTGGAGCTGCTGCGGCGTACCCACGACGTGGTCTGCGTGGACACCGGCAACAACGTGGAGAGCCCCAACTGGCGCACCGTGATGCAGGCCGCCGACCAGTTGGTGGTGACCACGGTGCCCCGGGAGGACGCGGCCTTCAGCGCCGACTGGATGCTCGACCTGCTGCACGAGGTGGGCATGGGGGAGCTGGCCGACAACGCCGTCACGCTCATCTCCTGCCCGACGCCGGGCCGCTCCGCCCTGCAGGACGACCTGGAGCGGCACTTCGCCACCCGTACCCGCGCCGTCGCCGTGGTGCCCTACGACCCTGCGCTCGAGACCGGGTCGTCGATCGAGTACCACCAGCTCCAGCCGGAGACCCGGCAGGCGTGGCTGCGCGCCGCCGCGGTCATGGTGGAGCCGTTCGCCCGGTGACCGGACCGGGCGCGGTCACGTCATCCGGCGGGAGCGCCGATGACCGTGCACGGCCCGAGCGGCGAGCTGAGAGGATCATCGGGTGAACCCCGACAGCCCCGAATCCGACCGGCCCACGCCGTCCGGTGACGAGTCGCCCGCTTCCCCGGCACCGGCCGACCCGGTCACCGAGCAGCGCCCGGACGCCACCCAGCCGGACGTCGACGGAGACTCCGGCCCGCGCCCGGTCGACCCACCGCGCCGGCCGGGCCGGACCGGGGCGACGATCGTCGGCGTCGCACTCGCGCTCGCCGTGCTGGGTGCGCCGCTCGGGCTGCTGTGGGCCGCGCTCGCGCCCGACACCCCGGTGCTCAAGACCGCCGAGGGCGCGATCTACGCCGAGCCGCAGCCGGAGCAGCCGATCGCCGCGGACGGCTGGTTCAGCCTGCTCGGGCTCGCCTTCGGGGTGCTCGCGGCGCTCGTCCTGTGGTTCGTGCTGCGCCGGCGGCGCGGCCCCGTCGGGCTGCTCGCCGCCGTGCTCGGCACGCTGGCCGCCGCGCCGGTGGCCTGGCAGGTGGGTCGGCGGGTCGGCCTGGCCACCTTCGACCGACTGCTGGCCGGCGCCCCGGCCGGCCAGGCCTTCACCAAACCCGCCGACCTGCGGGCCGGTGGCGTGGACTGGCTGCTGGGCGTGCTGCCCGTGCCGCACGGCAACCTGCTGCTGCCGGCGTTCGGCGCCGCGGTCACGTACACCTTGCTGGCCGGCTGGTCACGGTGGCCGTCGCTGCGCCCGGAGCCGGAGCCCGACCCGGCCGCGCTCAGTTGGGTGTCGGCGGGGACGCCAGCTCCGACAGCGGCACCGGAACCGCCCGCACCTGGCGCAGCAGAGCCGCCTCGCGGTTGAGCAACCGCAGCTCCGCCCGGAGCCGGGCGGCCGTGTCGTCGATCGCCAGCAGCCGCTGCCGGTCGTCGACGGTCAGCGCCGCGGTCGCCGCCACCAGGTGGGAGAGCACGGTCGGGTCCTCCGGCAGCTGCTCGGAGATCTCCTCCGGGTCGGACCGGATCAGGCCCAGGTACTGCCGGAACACCGCGATCACGCGGGCGGCCAGCAGATCGGCCACCTCGTCCGGACCTGCCGGCTCGGGCAGCCACTCGACGTCGGCGGTCAGGTAGGGCGCGGCGTCCTCGTCGACGTCGGCGATCCGGAAACGGCGCCGGCCGACCGTGACGATGTCGAAGCCGCCGTCGGCCAACTCGGTCACCTGGCGCAGCTCGGCGGTGCAGCCCACCTCGTGCAGGGTGACCTCGCCGCCGCCGGGCGTCTGTCGGGCGCCCGGACCGGCCGGCGCGACCTCCCAGCCGGCCTGGATGGCCACCACCCCGAACTCGCGCGGGACGCCCTCGGGCTGGGCGACCAGGTGCCGGACCAGGGCCCGGTAACGCTCCTCGAAGATGTGCAGCGGCAGCACCAGCCCGGGAAAGAGCACCGTTGCGAGCGGGAACACCGGCAGCCGTGCGGTCACAGGGTCGAGCCTAGCCAATCTCGCCCACGTCGGCGTGGCCCGGCTCACCGTCCCGGCGTACGGGCGGCTGGGGTGGGCTGCGACCGGGCCGCCTAGACTCGCAAGGGTGCTGAATCGGATCGACCTGCGCAATGGTCTCGGAGACCCGCGCCGCCTGCTGCCCCGTGCCCAGCTCGACGTCTCGGTGGCCGTCGAGCGGATCCGGCCGCTCGTGGAGGCGGTCCGGGAACATGGGTACCCGGCGATCCGGGAGGCCAGTGAACGGTTCGACGGGGTCTCCCCGGAGGTGCTGCGCGTGCCGGTCGAGGCGATCGCCGAGGCCGAGGGGGTGCTCGACCCGGACGTGCGTGCGGCGCTGCTGGAGTCCATCACCCGGGCCCGGAGGGTGCACGACGACCAGCGGCGTACCGAGCACACCACCCAGGTGGTGCCCGGCGGCACGGTCACCGAGCGGTGGCTGCCGGTCGACCGGGTCGGTCTCTACGTGCCCGGTGGGCTGGCCATGTACCCGTCGACCGTGGTCATGAACGTGGTGCCGGCCCAGGCGGCCGGCGTGCGCTCCCTGGTGGTGGTGAGCCCGCCGCAGAAGGACAACGGCGGCCTGCCCGACGCCCGGGTGCTCGCCGCGTGCGCGCTGCTCGGCGTCGACGAGGTCTACGCGGTGGGCGGCGCCCAGGCGGTGGCGATGCTGGCGTACGGCGCGGCGGTGGACCCGGCGGGTGACGCGCGCTGCGAGCCGGTCGACCTGGTCACCGGCCCCGGCAACATCTGGGTGACCGCCGCCAAGCGGCTGCTGCGCGGCGTCGTGGGCATCGACGCCGAGGCGGGGCCGACCGAGATCGCCATCCTGGCCGACGACAGCGCCGACCCGGCGCACGTGGCCGCCGACCTGATCAGCCAGGCCGAGCACGACCCGCTCGCCGCGAGCGTGCTGGTCACCCCGTCGGTGGCCCTCGTCGAGGCGGTCGAGCGGGAGCTGGCCCGGCAGGTGCCGGCGACCAAGCACGCCGAGCGGGTCACCACCGCGCTGACCGGCGAGCAGAGTGGCGTGGTCCTGGTCGACGACCTTGAGGCCGGCCTGCGCGTGGTCGACGCGTACGCGGCCGAGCACCTGGAGATCCAGACCGTCGACGCCCGGGAGTGGGCGCTGCGGGTGCGCAACGCGGGGGCGATCTTCGTGGGCGCCTGGTCGCCGGTGTCGCTCGGCGACTACTGCGCCGGCTCCAACCACGTGCTGCCCACCGGCGGCTGTGCCCGGCACTCCTCCGGCCTGTCGGTGCAGTCCTTCCTGCGGGGCGTGCACCTGATCGAGTACACGCGGGACGCGCTGCGCGAGGTGGCCCCGCACGTGGTCACCCTCGCCACCGTGGAGGACCTGCCGGCGCACGGCCAGGCCGTCCGGGCCCGCTTTCCGGGAGGGCCGGCGTGAGCACGCTGGACGACCTGCCGATCCGCGACGACCTGCGGGGGCTGTCGCCGTACGGCGCGCCGCAGCTGGACGTGCCGGTGCGGCTGAACACCAACGAGAACTCCTACCCGGTGCCGGAGCCGGTGGTGGAGGCGATCGGCAAGGCGCTCGCCGCCGAGCTGCGCGACCTGAACCGCTACCCGGACCGGGACGCGGTGGCGCTCCGCGCCGACCTGGCCGGGTACCTCGGGCACGGGCTCACCGTCGAGCAGGTGTGGGCGGCCAACGGCTCCAACGAGATCCAGCAGCAGCTGCTCCAGGCGTTCGGCGGTCCGGGTCGCAGCGCGCTCGGCTTCGTGCCGGCGTACTCGATGCACCCGCTGCTGGCGCTCGGCACCGGCACCCGGTGGGTGCCGGCGCGGCGTGGCGTCGACTTCGGGCTGACCGCCGAGGAGGCGGTCGCCCAGGTCCGCGAGCACCGGCCCGACGTGGTCTTTCTCTGCTCGCCGAACAACCCCACCGGCACGGCCCTGGACCCGGCGGTGGTCGCCGCGGTGCTCGACGCGGCGCCCGGCATGGTGGTGGTCGACGAGGCGTACGCCGAGTTCGCCCGGCCCGGCACGGTCAGCGCCCTCGCCGTGCTGCCCGGGCACCCGCGGCTGGTGGTGACCCGCACGATGAGCAAGGCGTTCGGCTTCGCCGGCGGGCGGCTGGGCTACCTGGCCGCCGACGCGGCGGTGGTGCAGGCGGTGCAGCTGGTCCGGCTGCCGTACCACCTGTCCGCGCTGACCCAGGCCGCGGCCCGCGCGGCGCTGGCCCACCGCGACGCCCTGCTCGGTACGGTGAGCGCGATCATGGCGCAGCGGGACCGGATCGTGGCGACGCTGCGCGAGCGCGGGTCCCGGGTGGCCGACAGCGACGCCAACTTCGTGCTCTTCGAGGTGGGCGGCGACCAGGCCACCGCCTGGCGCGCCCTGCTGGAGCAGGGGGTTCTGGTCCGCGACGTCGGCCTGCCCGGCTGGCTGCGGGTCACCGCCGGCACCCCCGCCGAGACCGACGCGTTCCTTTCTGCGATGGAGACATTCTGATGAGCCGGACCGCCCGGGTGGAGCGGATCACCAAGGAGACCAAGGTCCTCGTCGAGATCGACCTCGACGGCACCGGCACGGCCGAGATCAGCACGGGGGTCGGCTTCTACGACCACATGCTGCACCAGATCGCCCGGCACGGCGGCTACGACCTGACCGTGCGCACGGTGGGCGACCTGGAGATCGACGCGCACCACACCATGGAGGACACCGCGCTCGCGCTGGGCGCCGCGTTCGACCAGGCGCTGGGCGACAAGGCCGGCATCCGGCGGTACGGCTCGGCGACCGTCCCGATGGACGAGGTGCTGGTCCGGGCCGCGGTGGACCTGTCCGGCCGGCCGTACGTGGTGCACGACGAGCCGGCGCTCGCGCCGTACATCGGGCCGGTGTACCCGACGAGCATGACCCGGCACATCTGGGAGTCCTTCGGCCAGGCGGCCCGGATCACCCTGCACGTGGACGTGCTGCGGGCGGCCCGGCCGGGCGGTCACCCGGACGCGCACCACGTGGTGGAGGCGCAGTTCAAGGCGGTCTCCCGGGCGCTGCGCGAGGCCACCGCGATCGACCCGCGGGCGGCGGGCGCGATCCCGAGCACGAAGGGAGCGCTCTGATGAGCGCGAGGAGTGCAGCGCAGCGGAGCCCCGCAGTCGCGAATGGCAGGTGGCACTAATGGGTGCGGCGCTGCCGACGTTGTTGCTGATCCTGGCCGGGGTGCTGGTGGGCGGGGTCTGGTCGCTGTACCGGCAGGGCGCGCCGAAGGGCGCGGTGGTGGCCACCGCCCTGTTGGCCCTGTTGGCGACCGCCGGCGGGGTGCTGTGGCTGCTCCCGGAGTCGGGCTCGTGAGCGGCGTCGTGGTGCTCGACTACGGCTCGGGCAACCTGCGCTCGGCGGAGCGGGCGCTGGCCGCCGCCGGCGCGGACGTGCGGGTGACCGACGACCTGGCGGCCGCAGCCGACGCCGAGGGGCTGGTGGTGCCGGGGGTCGGCGCGTTCGCGGCGTGCATGGCCGGGATCGAGGCGCTCGGCGCCGGCCCGGTGATAGCCGAGCGGGTGGCCGCCGGCCGGCCGGTGCTCGGCATCTGCGTGGGCATGCAGGTGCTGTTCGAGCACGGCGACGAGCACGGCGTGGTGACGAAGGGGCTCGGGCTGCTGCCCGGCGGGGTGACCCGGCTGGCCGCCACCCGGTTGCCGCACATGGGCTGGAACACGGTCCGCGCGCCCCGGGAGTCGGTGCTCTTCGCCGGGATGCCGCCGCAGAGCCGGTTCTACTTCGTCCACTCGTACGCCATGGGTGACCCGGCGGCGCTGGCGGCCGCCGGCGCCACGGTGACGACGGCCCACCATGACACCGACTTCGTCGCCGCGGTGGAGCGTGGTCCGCTCTCGGCGGCCCAGTTCCATCCGGAGAAGTCCGCCGACACCGGTGCCGCGCTGCTGCGCAACTGGCTTGCCACGCTGCCCAGCGGTGGCTGAGCGTCGTCCGGCGACCGCCCGCTGGGGGCGGCGATGAGCCGGGAACGGGCCCGCCGCCGGGCCGAACGCGAGGCGGAGCAGGCCCGGGAGCGGGCAGTCCGGCAGCGCCGGGTGGCGCGCCGTCAGCGTCGCCGGGCGGTGGTCCGCCGGTTGACGCCGCAGCTGCGGCGGGGCCGGTCGGGCCGGCTGGCCCGGCACACCCGGGGCGAGCGGGCCGCGATCGTGCTGCTCACCGGGGCGGCGCTGATCCTGATCTGGACGTTCGTCGACAATCTGGCGTTGCGTGTCGCGCTGATCGTGCTGTTGCTGCTCGTACTGCCGGCGATCGTGGTGATCGCCCTGGACCGCCGTACCTGATCGAGGAGAAGACGTTGAGCCTCACCCTGTTACCCGCCGTGGACGTCGCCGACGGCCGGGCCGTCCGGCTCGTGCAGGGCGCCGTCGGTAGCGAGAGCATCTACGGCGACCCGCTGGACGCGGCGCTGGCCTGGCAGAGCGACGGCGCCGAGTGGATCCACCTGGTCGACCTGGACGCCGCGTTCGGCCGGGGCACCAACGCGCACCTGCTCGCCGAGGTGGTGCGCCAGCTCGACGTGAAGGTGGAGCTCTCCGGTGGCATCCGGGACGACGAGTCGCTGCGCGCGGCGCTGGGCACCGGTGCGGCCCGGGTGAACATCGGCACCGCCGCCCTGGAGGACCCGGTGTGGTGCGACCGGGTGGTCGGGGAGTACGGCGACCGGGTGGCGATCGGGCTGGACGTACGCGGCCGTACCCTCTCCGCGCGCGGCTGGACGCGGGACGGCGGTGACCTGTACGAGGTGCTGGAGCGGTTGGACAAGGCGGGCGCGAGCCGCTACGTGGTCACGGACATCACCAAGGACGGCACCATGCGGGGCCCGAACCTGGACCTGTTGGGCGAGGTGTGCGCGCGGACCGACCGGCCGGTGATCGCCTCCGGTGGCGTGTCCACGCTGGACGACCTGCGGGCGCTGGCGACCCTGGAGTCGGCGGGGGTGGAGGGCGTCATCGCCGGCAAGGCTCTCTACGCGGGCGCCTTCACGGTGGCCGAGGCGCTGCGGACGCTGGCCGAGGCGTGACGACCACCCGACTCGGCTCGGGCGGCCCGTGGGAGCAGCGGTACGGCTACTCCCGGGTGGTCCGGGCCGGTGACCTGGCGTGGACGGCCGGCTGCACGGCCACCGTGGACGGTCGGGTGGTGCACGTCGGGGACGCCGCCGCGCAGACCGCCCAGGCGCTGCGGATCGGGCTGGCCGCGCTCGCCGAGGTGGGTGCGCAGCCGGGTGACGTGGTCCGGACCAGGATGTACGTGACCGACCGGCTGCACGCCGACGAGGTGGGCCGGGCGCACAACGCGGTCTTCGGCGCGGTGCGGCCGGCGGCGACGCTGGTGGTGGTGGCTGGTCTGCTAGACCCGGAGCACCTGGTCGAGGTGGAGCTGGAGGCGTACCTCGCGGACCGCTGAGGCGGTGCCGCTGGTCGTCCGGTGACCGTGTCCCGACCGCAGTCCGGTCGGATCGGTTGTGCACAATTCAATTGTGGGCTACGGTTCAACGGTGACCGATGACCTGGTGCTCCGCCGGCAGGTGTGCTTCGCGCTCTACGCCGCGTCGCGCGCCCTGACCGACGTCTACCGGCCGATCCTCGACCGGTTGGGGCTGACCTACCCGCAGTACCTGGTGCTGCTGGTGCTCTGGGAGCGTCCCGACGACGCCCCCACGGTCTCCGAGCTCGGCGCCGAGCTGCGACTGGACTCCGGCACGCTCTCCCCGCTGCTCAAGCGGCTGGAGGCGGCGGGCCTGGTGGTGCGGCAGCGCTCGGCGCGCGACGAGCGGCGGGTCGAGGTGGGCCTCACCGAGCAGGGCCGGGCGCTGCGGCAGCAGGTGGACGACGTCCCGCTGCGGATCGCCCGGGCGACCGGGCTCGGCATCGCCGAGCTGGTCGAGCTGCGCGACACCCTCACCCGGGTCACCGACACCATCCACCGACAGAAGGAGCAGTGACCATGCAGGTGCTCTACACCGCGTCAGCGACGGCCAGCGGCGACGGCCGGGACGGCCACGTCGAGACCTCCGACGGCACGTTCACGCTCGACCTGGCCGTGCCGAAGGAGATGGGTGGCGCCGGTGGCGCCGCCAACCCCGAGCAGCTCTTCGCCGCCGGCTACGCGGCCTGCTTCCACGGCGCGCTCCGACTGGTCGCCCGCCGGGCCAAGGCCGACGTGACCGGCTCGGTCGTCGCCGCCGAGGTGGGCATCGGCCCGAACGGCAGCGGCGGGTTCGGGCTCACCGTGCGGCTCGTCGTCGACCTGCCCGCCGTGCCCCGCGAGGCCGCCGAGCAGCTCGTCGAGCAGGCCCACCAGGTCTGCCCGTACTCGAACGCCACCCGCGGCAACATCGACGTCGCGCTGACCGTCCGCGAGTCCCTGGCCGCGTGACGTCGCGGAGGACCCAGGCCCCGACCGCGGACGAGAGGACGACCACCCCGTGACCAGCAACCGTGAGATCCACCTGGCCAGCCGCCCCCAGGGCTGGCCCACCGAGGAGAACTTCCGGCTCGTCGAGACCGACGTCCCGACGCCCGGCCCGGGCCAGATCGTGGTCCGCAACCAGTACATGTCCGTCGACCCGTACATGCGGGGCCGGATGAACGACGTCAAGTCGTACGTGCCGCCGTTCGCGCTCGACGCGCCGCTCGACGGCGGCGCGATCGGCGAGGTGGTCGCCAGCGAGGCCGCCGACATCGCCGTCGGCGACACCGTCCTGCACGGGCTGGGCTGGCGGGAGTACGCGCTGCTCGGCGCCACCGCCGCCCGCCGGGTCGACCCGGGCGTCGCCCCGGTCAGCGCGTATCTCAGCGTGCTCGGCATGACCGGGCTGACCGCGTACGCCGGGCTGCTGGAGGTGGCCGCGATGAGGCCCGGCGAGACCGTCTTCGTCTCCGCCGCGGCCGGCGCGGTCGGCAGCCTGGTCGGCCAGATCGCCAAGCTCAAGGGCGCCGGCCGGGTGATCGGCAGCGCCGGCTCGCCGGCCAAGGTCGAGCGGCTGCGGGCGCTGGGCTTCGACGCCGCCTTCGACTACCACGACGGGCCGGTACGCGAGTCGCTGAAGGCGGCCGCCCCGGACGGCGTCGACGTCTACTTCGACAACGTCGGCGGCGACCACCTGGAGGCGGCGATCTCGGCGATGAACCTGCACGGCCGGGCCGCCATCTGCGGCATGATCGCGCAGTACAACGCCACCGAGGCGCCGGCCGCGCCGCGCAACCTGGCGCTGGTCATCGGCAAGCGGCTCACCCTGCGCGGCTTCCTGGTGGGCGACCACGGCAACCTGCGCGAGGCGTTCGTCCGCGACGTCGCCGGCTGGCTGCGCGAGGGCCGGCTCTCCTACGACGAGACGATCGTGGACGGCATCGAGAACGCCCCGGAGGCGTTCCTCGGCGTCCTGCGCGGCGACAACCTGGGCAAGATGCTCGTCCGGGTGTGAGTCCCGATTCGATGCGGGGCGGTGGCCGGCCTCACAGGTCGGTCGCCGCCCCGTGCGCGGAGGATAGGCTCGCGGCATGACGGTGGCGGTGCGGGTGATCCCGTGTCTGGACGTGGACGCCGGGCGGGTGGTCAAGGGGGTCAACTTCCTCGACCTGCGCGACGCCGGTGATCCGGTGGAGCTGGCCGCCGCCTACGACCGGGCCGGCGCGGACGAGCTGACCTTCCTCGACGTCACCGCGTCCTCCAGCGACCGGGGCACCATGCTCGACGTGGTGCGTCGCACCGCCGAGTCGGTGTTCATCCCGCTGACCGTCGGCGGCGGCGTCCGCCAGGTCGCCGACGTGGACACCCTGCTGCGCGCCGGCGCGGACAAGGTCGGCGTGAACACCGCCGCCATCGCCCGGCCCGAGCTGATCGCCGAGATCGCCGACCGGTTCGGCCGGCAGGTGCTGGTGCTCTCCCTCGACGTGCGCCGAGCCCCGGCCGGCGACACGCCCAGCGGTTTCGAGGTCACCACGCACGGCGGCCGGCGCGGCACCGGGATCGACGCCGTGTACTGGGCGCGGCGGGGGGCCGAGCTGGGCGCGGGGGAGATCCTGCTCAACTCGATGGACGCCGACGGCACCAAGGCGGGCTTCGACCTGGAGCTGATCGGCGCGGTGCGCGCGGTGGTGGACGTGCCGGTGGTGGCCAGTGGCGGGGCCGGCGAGGTGGCCCACTTCCCGCCGGCGATCGGGGCTGGCGCGGACGCGGTGCTCGCCGCCAGCGTCTTCCACTTCGGCGAGCTGACCGTGGCCGACGTCAAGGACGTGCTGCGCCGCAGCGGCCACCCGGTGCGCTGAGCCCGGTCAGTGCCCCCCGGAGTGCTCCTCCGGTGAACGTCGGGGCGTGGGGATCGAGCGCACCACGTACTCCTGGACGGCCGCCGCGTGGTCGGCCTCGTCCAGGTTCCACTCGGCGCTGCCGGGGGCGTGGCCACGGCTGAGCACGCCCTGCACGGTGTCCACCATGGTCGCCACACCGGCGCGCGGTCGGCTGCGCCAGAGCTGCTCGCCCTCGGCGGTGATTCGGAACCAGCCGTCGGCGACGCTGACCAGCCCTGCGCCGACCAGCCGGCGGACCGCGGCCTCCACCTCGTGCCGCTGCGGGATCGCGTGGTTGAGGTGGTCGGCGGTGGAGAGCACGTCGGTCAGGCGGACGCCCTCCGGCCGGCGACTGGTCGCGGACCGGCGGTGCCGCCCCGCCCCGCTCGCGATCACCAGCGACACGAAGATCCAGGCGTCGGTCCAGCGCCAACCGTTCTCCCCCATGCAGAGATGATGACGGCGCGCGTCGCGGAAGGGAACACCCACCCACCATCCGGCCCGCGTCCACACCGCCGCGTGCCGGTGCGTGAACCGTCGGTGAACGCTCAGCCGGCCGGGGCCACCGGCGCGACCGTCCCCGGCGCCGGCGGGGCGGCCGGCGGGTTCGGACCGGCGGCGGGCGGGTCGGGTACGGCGGCGCGCGGCTCGGCCACCGCGAACAGCGGGATGAAGAGCTGCGCCAGCGGACCGATCGCCAGCGCGTACGCCACGGTGCCCAGGCCGACCGTGCCGCCGAGCAGCCAGCCCAGCGCGAGCACGGTGACCTCGATGACCGTGCGCACCAGCCGGATCGACCAGCGGGGCCGGCGGGCCACGAGGCCGGTCATCAGCCCGTCGCGCGGACCGGGGCCCAGGCGGGCGCCGAGGTAGAGACCGGTGGCCGCGCCGTTGGCGACGATCCCGGTGATCAGCATCGCGATCCGTACGCCGAGCGGGCCGCCCGCCGGCAGCAGGGCCAGTGTGGCGTCCACGACCAGGCCGATGACCACCACGTTGCTGACCGTGCCGAGACCGGGGCGCTGCCGCAGCGGGATCCAGAGCAGCAGCACCAGCGCGCCGACCGCGATGGTGACCGTGCCGAAGGAGAGCCCGGTCAGTTCGGACAGCCCCTGGTGGAACACGTCCCACGGGTCGAGGCCCAGGTCGGAGCGGACCAGCAGAGCCATGCTGACCCCGTAGAGGATCAGCCCGGCGTAGAGCTGGGTCAGCCGTCGTACCGGCCGGTGCCGCAGATTGCCAATCAGTGCCATGCGTGCCACCCTAGGTGCCAATCCTCCCCGAGGAAGAAGCCAATATCGGAGGAGTGGCCATGACCGGTCAGGTGCGGGGCGTCCAATTGGCTCGTCTGCTCGGGCAGTGGCACGCCCTGCCGGGCCGCCGCCGCAGCCCCGACTACGCGGCCCTGGCGGGCGCGGTGCGCGGGCTGCTCGCCGACGGCCGGCTGCCGCTCGGCGTCCGCCTGCCGGCGGAACGGGAGCTGGCCGAGGCGCTGCGGATCAGCCGGACGACGGTGACTGCCGCGTACCGGCAGCTGCGCGAGACCGGGCACCTGGCCAGCCGGCGGGGCGCCGGCAGCTGGACCATGCTGCCCGGCAACCACCGGGTGGCCAGCACCGGGCTGTGGACGCCGCTGGACGACCGGGAGATGATCGACCTCGGCGTCGCCGCGCTGGCCGCCCCGCCGCAGCTGCTGGCGGCCGCCCGCGCCGCCGCCGAGGACCTGCCCCGCTACCTGGGCGGGGCCGGCTACCACCCGACCGGCATCATCGAGCTGCGCGAGGCGGTGGCCGACGGGTACACCGAACGGGGCCTGCCCACCTCGGCCGACCAGATCATGGTCACCAGCGGCACCCAGCACGCGCTGGACCTGGTGCTGCGACTCGCGCTGGCGCCCGGCGGCAGCGTGCTGGTCGAGTCCCCGACCTACCCCAACGCGCTCGCCGCGCTGGCCGGCCGGCGGGCCCGGATCACCACGCACGGCCTGGCCGCCGACGCCGGCGGCTGGGAGTCCGACCTCCTGCTGGGCAGCCTCCGGCAGACCCGGCCCAAGCTGGCCTACCTGATCCCGGAGTTCCAGAACCCGACCGGGCACCTGATGCCGGCCTCGCTGCGCGAGCGGGTGGTGGCCGCCGCCCACGCCGTCGGCACCGATCTCGTCATCGACGAGTCCTTCGTGGACCTGCCGCTGGACGGCACCGAGCTGCCCCCGCCGACGGCCACCTTCGACCGGCACAGCCGGGTGATCAGCATCGGTGGGATGAGCAAGCCGTACTGGGGTGGCCTGCGGATCGGCTGGGTCCGCGCGTCCGCGCCGCAGGTGCAGCGACTGGCCGCCGTCCGGGTCGGTGTCGACATGGCGAGCCCGGTGCTGGACCAACTGGTCGCCGTGCACCTGCTCGCCGACGCGAAGGCCATCGTCGCGGACCGCCGCACCCAGCTCGCCGCCCAGCGCGACGCGCTGCTCGGCGCGCTGGCGCACCGGCTGCCGGACTGGCGGGTCACCGTGCCGCGCGGCGGCGTCACGCTCTGGGCGGAGCTGGACGGCCCGGTCTCCAGCGCGCTGGCCCGGGCGGCCGAGGAGGTCGGTGTCCGGCTGGCGCCCGGGCCCCGGTTCGGCCTGGACGGCACCCTGGAGCGCTTCCTGCGCCTGCCGTTCACCCTGCCCGCCGCCGACCTGGTGGAGGCCGTCGGCCGGATCGCCGCGGTCCGCTACGACCTGGACCGGACCGGCCGGCAGCGGTGGCGGGAGCCCGCCGTCATCGCCTGAGCCCGTCGCCCGGCGCGCCCGCCTCCGGACGGTCCGACGCGGCGGCCGCGGGTGCAGAGGCTTGTCGACGCGCCGCTGCGCCGGGTGCGCGAGGCGGCCCGGAGCAACTCGCCGCCGAGGCCGAGCAGACGCACTCGCCGGGGGAGCACCCGTGAGACGCCGGCGGCCCCGAACCCTGGTGGGTGCGGGGCCGCCGGCGGTCGACTCGGCGCTCGGCTCAGAGCTCGGCGAGGGTGCCGGCGTACATCTTGTCGATCTCGGCGGCGAAGTTGCTCTCCACACCGCGCCGCTTGATCTTCAACGACGGGGTGATCTCGCCGTCCTCGATGGTGAGGTCGCGCGGCAGGATCGCCACCTTCTTGATCGTCTCCCAGCGGTTGAGCTTGGCGTTGAGCTGGGCGACGTACTCCTCGACCATCGCCTGGGCCTCCGGCGAGGCGACGATGGCGGAGTAGTCGCGGCCCTCCAGCGGGCCGCCGGCCACCCAACCCCGGATCGCGTCCGGGTCCAGCGTGACCAGCATCGTGCAGAAGTTCCGGGCCTGCCCGACGACGACGGCCTGCGAGGTGTACGGGCAGATGGCCTTGAACATCCCCTCGATGTGCGACGGCGCGATGTACTTGCCGCCCGAGGTCTTGACCAGGTCCTTCTTGCGGTCGGTGATCCGCAGGTAGCCCTGCTCGTCGAGGCTGCCGATGTCGCCGGTGCGGAAGAAGCCGTCCTCGGTGAACGCGGCGGCGGTCTCCTCCGGCAGGTTGTGGTAGCCCCGCATCACCGGCCGGCCGCGGACCAGGATCTCCCCGTCGGTGTCGATCCGGCACTCCAGGTCACCCATCGCCCTGCCCACCGTGCCGATCCGCAACCCGGCGGGCGGGTTGACGAAGTTGCCGGCGCTCGTCTCGGTCAGGCCGTAGCCCTCGGAGATCGGCAGGTTGGCGGCGGCGAAGAACGTGGCGATCTCCGGGCTGAGCGGAGCGGCGCCGGAGACCAGCACCCGCATCCGGCCGCCCAGGCGGGCCTGGAGCTTGCTGAACACGAGCTTCTCGGCCACCCCGTAGCGCAGCTTCAGCCCGGCCGGCACCGGCTTGCCGGCCTGCTCCAGGGCGACCTTCTCCTTGCCGACCCGGACGCCCCAGGCGAAGATCTTCGCCTTCGCGCCGCCGGCGCCCTGCGCAGTGGTCACGGCCTTGTTGTAGACCTTCTCGAACACCCGGGGGGCGCCGCACATCAGCGTCGGCCGGATCACCGAGAGCAGGTCGACCAGCTTGTCCACCCGCCCGTCGACGTAGGTGGGCAGGCCGACGTGGATGGCGCCGCAGAGCAGGGTCTTGCCGAACGAGTGGGCCAGCGGCAGCCACAGGTACTGCAGGTCGTCGTCGCGGAGCAGCCCGACCTCGGCCTGGGCCACGGCCTCCCAGCACCAGCCGCCGTGCAGCAGCTCGACGCCCTTGGGCTGGCCGGTGGTGCCGGAGGTGTAGATCAGGGTGGCCAGGTGGTCCGGACCGATGCCCGCCACCAGCATGTCGATCAGCTCCGGCTCGGCGGCCAGCGCGCGGGCGCCCCGCTCCTCCAGCTCGGCGAGAGTGAGCTGGGGGATCGCGGCGGACGCGTCGGCGGCGCCGTCGAGGAGGACGACGTGGGTCAACGCGGGCAGGTTGGCGCCGGCGATCTTGGCGGCCTGGGCCGGGTTCTCCGCAAAGAGCACCTTCGAGGCCGAGTCGGCGATGATGTAGGTCGCGTCCGCCGGCTCGGTGGTCGGGTAGACGGTGGTGGTCGCGCCGCCCGCGCACATGATGCCGAGGTCGGCGATCACCCAGTCCAGCCGGGTGTTGGCGAGGATCGCGACCGGATCCTCCTGGCCGACGCCCAGGCCGTGCAGACCGGCGGCGACCGCCTTGGCGCGCTGACCGACCTGGGCCCAGGTCAGCCAGACGGGGCCCGAATCGTCGGGGGCCGGGGAGGCGAACGCGTGCCGGTCGGGGGTGGCCGCCACGCGCTTGAGGAACATGTCCGGGATGGAGCGGTACGGGACATCGAGAGCCATCGCTGTAGCCGCCTTCGGGGGTGGTGGCGTGACGGTCGTCACGTCAGGCTGGTTACCGAAGAGTATTGCCTGGCACCGGGCATCGGCTAGCCCCGGTGATCGTCCGGCCGTTCCGTCCCACCAACCGGTACGGCGGATCAGGCGTACCGGGCGGCCACCAGTGACCAGTCGTAGGTTGCCCGGACCCAGTTGCGTCGGGCGGTGAGCGCCGCCCGCACCGCGTCGTCCCCGTCGGCCAGCAGCGCGTCCTCCGCCGTCAGGTACGTAGCCAGCCCCTCGTTGAACCGGTCCGCCGCCGCCCGCAGCGCGCCCGCCTCGTCCGCGCCGCTCGCCTGGGCGATCACCGTCACCAGGTTGTGCGCGTCCGGGTCGGCCAGGCTCTCCTTGCCGTAGGAGAAGACGTCGTTGCACCAGCAGACCAGGTCCACCGCCAGCAGATCCAGGGTGACCAGCGCCGGGTCGGCGCGCCGACCCGGCCCGGGCGGCTCCTCCGACGCCAGGTCGGTCAGGGTGAGGCAGGGGTGCACACCGCCGATGTGCCGGCGCAGTTGGATGTACTCCGCCACCTCGGGCACCCGCCGACGCTCCCGGTTGGCCGCCTCCCACAGCAGCGCCAGCAGGTACTCCCGAATCTGGGTGACGAACCGCAGCAGCAGCGTCGGGTGGCCGTGCAGCCGGGTCCGGCGACACAGGTCGTGCAGCGCGTCACCCAGCGGCCCCACGGCGGGCGGTACGACGTCCGGGTCGCCGCACCGGTCCAGCACGTCGAGCAGGGTGCTGATCGCCGGCCCCAGCCGGCCCGGGTCGGCGCCCAGCCCGTCCTCGTCGCAGGCGTCGTCCATGACGAAGAGCCAGGAGATCAGGTCGGTGAGCAGCCGCAGCCCCTCCACCGACCCGTCCGGGCAGGCGCGACCGGCCAGGCCGGCGGCGTCGGCCCGTTGCAGCCGGTGCACACGATGGCTCGAGTCGACCAGCCCGAACGCGCGCGCCCACTCGACGCTCTCGCTCGCCACCTGATCCGTGGCCCCATGGCGCCCCGCGGGAAACGGGGGCTCCCGCAGCGCCGAGATCGCGAAACTCCGCACAGTACGCCCCCACTCGTGCCGCCCCGGCGCGGAACGGCGCGGTGAAGCGTACGGGAGCAGGGATCGTCACGTGTCGCTGGGAGCGATCCATTCCACAAAGGAGCTGTGACCGCGTGAGCGCGCAGAGTCACATCCCCAGGCTGGCGTTGCGCAACTGCCGCGCGGACGCCGCCGGGCCGTCCAACTGGACCCGGGCCACCCGTTGCCGGCCGGAGAGGAACAGGGCCAACTCGGCCGGGGCGCCGACCACCCGCAACGGCTCGCCACCGCGGCCGACGGAGATCTCGCCGAACCCGGGCGCCTGCACGTAGAGGTCCGCCGGAAAGCGCCGCAGCGTCAGCCGGGCCAGCGGAGCGACCCTCTTCCAGAGCGCGGCCTGCATGCCCCGTGGCAGCTCGCGTGGCAGCCACCCGGACCCGGTCCGCCGCACGTCCTCGTGGTGGATGAAGAACTCCAGCGTGTTGGCCAGCTCGTCGGTCAACGGGTTGCTGACCGGGCTCCACACCGGCGGCCTGCGCACCTGCTCCACCAGCTCGCCGTAGGGCCGGGCGGCGATGTGGCGACGGACCCGTTCGGCGTACGCGCGCAGCGGGGCCAGCATGATCCCGCCGGCCGCGTCCGGGCGGCGCTCCCGCAGCACCAGGTGCGCGGCGAGGTCGCGGGTCGCCCAGCCCTCGTTGATCGTCGGCGCGTTCGGCCCGAGGGCCAGCAGGAGATCGGCCAGCGCCTCGCGCTCGGCTCGGGCGTACCGCGACATGGCCCGATCGTAGGCCCGGACGCCTGCCAGCGCGCTCCCGGCGGACACGGGTGGGCGTGGCCCGCCTCGTCGCCGCCCGCTACGTGACGGTCGACATATGCGATCCGAGTCGGCGGGGGAGGTCCGGACCGGTAAGGATGAGGGAGATAATTGTGGCTTACGGCGGGGGAGAGCGTGGCGAGCAGGACAAGTCGGGATGTGCTTGGCCGCGGGCTGGGGGTCCTCAGGCAGGCGATCCGCGAGCAGCCAAGGATCTTCACGGTGGCGGTGGTCGGCAGCGTGCTGTTCGGCTCGATGGTCATCGTCAGCGCGTACGTGGTCGGCGGGGTCGTCGGCGACGTGGTGGTGCCGGCCATCGCCCGGGGCGAGGTGGCCACCGGCACCCTGGCGCTGGCCGCGATCGCGCTGTTCGGGATCAGCGTGCTGCGGGTCGTGGGCATCTTCGGTCGCCGGCTCGGCGCCGGCTACATGCAGTACCGCCTCCAGGCCGCGTACCGGCGGCGGGTCACCCGACGCTACCTGGAGCTGCCGCTGTCCTGGCACCACCGCAACGCCACCGGCACGCTGCTCTCCAACGCCAACTCGGACGTCGAGGCGGCCTGGTACCCGATCGCGCCGCTGCCCTTCGCGGTCGGCACCGTGGTGATGCTGGTCGGCGCGATCGTCTCGCTGTTCGCCACCGACTGGGCGCTGGCGCTGGTCGGTCTCGCGGTCTTCCCCGCGCTGTTCGCGCTGAACGTCGTCTACTCACGCCGCATGGCGCCCCGGCAGGCCCGGGCGCAGCGGCTGCGCGCCGAGGTCAGCGGGATCGCCCACGAGAGCTTCGACGGCGCGCTCGTGGTCAAGACGATGGGCCGCGAGGCGCAGGAGACCGCCCGCTTCGCCGGCCGCGCCGGTGAGCTGCGCGACGCGCTGATCGCGGTCGGCCGGCTGCGCGGCGTCTTCGACCCGCTGCTGGAGACGTTGCCCAGCCTCGGCACCCTGGCCGTTCTGGTCGTCGGGGCGTTCCGCCTGCGGCAGGGCGCGATCAGCGTCACCGAGCTGGTCAGCGTGGCCTTCCTCTTCACCGTGCTGGCCTTCCCGGTGCGGGCCATCGGCTGGGTGCTGGCCGAGCTGCCGCGCAGCGTCGCCGGCTGGGACCGCGTCCGCCGGGTGCTCGACGCCACCGGCGAGATGCCGTACGGGCGGCGGGTGCTCGACCCGGCCACCCGGGGCCCGGCCACCCTCACCTTCACCGACGTGCACTTCTCCTACCCTCCGGCCGAGGCCCACCAGCCGGGCGCGCAGGTGCTCGGCGAGGTCGGCTTCACGGTGCCGGCCGGGCGGACGGTGGCCCTGGTGGGGCCCACCGGCGCCGGCAAGTCGACCATCGCCTCGCTGGCGGTGCGCCTGGTCGACCCGGACGCCGGCACCGTCGAGCTGGATGGCGTCGACGTGCGTGAGCTGACCGCCGCGTCGCTGGCCGGCACGGTGGCCCTGGTCGCCCAGGTGCCGTTCGTCTTCGACGACACGGTCCGCGCCAACATCGCCCTCGACCGGTCGGGCATCGACGACGAGGACGTCTGGGCCGCGCTGCGGCTGGCCGAGGCGGACGGCTTCGTCGCGGCGCTGCCCGACGGCCTGGACACGATGGTCGGCGAGCGCGGCACCTCGCTCTCCGGCGGGCAGCGGCAGCGGCTCACCCTGGCCCGTGCGCTGGCCGGTCGACCTCGACTGCTGGTGCTCGACGACGCGACCAGCGCGGTGGACCCGCGGGTGGAGGCGGCGATCCTGGCCGGGCTGCGCGCGTCCGCGGGCGAGCCCGGGGTGCCGGCCGCGTCGATCCTGGTGGTGGCGTACCGCCGGGCCACCATCGCGCTGGCCGACGAGGTCATCTACGTGGAGCAGGGGCGGGTGATCGCCCGGGGCACGCACAGCGAGCTGCTGGCCACCGTGCCCGGCTACGCCGATCTGGTCACCGCCTATGAGCAGGCGGACGTGGACCGCACGCAGGAGCAGTCGTACGAGGACGAGGTCGCCCCGTTGCCGTCGGGCCTGGAGATCGAGGTGGACCGGTGAGCGCGAGGAGTGCAGCGAAGCGGAGCCCCGCAGTCGCGAACGAAAGGCCAGCCCGGTGAGCGCGAGGAGTGCAGCGAAGCGGAGCCCCGCAGTCGCGAACGAAAGGCCAGCCCGATGAGTGGGAAGACCGATGAGCGGGACGAGCGGGTGGAGACGACCTGGCAGACCCTGCGCCGGGGGCTGGCGCTCTCGCCGGAGCTGCGGATCGGTCTGGCCGGCACGCTGGGCCTGGCGCTGGTCTACATGGTCGGCCGGGTGGCCGTACCGGTCGCTGTGCAGCAGGGCATCGACCGCGGCATCATCGGCGGCCTGAACCTGGACGTGGTCTGGACGGTGGTGGCGATCACCGCGGCGATCCTCACGGTCACCACGCTGTGCGGCTACCTGATGATGCGCCGGCTGTTCACGGTCAGCGAGACGGCGCTGGCCAACGTGCGCACCCGGGCGTTCCGGCACGTGCACGACCTGTCGATGCTGCACCAGCAGTCGGAGCGGCGGGGCTCGCTGGTCTCCCGGGTGACCAGCGACGTCGACCAGATCACCCAGTTCCTCCAGTGGGGCGGGGTGATCTTGCTGGTCAACCTCGGTCAGCTGGTGGTCACCACGATCGTCATGCTGGCGTACTCCTGGCAGTTGACCCTGGTGGTGCTGGCGGCGTTCCTGCCGGCGGTGTTCATCATCCGGCAGCTGCAACGGCGCCTCGGGTCGGCGTACGCGACGGTGCGTCAGCGCACCGGCGCGCTGCTCGGCGCGATCGGCGAGAGCGTGGTGGGAGCGCCGGTGATCCGGGCGTACGGCATCGCGGGGCGCACCGCGCGGCGGCTGGACGACGCTATCGACAGTCAGCGCCAGGCGCAGCAGCGGGCGATCCGGATCAGCATCGTGGGCAGCTCGGTCGGCGAGCTGGCCGCCGGGTTGGCGCTGGCCGGCGTGGTCGTGCTCGGGGTGACGCTCGGAGTGGACGGCACGCTGTCGATCGGCCAGCTGACCGCGTTCCTCTTCCTGGTCACGTTGTTCATCCAGCCGGTGCAGATCGCCACGGAGGTGCTCAACGAGGCGCAGAACGCGATCGCCGGCTGGCGGCGGGTGCTCGACGTGCTGGATGTCGCCCCGGACGTGGCGGACCCGGGGGAGCAGGGGCGGGATCTGCCGGGCGGGCCGCTGGACATCCGGTTCGCCGGGGTGCGGTTCGCCTACCCGGGGGGTCCGCCGGTGCTGCACGACATCGACCTGGAGATTCCGGCGAAGAGCCGGGTGGCGGTGGTCGGCGAGACCGGCAGCGGCAAGACCACCTTCGCCAAGCTGCTCACCCGGCTGATGGACCCGTCGGCGGGCGCGGTGCTGCTGTCCGGGGTGCCGCTGGCGGAGGTCCGGTTCGACTCGCTGCGCTCCCGCGTGGTGATGGTCCCGCAGGACGGGTTCCTCTTCGACGCGACGGTGGGGGAGAATGTCCGGTTCGCCCGGCCGGATCTGACCGACGAGCAGCTCCGCGCCGCGTTCACCGAGTTGGGCCTGGGGGACTGGCTCGACGGCCTGCCGGCCGGCCTGGACACTCCGGTGGGCGAGCGCGGTGAGGCGCTCAGCGTCGGCGAGCGGCAGTTGGTCGCGCTGGCCCGGGCGTACGTGGCCGACCCGGACCTGCTGGTGCTGGACGAGGCGACCAGCGCGGTGGACCCGGCGACCGAGGTGCGCCTGCAACGCACGCTGGACGCGGTAACCCGGGGTCGGACGACCCTGGCCATCGCGCACCGGCTCTCCACGGCGCAGGCCGCCGACGAGGTGATCGTGGTGGACCGGGGGCGAGTCGTGCAGCGCGGCCCGCACGACGAGCTGGTCCGTGACGCCGACTCGGTCTACGGCCTTCTCTACGCCTCCTGGCTGGAGCAGACCCGGTAACGGATCGGCGTCCACCTGCGCCGGGATGGCTGGACGCCGTTGATCGGGTGCTCTACGCTCCGGGTTAGGTAAGCCTAACCTCTGAAGGAGGTCGCGCCCATGCGGCCCAGTCCCGCCGAGATCGTTCGTACCCTCGTCGCCGGCCGGCTGCCCGGTCTCGTCCACCTGGCCCACCGGCCGGGCCCGCACCACGCCCGGCACGTGACCGACCCGGACGGCCGGGTGCTGCTGCTGGTGCCGGTGGCCAGCCACCTCGCCGCCGCGTTGCGGCCGGGCGCCGGAGGCAGCGACACGGCCGTGGTGCTGGACGTGCTCGACCTGCCACCCGCGGCCGGCGCCCCCGGGTTGGGCCGGGCGTGGGTGTCCGGCTGGGCGGCCGAGCTGCACGGCGCCGAGGCCCGCGACGCGGCGATCGACTTCGCCGCGGTGGAGCCGACCGGGGACCTGCTCGACCTGGGTGTCCGGTTCCGGCTGTTCCGCTTCGAGGTGGTCGAGGTCCGCTGGGAGCGGGCCGGCGTCGTGCGCCGGATCGACCCGGGGGAGTACGCCGAGGCCGAGCCGGACCCGGTGCACCCGGTCGAGGCGCGGCTGCTGGCCGACCTCGCCGAGCGTGACGCGGGCCAGGTGACCGAGTATCTGCGCCGGCAGCTCGGGCTGACCGAGCAGGCCCCCGACGGGCCGCCCCGCGTGGTGCGCATCGACCGCTACGGGCTGGTGGTCGCCCTCGGCCGCCCCGGCGCCCGGCGGCGTGTCCGGCTCGCCTTCCCGTG
Organism: Micromonospora acroterricola; assembly: GCF_003172955.1. Lineage (GTDB taxonomy): Bacteria > Actinomycetota > Actinomycetes > Mycobacteriales > Micromonosporaceae > Micromonospora > Micromonospora acroterricola. The sequence goes on along the minus strand of NZ_QGKR01000341.1, from coordinate 13,323 downwards.
CCCACTGGCCGACCCGGACGACCTGGCCCGGCTGCTCACGCCACTGCGCCGTCGTGCCGAGGCCCGCCCACCGGGCTGACCGCGACCCGCCCACCGGGCTGACCGCGACCCGCCCGCCGGCCGCCCTGACGGCCCGTCCGCCGGCCTACGTCGGCAGCGGCCCGGTCAGGTACCGCTGCACGGTCGGGCCGATGGCCGCGACCAGCGCCTCCGGATCGGCGGACGCCACCGGCTCCAGCCGGACGACGTGCCGCATCATGGCCAACCCGATCAGCTGGGTGGCGATCAGCGAGCCGCGCAGCGGCAGCTCGGCCGGGTCGACGTCGAGCTGGTCGAGCACCCGGCGCAGCACCTGCGTGGTGATGAACTCGCGCAGCAGCCGGGCAGTCCAGTCGTTGCTCACCGCCGAGCGCAGCAGGGCCACCCCGGCGCTCCCGGCCGGGGAGTCCCAGACGCCGAGGAACGTGCGGACCAGCCGTTCGCCGATGCCGTCCGCGCCACCCGCCAGTACCTTCGGCAGAACCTCCCCCGGGTCGACCGGCGAGTTCATCGCGGCCAGGAAGAGCTGGTCCTTGCTGCCGAAGTAGTGGTGCACCAGCGCCGGGTCCACCCCGGCGGTGCCGGCGATGGCGCGGATCGAGGCGGCGTCGAAGCCGCGCTCGGCGAACGCCGCCCGCGCCGCGTCGAGGATCGCCTCGCGGGTGCCCTGGTTGCCGGGTCGCCGGCCGGTCCGCCGCGCCATCGCCGCCCTTCGTTCGCCCGCCGGTCAGCCGCTCCGCCGGCGCAGGGTGGCCGCCGCGAGCACCAGTGCCAGCACCACCGCGCCGAGCACCACCACCACGTCCCGCCACATCCTGCCGGTCGGCTCGGCGTTGGCGCCGACCTCCTGCAACGCCTCGATGGCGTACGACAGGGGGAAGGCGTCGCTGAGCGCCTGGAGCCAGCCGGCCATCTGGTCGCGGGCCACGAACAGCCCGCAGAGCAGCAGCTGGGGGACCACCACGACCGGCAGGAACTGTACTGCCTGGAACTCGGTGCGGGCGAAGGCGCTGCAGAACAGCCCGAGGGCGACGCCGAGCACCGCGTCGACCACCGCGATCCCGATGACCAGCCCACTGTTGCCGGCGGTGTCCAGATCGAAGATCCAGTACGCCACCCCGGCGGCGACCGCGGCCTGCACGGCGGCGGCCAGCCCGAACGCGATGCCGTAGCCGAAGAGCAGGTCGAGCTTGCCCAGCGGGGTGGTGAGCAGCCGCTCCAGGGTGCCCGAGGTGCGCTCCCGGAGCATCGCGATGCTGGTCACCAGGAACATGATCACGAAGGGGAAGATGCCGAGCATCACCAGCGCGATCCGGTCGAACGCCGACGGTTGGCCGGGCGGGGCGGGCTGGTCGGCGTACATGAAGTAGACCAGGGTCAGCAGGACGGACGGCACCACGACGAGCAGCGCGATGGTGCGCCGGTCGTGCCGGAGCTGGCGCAGGATGCGGCCGGTGGTGGCCGCCAGGATCCGCGGGTTCATGACGCGTTCCCTCCGGACGTCGCGCCGGCCCGGATCAGCCGCAGGAACGCCTCGTCGAGGTCGTCCACCCCCGCGGCGGCGCGGATCGCGGCCGGGCTGTCGTCGGCGATCAGCCGGCCCTCGCGGATCAGCAGCAGCCGGTCACAGCGGGCCGCCTCGTCCATCACGTGGCTGGACACCAGCAGGGTGGTGCCGGCGGCGGCCATCGCGTGGAACCGGGCCCACAGGTCGGCCCGCAGCACCGGGTCCTGACCGACGGTCGGTTCGTCGAGGATGACCAGCTCCGGTTCGCCGACCAGGGCGCACGCCAGGGACGCCCGGCTGCGCTGGCCGCCGGAGAGGGTGCCGACGAGCTGGGTGGCCGCCTGGGCCAACCCGACATCGCTGATCGCCTGGTCGGCCTCGGCGCGACCCCGTCCGTGCAGGGCCGCGAAGTAGCGGGCGTTCTCCCGCACCGTCAGATCGGCGTAGACGCTCGGCGCCTGGGTGAGGTAGCCGACCTTGTGCCGCAGGGCGGGTGAGCCGGCCGGCTGGCCCAGCACGGTGACGGTCCCGCCGGTGACCACCTGCACCCCGACGACCGCGCGCATGAAGGTGGTCTTCCCGCTGCCGCTGGGGCCGAGCAGCCCGGTCACGGCGCCACGGGGGACGGTGCAGCTGATGCCGTTTAGCACCCGTCGCCCGCCCCGGTCCACGAGCAGGTCGCGGACCGCTATCGCATCGTCCATCACGCACCTCCGGCGAAACTCATCAGCTGTTGAACTCAACGCTAGATGAGATATCCGCGACGACGCAACGCCGGGGGGCTGCCGCGCCGGCCTCTTGCACCCACCGATACAACGGGCAGTAGCCTTCGGACCGGACACCAGGTCCGCCAACGGGCATTGCGCGCCGATCGGACGTACGGCACGATGGCGCCGTGGGTCACGCTCCGTTACCGGACAGCGGGTTTCTCGAGGACTGGGCCGCGCGGTTACGGCAGGCCGCCGAGCGGCCGGTCGTCGGCATCCTGCTGCGCGGCAGTCACGCCCGGCGGGCCGCCACCGCACACAGCGACGTCGACCTCGACGTACTCGTCGGCGGCGGCGCCCCGTACGCCGCCCGACAGGCGTACCTGGCCGAGTCCGCCGGTCGCCTCACCCACGTGTCGGTGGCCGCCCGGGACGTCCGCTCCTGGGTGCACCGGCTCGGCGAGCCGGCCGACTGGGCGTTCGGGTTGCCGGTCACCGCGCCGGCGCGGCTGCTCTGGGCCGACCCGCACTGGCGGCGCCGCATCGACCTGCCCGTGCTCTGCCAGCCCGCCGAACCGCCCCGGCTGGAGGAGATGATCGCCGCGCTGGGCAAGGCGGCCGCCGCCCGGGCTGCCGACGACAGCCTCGGGATCCGGCTCGCCGTGGCCGACCTGGCCCGGCTCTGCCCCTCCGTGCTGCGCCCGGCCAACCCGTCGGTGCGGGTGTTCTCCCGTCGGGCGGCCTTCGCGGCGGCCCTGGAGCTGCCGGTCGCGCCCCCGCACTACCGGGAGGACATGCTGCTCTGCCTCGGGCTGCGCCCGGGCGCCACCGGCCAGCTCTGGGCGGCGGCCGTGCGGCTGGTCGCCGGGACGCTGCCGCTGATCCGCCCGTACGCCGAGGAGATCGCCGAAGCAGCCGGCACGGACCTGGCCGACGCCCTGGTCGACGGCCGGCTGGACCGCTACGTGGCGCAGCTGGCCCGGCCCGCCGGCCGCCCGCCGCGCCCTCGGCGGGAGCCGTCGCCGGTGCCCGCGCCGCGTGCGGGACAATGGGTCACTGTGCCCGTACCTGACGCGCCGGTGACCGGCGTCCCCAGCGATCTGACCGGCCCGACGGCGCCCGTGCCGGCCCGTCCGTCCCGGCTCGACCCGGCCATCGCGGCCCGACTGCGCCGCACCGCCGACGGCCTGGTCGCCGCCGTGGTCCGCGCGCACGACTCCGGCGAGGTGCTCATGGTCGCCTGGATGGACGACGAGGCGCTGCACCGCACCCTCACCACCGGCCGGGCCACCTACTGGTCGCGCAGCCGGCGCGAGTACTGGGTCAAGGGCGCCACCTCCGGGCACCACCAGTACGTCCGCTCGGTCGCCCTGGACTGCGACGGGGACGCGCTGCTGGTCAGCGTGGAACAGGTCGGCGCCGCCTGCCACACCGGACACCGGACGTGCTTCTTCACCGAGCTGCCCGTCACCGGGACCGAAAGGGAGGCCCGCCCGTGACCGACGGCGCGGTGAGCCCCGACCCGGCCACCTTCACCGAGCTGGCCGCGCACTGGCGGGTGGTCCCGGTCACCCGGCGGCTGCTGGCCGACGCGGAGACCCCCGTCGGCGTCTACCGCAAGCTGGCCGGCGGGCCCGGCACGTTCCTGCTCGAATCCGCCGAGCAGGGTGTCGGCTCGGCCGGCATGGCCTGGTCGCGGTACTCGTTCATCGGCGTACGCAGCAGCGCCACCCTGGTCGAGCGGGACGGCATGGCGACCTGGCTCGGCCAGCCGCCGGCCGGGCTGCCCACCGACGGCGACCCGGTGCGGGTGCTGCGCGAGACCGTCGCGGCGCTGGCCGGGCCCCTCGGTGACCCGTCCAGCGGGCTCCCGCCGCTGACCGGGGGCATGGTCGGCTACCTCGGCTACGACCTCGTCCGCCGCTTCGAGCGGCTGCCCGAGCTGACCGAGGACGACCTGGGCGTGCCGGAGCTGGGCATGATGCTCGCCACCGACCTGGTGGTGCTCGACCACTACGACGGCTCGGCGATCCTGGTCGCCAACGCGGTGCTGCCGCCGCTGGACGCCCCGGACCGCGCCCCGCAGGTCGCCGCCGCGTACCACCACGCGGTGGGCCGGCTGGACGCGATGACCACCGCGCTGTCCCGGCCAATCCCGCCGATGATCTCCACCGTGGAGCGCCCGCCGGCCGGGGAGGTGCTCTGCCGTACGCCCAACGGGGGCTATCCGAAGGCGGTGGAGGCGGCCAAGGAGGCGATCCGGGCCGGCGAGTGCTTCCAGATCGTGCTCTCCCAGCGCTTCGAGCGGTCGACGCACGCCGATCCGCTGGACGTCTACCGGGTGCTGCGCACCAGCAACCCCAGCCCGTACATGTACCTGCTGCGCTTCGACGGGTTCGACATCGTCGGCTCGTCTCCGGAGGCGCACCTGAAGGTCACCGCCGGCGCGGACGGGCGGCGCCGGGCACTGCTGCACCCGATCGCCGGCACCCGGCCGCGCGGCGCCACCGCCACCGCCGACGCCGCGCTCGCCGCCGAGCTGCTCGCCGACCCGAAGGAACGCGCCGAGCACGTGATGCTGGTCGACCTGGGCCGCAACGACCTGGGCCGGGTCTGCCAGCCGGGCAGCGTGGAGGTGCCGGAGTTCGCGACCATCGAGCGGTACAGCCACGTGATGCACATCGTCTCCACCGTCACCGGCACGCTGCGTGACGATCGCACCGCCTTCGACGCGCTCGCCGCGACGTTCCCCGCCGGCACGCTCTCGGGCGCCCCGAAGGTGCGGGCCATGGAGATCATCGAGGAGCTGGAGCCGGTCCGCCGCGGCCTCTACGGCGGCACGGTCGGCTACTTCGGCTTCGGCGGGGACCTGGACATGGCGATCGCCATCCGGACCGCGTTGATCCGTGACGGCCGTGCCTACGTCCAGGCCGGCGCGGGGGTCGTGGCCGACTCCGACCCGGCCGCCGAGGACCAGGAGACCCGCAACAAGGCCGCCGCCGTGCTGGCCGCGATCGCGGCCGCCGAGACGTTGCGGCCGGCCCGATGAGCGACGGGGAGCGGCCCGCGGCGGGCCGGCGTCAGTTGACGTACGCCGTGCTGCTCTGCCTGGCCGGCGCGGGCCTGGCGTTCTGGGCGGCGACCCGGAGCTGGTCGGTCGAGCTGACCGTGCGCCCGGCGCCGCTGCCGCCGGTGCGGGACGCCCGCAGCGGTGCCGGCCTGCTGCCCTGGCTGCCGGCGTTGGCACTGGTGACGCTGGCCGGCGGCGGCGCGGTGCTGGCCACCCGCGGCCGGCTGCGGCGGCTGCTGGGCGTACTGCTCGGAGTGTTGGGTCTGGCCGTGGCCGCCGGTGGCGGGTACGGGCTGGTCGCCGACCTCGACGGTGCGGTGAGCCGGCAGTGGCCGGCGCTCTGCCTGCTCGGCGGCCTGCTGGCGGCGGCCGGTGGCGGGTGGACCGCGTGGCGTGGCGGCGGCTGGCCGGCGATGGGCGCCCGGTACGAGCGACCGACGCGGACCGCTGCGCAGAGCGCGCCGGCTGCGGCTGAGCCGGCCCGGCCGGCCGGACCGATGGCCGGGCGGCGGACCACTGAGGCGTGGGACGCGCTGGACCGGGGTGAGGATCCGACAGCCGGCTGACCCGATCGCTGGGCGGTCGACGGGCGTCAGCCGACCGGCTGACGCTCCCGCTGCTGGCGGCGGGCGGCGGCACGGGCGGCGCTCAGCTCGGCCACCAGGCGGTCCAGCTCGGCGCGCCGGTCAGCGCGGGCCCGGTCGGCGCAGACCGCCTCCCAGGCGTTGCCGCGGGCGGTCCGCATCCGCCCCTCGCCGACCATGGCCCGCTCCAGCGTGTGCACCACGCCGACGGCGAGCGACGCCACGGTCCGCGAAATGGTGGTCAGCCCGATGGGCGGGGTCGGCTCGGACATGCTCATGGTCACCTCGCACGAGGAGTTGGCGACGGTCGGGCAGGCGCGCCATCGAGTCTGCCCGAGGACGATGCTGACCGGCTGACGTTTCGCCGGGGTGACCGCCCGGTCAACTGTCCCGCCACGGCCGCGACCAGGCACCGGCCGTTCGGCCTTGAGCTTGCTCACAGCATCGACAATCGTCGTTCCCGTTGAGCGTCGGTGTCCGGTGGGTGGCATGATCGGTGGATCGGCCCGCGTCGACCGGGGCCGCCGGGCTCTCGCCGTACGACGTCCGTCGATGCCGGAGGTGGCGCTGCGTGACATCCTCTTCACGGCAAGTCGGCCATTATGCCGCAGGCCTTTTCGTGAGCAGCGCCATACCCCCGGCTCCCGGCGTCGGTCGCCTGCCCCTAGCATCGGCCCATGACACCCGGAGAGGGGAGTCCGACGGTGACTGCTGAGCATGCGCACGCGGAGGGGGACGAGGCCGGTCCGGCGGCGTCCGTAAGCGTGCTCGACGAGATCCTGGCCGGCGTGCGTGAGGACGTCGCCCGACGCCAGGAACAGGTTCCGCTGGAGCGGATCCGTGAACTGGCAGCGGCGGCGCCGCCGCCGCTGGACGCGTATGCGGCGCTGCGCAAGCCCGGCGTGGCCGTGATCGCCGAGGTGAAGCGTTCCTCGCCGTCGAAGGGCCGGCTGGCCGAGATCGCCGATCCGGCCGACCTGGCCGTCGACTACGCCTCCGGCGGGGCACGGGCGATCAGCGTGCTCACCGAGGGGCGCTGGTTCGGCGGCTCGCTCGACGACCTGGCCGCCGTCCGGGCCGCGGTCACCGTGCCGGTGCTGCGCAAGGACTTCGTGGTCTCCAGCTACCAGGTGCACGAGGCGCGCGCGCACGGCGCCGACCTGGTCCTGCTGATCGTCGCCGCGCTCGAGCAGAACGTCCTGATGGGCCTGCTGGAGCGGATCGAGTCGCTGGGCATGACGGCGCTCGTCGAGGTGCACGACGAGGAGGAGGCCGACCGGGCCCTCGAGGCCGGCGCGCAGGTGATCGGGGTCAACGCCCGTGACCTGCGTACCCTGGAGGTCGACCGGTCGGTGTTCGAGCGGATCGCGCCGGGCCTGCCCAGCAGCGTCGTCAAGATCGCCGAATCTGGTGTACGCGGCCCGCACGACCTGATCCGGTACGCCTCCGCGGGCGCCGACGCGGTCCTCGTCGGCGAGGGCCTGGTCACCCAGAAGAGCCCGCGCGAGGCGGTCGCCGAGTTGGTCAACGCCGGCAACCACCCGGCAACGCCCCGGCCGGTGCGCTGACCCCGCGCCGGTGTGACGCCCCACCGAGAGGATTTCCGATGAGCGCCGACGCGCTGGCCCCGGTGGCCGGCCCGCAGCCCGACTCCACCGGCCACTTCGGCCGCTTCGGCGGCCGGTTCGTGCCCGAGGCCCTGGTGGCCGCGCTGGACGAGCTCGACGGGGCGTGGCGTACGGCGATCGCGGACGAGTCCTTCCGGGCGGAGTTCGGCGCGTTGCTGCGCGACTACGCCGGCACGCCGTCGCTGCTCTACGAGGCCCGCCGGTTCTCGGCGAAGGTCGGCGCGCGGGTGCTGCTCAAGCGCGAGGACCTCAACCACACCGGGGCGCACAAGGTGCGCAACGTGCTCGGCCAGGCGCTGCTCACCAAGCGGATGGGCAAGACCCGGGTGATCGCGGAGACCGGCGCGGGCCAGCACGGCGTGGCCACCGCGACCGCAGCCGCCCTGTTCGACCTGGAGTGCGTGGTCTACATGGGCGAGGTCGACACCGAGCGGCAGGCGCTCAACGTGGCCCGGATGCGCATGCTCGGCGCCACCGTCGTCCCGGTCACCACCGGCTCGCGCACCCTCAAGGACGCGATGAACGAGGCGATGCGCGACTGGGTGGCCAACGTCGACGAGACCCACTACCTGATCGGCACCGCCGCCGGGCCGCACCCGTTCCCGGCGATGGTCCGCGACTTCGTGCGCGGCATCGGCGACGAGGCCCGCCAGCAGTGCCTCGACCTCACCGGCGGGCTGCCGGACGCCGTCACGGCCTGCGTCGGCGGCGGCTCCAACGCCCTGGGCATCTTCCACGCCTTCGTGGGCGACCCGGACGTGCGGCTCTACGGCTTCGAGGCCGGTGGCGACGGTGTGACCACCAGCCGCCACGCGGCCAGCATCACCGGCGGGTCCGCCGGTGTGCTGCACGGCGCCCGCACCTACGTGCTGCAGGACGCGGACGGGCAGACGCTGGAGTCGCACTCGATCTCAGCCGGCCTGGACTACCCGGGCGTCGGGCCGGAGCACGCCTGGCTGCACGACAGCGGCCGAGCCAACTACCTGCCGGTCACCGACGACGAGGCGATGGCCGCGTTCGAGCTGCTCTGCCGCACCGAGGGGATCATCCCGGCGATCGAGAGCGCCCACGCGCTCGCCGGCACCGTCACGCTGGCCCCGAAGCTCGCCGCCGAACTGGGTCGCGAGCCCACCATCGTGGTCAACCTCTCCGGGCGGGGCGACAAGGACGTGCACACCGCCGGCGACTACTTCGGCATCCTCGACAAGGAGCGGTGAGATGAGCCGGATCGGGGTGGCCTTCGACAAGGCACGAGCCGACGGACGGGCACTGCTGGTCGGCTGCATGCCGGCCGGGTTCCCCAGCGTCGAGGGCAGCATCGCGGCGATGACCGCCATGGTCGAGGCCGGTGTGGACGTCATCGAGGTGGAGATCCCGTACTCCGACCCGGTGATGGACGGGCCGGTCATCCAGAAGGCCAGCGACATCGCGCTGGCCGGCGGCGTCCGCACGGCCGACACGCTGCGCATCGTCGAGGCGGTCGCGGCCACGGGCGCCCCGGTGGTCACCATGACCTACTGGAACCCGATCGAGCGCTACGGCGTTGACGTGTTCGCCCGCGATCTCGCCGCCGCCGGCGGGACCGGTCTGATCACGCCGGACCTCATCCCCGACGAGGCGGACGAGTGGCTGGCCGCCTCCGACGCGCACGGGCTGGACCGGACCTTCCTGGTCTCGCCGTCATCCACTGACGCGCGAGTGGCGATGACGGTGGAGCACTGCCGGGGGTTCGTCTACGCCACCGCCGTGATGGGCGTGACCGGAGCCCGCTCGCGTACGTCCGACGCCGCGCCGACGCTGGTCTCCCGGGTCCGCGAGTTCACCGACCTGCCGGTCGGTGTCGGTCTGGGTGTGGGCACGGGTGCGCAGGCCAGCACCGTCGCCGGGTACGCCGACGGGGTCATCGTCGGCAGCGCCCTGGTCCGCTGCCTGCTCGACGCGCCCTCCGAGGCCGACGGGCTGGCCGCCCTGCGAACCCTCAGCGCGGAACTCGCCGAGGGCGTCCGCACGCCGACCCGCTGACCACTGCGGCAGCCGCGCCGCCTGCCCTTCGGCGGTCTCCCACCCTGCCCGGCGCGCGGTCCGACCGCTGCCCGATCGCGCCGGTCGCCGGTCGCCGGTCGCCGATCGCCCGTCGGTCCGTCCGTTCGCCGGTCGGTCTGCCGGTGGCTCGGTCTGCCGGTGGGTTGGTCTGCCGGTCGGTCCGCCGGTCGGTCCGCCGGTCGGTCGGTCCGCCAGCGGGTCCGTTGGCCCACCGACGGGTCGACGGTGGCGCAAGCGGCCGGTCGCGTTGGGTGCGCGGCTCGGCGGTCGGGCGTGGCGCTACGCCGGGCATCTGTCTGCTGTGCGGCTGATACCTGTGAGGCATATTTATGACTCACAGGTATCACGCTCGATGAGGCGATGCCCGGCGGCCGCCGTTGATCTCTCGTCGGCGGTGGGAGCGGCGATGCCGCCCTGCTGGTGCCCGCCGGCCCCGCCGCGCCCGCCGAATCCGGGGACGGTCCAAAACCGTTGGTCCAGGGCTCGCCCGTCGTAGCCCCTAATGTGAGGCCTCGCTGGTCCAGGGCCAGCCCGTCGGCCGGTTCCGTGACGCGCCAGGGCTGGAGTGACGCGTTAGGGCTGGAGTGACGGGCCAGAGCTGACGGGTCAGGGCTGGAGTGACGGGTCCGTCGCTGGTTCGCCACGTTGCTCCGGTGGCTGCCCCAGTTCCGACCGCCCGTCGTGGCCGGGCCCTCGTTGGCCATCGTCGCCAGGCGCTGGCCGTCCGTCGTGGCTGGTCTCTCGCTGGCAGTCTTCGCCGGGTTGCCCACCGACCGGAGGCGGTGCGGGCTTGACGCTGTCAGGCGCCCACCGGGCGTCGCGCAGCACGCCGGAGCGCCCGGCGGCCGCGTCGGTGACCGCCGCCCGGGTGAGCGGGGTGACCGCCTCGGGCAGCTGGCCGGGAGCGTGCCAGGACAGCCGGCAGCCCGGGGGCGGGTCGGCGGTCGGTCGGGCCTCGGCCGCGCGGGCCCGGAACACGTGCACGAGGACGTCCGGCAGTGGCCCGGCGCGCCCGGCCGGAGTGGTCGCCGCGGGGCCGGTCAGGTGGTAGACGCCGACCAGGTCCACCAGCTCGATCTCCCAGCCGGTCTCCGCGCGGATGTCCCGCAGCGCGGCACGGACCGGACTCTCCGCCGGGCGCAGTCGTCCGCCCGGCAGCGCGTAGCGGCGTTCGCCTCGGCCCTGCCGGCAGAGCAGCACCCGGCCGGTGTCGTCGGTGACGACCGCGGCGACCGCCCAGGTGAGCGCGCTCATGGACAAAGAGCCTACGGCGGTGCAAACCAGAAGTCACCGGGATGCCTGCGGAGCGGCCCGGGGTGCCGCGTCGGGGGTGTGCAGCGGTAGCGTGTGCACCCGTGACCCTCGCCTCGCTGTCCCCCCAGGCGGCCCTGCCCAGTCCCAGCACCGCGGTCTGGCAGCTCGGGCCGGTGCCGATCCGGGCGTACGCGCTGTGCATCATCCTCGGCATCGTCCTGGCCTGCTGGGTGACCGAGCGCCGACTGCGTCAGCGCGGCGTCGCGCCCGGCGCGGTGCTCGACATCGCCGTGTGGGCCGTGCCGGCGGGCATCATCGGCGCCCGGATCTACCACGTGATCACCTCGCCGGAGAAGTACTTCGGCGCCGGCGGTGACCCGATGAAGGCGTTCGCCATCTGGGAGGGCGGGCTCGGCATCTGGGGCGCGGTCGCCGGTGGCGCTGTCGGCGCCTGGATCGCGGCCCGGCAGCTCGGCATCCCGTTCAGCGTGGTGGCCGACGCGCTGGCCCCCGGGCTGCCGCTGGCCCAGGCGGTCGGCCGAGTCGGCAACTGGTTCAACAACGAGCTGTTCGGCGGCCGGACGACCCTGCCGTGGGGCCTGGAGATCCACCGGATGGACCCGGACAACCCGGGGCACGCGCTGCGCGACGACGCCGGCCAACCGATCCTCGAACCGGGCCTCTACCAGCCGACCTTCCTCTACGAGGCACTGTGGAACCTCGGCGTGGTCGCTCTGGTCCTCATCCTCGACCGGCGGTTGAAGCTGGGCCGGGGCCGGGCGTTCGCGCTGTACGTCATGGGCTACACCGTCGGTCGGTTCTGGATCGAGCTGATGCGCACCGACGAGGCCAACCAGATCCTCGGCGTCCGGCTCAACGTGTGGACCGCCGCCCTGGTCTTCCTCGGCGCGTTGATCTACTTCGTGCGGGTCCGCGGTCCCCGGGAGTACCTGATCCCGCTGGGCGCGGCGGCCACGCCGACCCCGCCCACCACCTCCGACCTGTCCCAGGTCGACCTGTCCGAGCGGGAGACCGCGGCGCGGGCCGCCGCGCCGGAGGGCTACCGGGTGGTCAGCGAGGAGCAGTACGAGGCCTGGCAGGACAGCGGCGTGCTGCCGCCCGAGCCGGCGACCGAGGACGACGACCGGCCGGACGGCGGCGAACCGCTCGTTGGTGCGGCACCCGGCGATGCCGACGACGAGCCGGCGGACGGCACGGCGGAGCCCCGCGACGACCGGGCCGACGCCGCGGGCGCACGCCCCGCCGACCGGGACAGCTGAGCGGGGGCGGCACCGATGCGACGCGCGGTGGTGGTCGGGGCCGGGGTGGGTGGTCTGGCGGTCTCCGGCGCGCTGGCCCGCTCCGGCTGGCAGGTCACCCTGCTGGAACGCGCCGAGCGGGTCCGTCCCGAGCCGACCGCCGTGGTGCTCTGGCCCAACGGCGTCCGCGCGTTGCAGGCTCTGGGCCTCGATGCCGGCCTCGCCGCGATCGCCACCCCGTTGCCCGACGGCGGGGTCCGCCGCCCGGACGGGCACTGGTTGGTGCAGCCGCGCCCCATTCCGGCCGACCGGATGCCGGTGGTGGTGCACCGCGAAGACCTGCACGACGCGTTGATCGCCGGGCTCGGTGAGCGGGTCGAGCTGCGTACCGGGGTGACCGTGCGCCACGTCCGGGTCGAACCGGGTGAGCGCCCGGCCGTCAGCGACGGACGGCAGACCATCGAGGCCGACCTGGTGGTCGCCGCCGACGGCACGGACAGCGGCATCCGCCGTCAGCTCGCCCCCGAGTCCGGCGTGGTCAGCTCCGGGTGCGCCGCCTGGCGGGCCGTCATCCCCTGGTACCGGGCGCCCCGGCTGCCCGCCGGCCAGCCGCTCGCCGGTGAGGTCCTCGGCGCGGGCTACCGGTTCGTGGCCGCCTCCCTGGGCGAGCGCGGCTCCTCGGGCGGCTCCACCCGCGGCGGCATCTACTGGGTGGCGACCGCCGCCGGCGCGCCCCGGCCCGAGCCGCCCGAGACCCAGCTCGCTCTGCTGCGCCGCTGGTACGCCGGCTGGCCGGAGCCGATCGGCGCGCTGCTCGACGCCACCGACCCGGTCGACCTGGTCCAGCAGGAGGTCCGCGAGCTGCGTCCGCTGCCCCGCGCGTACGGCTTCCCCGTCGGGCCGGGCGGGGTGGTGCTGCTCGGCGACGCGGCGCACGCCATGCCGCCGCACCTCGGCCAGGGCGCCTGCCTCGCCTTCGAGGACGCCGCGACGCTCGCCTCCCTGCTGCGCGAGGCGCGGCTGCCCGACGCCGTGCAGGCGTACGACCGGGTGCGCCGCCCCCGAGCGGCGACCGTGGTCCGGCAGACCCGGCGAATGTCGGCGGTGCTCCAGGCCCGGGGCCGGCTGGCGCTACGCGCCCGCGACGCCGCCCTCGGCACGATCAACTCGCGCCTGCTGTCCAGCGCCGCCGCCTCCGCCGCCCGGGCGTGGTCGAGGGGTTGAGGCGGGGT
>NZ_QGKR01000217.1 GCF_003172955.1 Micromonospora acroterricola | reverse complement strand
GACCCGCGCGAATCCGGCCGCCTGGAGACGCGATCGGGGCTTCCGGTCGCACTCCGGGCCACCCGGATCGGGGACACCGGCGAGGCCCCTCGCGTTGGCGTCCGATTCGCCTGGAAGCCATGGTTGCGACCCGTTCCGCGAGGTACGGTTGCTGCCCGCCGTCACGCCGGGTCTCGGCACCAGTACCCCACGGCAGGCTGCGACGGCGGCGGGCGAAGGAGGAACGATGACCCGCCCGGGACTTCCCAAGCTGATCGCGACCGACCTTGACGGGACGCTGGTTCGCAGCGACGACACCGTGTCCGCGTACACCCACGGGGTGCTCGACCGGGTGCGGGCCGCCGGAATTCCGGTGGTCGGCGCGACCGGCCGCGGCCCCCGGTTGACCGAGCTGACCCGCAACGACATCCGCGCCGCCGACTTCCTGGTGATGGCCGGCGGCGGGCGTGTGGTCGACCAGAGCGACCCGACCGGCCCGGTGGTGCTGCGCGACGAGCGGCTGGCCGGCGAGGTGCTGGCGCGGTTGCTCGCCGATCTGGAGGCCGAGGTCGGGCCGCTGACCGTCATGGTCGAGGCGTCCGACGAGCAGGACGCGCCACTCTGGGGCGACTACCACGCGAGCTGGCCCTACCAGGACAGGTTCGAGGCGCGCAGCCGCGCGGAGTGCCTCTCCTGCGACGTCATCAAGGCGTTCGCCCGGACCGCCGACCACCACGTGGACGAACTGCTGGCCGTGGCCCGGCGGATCGTCCCGCCGCAGGTCGCCACGCTCACCCAGGCTGGGCTCGGCTTCATCGAGATCTGCCCGCCCGGGGTCGACAAGGCGACCGGGCTGACCGTGGTGGCACAGACGCTCGGGGTCGACCCGGCCGATGTCCTGGTCTTCGGTGACATGCCCAACGACCTTCCGATGTTCGAGTGGGCCGGCTGGTCCCGGGTGGCGGTCGCCAACGCGCACCCCAGCCTCCGCGCCGCCGCCGACGAGGTGACCCTCCGCAACGACGACGACGGGGTGGCGGTGTACCTGGACCGGCTACTGTCCCGGTGATGGGAGAGACACCCCGGCTCATCGCCACCGACATCGACGGCACGTTGATCCGCGACGACCACACGGTCAGCGCCCGCACCGCCAGCGTGCTCGCCCGGATCTCCGGTGAGGGCACACCCGTCGTGCTGGTCACCGGCCGTCCGGTCCGCTGGCTGAAAATGGTGTACGACCAGCTCGCCGAGCCGCTGCCGGCGGTCTGCGCCAACGGCGCCGTGGTCTACGACCCGGTCCGCGACGAGGTGCTGCGCGCCGACCCGCTCGCCCCGCAGCACCTGGCCGAGGTGGCCGAGCGGCTGCGTGCCGAGGTGCCCGGCATCGCCTTCGCCGTGGAGATCCTGGACAGCCGGGAGATGCGCCACGAGGAGCGGTACCCGCTGCGCTGGGACGCCGACCACGAGGCGATCCGCCCGGTACGGACGCCGGAGGAGCTGCTGTCCGTTCCGGCGGTGAAGCTGCTGGTGCGGGCCGGCGAGCAGGACCCAGACGTCTTCGTCGAGCTGGTCGCGGCGGCGGTGGCCGGACTGGCCGAGGCGACGCACTCGTCGAACTCCGGGCTGGTGGAGATCTCCGCGGCCGGGGTGACCAAGGCGGCCGGGCTCGACTGGTACTGCGACCGGCTCGGCGTGGCGGCGGCGGACGTGCTGGCCTTCGGCGACATGCCCAACGACGTGCCGATGCTGAGCTGGGCCGGGCGGGGTGTGGCGGTGGCCAACGCGCACCGCGCCGTCCTGGCGGTCGCCGACGAGGTGACGGCGGCGAACACCGAGGACGGCGTGGCGGCGTACCTGGAGAAGATCTTCGGGGTGGGCTGACCGGGCCGAGGCCCGGCGGTCAGAGGTACTGGCCGGTGTTGTGGCCCTCGCCACCGCCCGGCTGAGCCATGCCCGGCATCCCCGGCACGAGCCCGCCGGGGCCGCTGGGCAGGGCCTGCCGGCCGCCACGCATCTGCTCCAGCTGGACCCGGGCGGCCATCTGCTGAGCCACCAGGGCCGCCTGGATGCCGTGGAACAGGCCCTCCAGCCAGCCGACGAGCTGGGCGTGCGCGATCCGCAGCTCGCTCTCGCTCGGAGCCTTGTCCTCGGCGAACGGCAGCGAGATCCGTTCCAGCTCGTCGCGCAGCTCGGGAGCGAGGCCCTCCTTCAGCTCGACGATGGACCGCGCGTGGATCTCGCGCATCCGGTTGCGGCTGGCGTCGTCGAGCGGGGCCGCCTTGACCTCCTCCAGCAACTGCTTGATCATGCTGCCGATCCGCATGACCTTGGCCGGCTGTTCGACCAGGCGGGTCGGGTCCTCGCCCTGCCCCTCCTCGGTCTGCATCGTGCCAATCGGCCGGCCGTCCGGGCCGACCACCACCACGGTGCCGGAGTGGCCGGAGTCGTCGCGGCCGGGCTCGTCGTCTTGTCCAGAGGAGCGCGCTTCGGTCATGGGGTCCATCTTTACCCAGCGGGCGCGACCCATGCCCGCCGGGACCGACTACCGGGCCCGAACCACCCGGGCGGGGCGCGCTACCGTCGCGCCATGCCTGCCGACCCGCGCGCTGTGCTGACCCGGCCCGCCCCGGCTCCCGACCGGACCGTGGCGTACGGCGACCACCCCGACCAGGTGGCCGACCTGCGGCTACCGGCCGGCTCCGGGTCCGCGCGACCGCTGGTCGTCGTGGTGCATGGGGGCTTCTGGCGGGCCGAGTACGACCGGCGGCACACCGGTCCGTTGGCCGCCGCGCTCGCCGCGGCCGGCTACCCGGTCGCGCAGCTGGAGTACCGACGTACCGGCCAGCCGGGCGGCGGTTGGCCAAACACGCTGACCGACGTGCTGACCGGGGTCGCCGAGTTGCCCCGACTCGTCGACGAGGCGCTGCCCGGCCGGGTCAGCCGGGACGCGCCGATCCTGGTCGGTCACTCCGCCGGCGGCCACCTGGCCCTGTACGCCGCGGCCACCGCGCCGGCGACGGTGGGCGGTGTGCTGGCACTGGCCCCGGTCGCCGACCTGGGCGCGGCGTACCGGCAGGATCTGGACTCGGGGGCGGTGGCGGCGCTGCTCGGCGGCGGCCCGGAGGAGGTACCGGACCGGTACGCGGCAGCTGATCCACGATCATTGGTGCCGATACGGACACGGACAGTAGTGATGCACGGTTCGGAGGACCAGCAGGTGCCGGTGGCGATGAGCCGGGATTTCGTCGCGGCGGCTCGTACCGCGGGATCCCATATTTCCCTTGTTGAGCTGCCCGGATGCGAGCATTTCGGGCTGATCGACCCGGAGTCTTCGGCCTGGCCCCGGGTCCTCGGTATGTTGCGGTCCCTGCACGATGATCACTAGCCATTGACGCAGCGTCGCGGACCAGGTAGAACGCCGGAGGGGCGGTGTTCTGCCCTGCAACGCTTTTGGGAAGGAACTCGGTGTCGCAGATGAATCGCAGGCGGGCGCTCCAACTGTTGGCGGCGCTCGGTACGACCGGATTCGCCGCCGCGTGCGGCTCCGACACCGACGACCAGTCGACCGCCGACCGGGGCCCGATCAAGATCGGCATGATCACGCCGCAGGCCGGCGGCTTCAAGAGCATCGGCGACGACATCACCAACGGCTTCCAGCTCTTCCTCGACCTGCACGACCAGCGGCTGGGCGGGCACCCGGTGGAGTTGCTGACCGCCGACGAGGGCGACACCGCCAAGACCGGCAAGGCGGCCGTCGACGGCCTGCTCAAGCAGGGCGTGCTGGCGCTGACCGGTGTGGTCAACTCGTCGGTGATGGTCGGCATCCGGGACATCGTGGAGCAGGCCCGGGTCCCGCTGATCGGCTCCAACGCCTCACCGAGCAGCCTGCAGAGCGTCTTCTACATCTGGCGGACGTCCTACGTGCTGGACGAGGCCGGCCGGGCGATGGGCCGCTACCTGCGCGACCAGCTGCCGTCCAACGGTCGCGTCGCGATCATCATGCCGGGGAACGTCGGCAGCCCGGACGTCGTGCGGGGCTTCCGGGAGGAGTTCGGGGCCAGCGACCCCCGGATCGCCGACCCGGTGACCACGACCAGTGCCACCTCCAACCCGGGGAAGAGCACGTACGTCGCGGACATCACCAAGGCTCTGGCCAAGAAGCCGACCGCGGTCTTCTGCTTCTTCGCCGGCGCGGCCGCCGTGGAGTTCATCAAGCAGCTGCGCAACCAGTTCTCCGGGCCGGTCTACGCTCCCGGCTTCCTCACCGAGGGCACCGTGCTGGAGAGCATGGACAGGGACGCGCTCGGCATCCAGACCGCGCTCAACTACTCGGCCGACCTGAACAACACGTCCAACCGCGTGTTCGCCTCGGCCTACCGCAAGAAGTACCAGGTCACGCCGACCACCTACGCGATGGCGTCGTACGACGCGGCGCAGGTGCTCGACCAGGCGATCCAGCTGACCGGCGGCTCACCCAACCCGCAGCAGGTCAACCTGGCGCTGGGCAAGATCGGTCAGATCGACAGCCCGCGCGGCATCTGGCAGTTCAACCAGCCGCGCACGCCGCAGCAGAAGTGGTACCTGCGCGAGGTGCAGCGCGACGGTCAGGTCATGTCGAACGTGCTGATCAACGAGCTTGCCACGCTCGGCTGAGCACCCACCGGAGCGACGTCTGGGGCCGGTCTCCCGTTCGGGAGGCCGGCCCCTGACGTACATGGGGGTTGCGGAGTCAGTGCCGCAGCTCGGCGATGCAGCACTTCACGCTGCCGCCGCCCTTCTTCAGCTCCGCCAGCTCCACCGGGACCGGGGTGTAGCCGGCGGCCTTGAGCTTCCCGGCCAGCCGGGTGGCCTCGCTGTTGAGCACCACGTTGGCGCCGTCGCTGACCAGGTTCAGCCCGAAGGCCATCGCGTCCTCGTCGTCGGCGATCACCGCGTCGGGGAAGAGCTGGGTGAGCACCCGCTGGCTGGCCGCCGAGAACGCGCCGGGAAAGTAGACGACGTTGGCGTCGTCGATGGCGGCGAGCGCCACGTCCAGGTGGTAGAAGCGGGGGTCGATCAGCCGCAGCGACACCACCGGCCGGCCCAGCACCTCCTGCGCCTCCGAGTGCGCGGGGACCTCGGTCCGGAAGCCGTGCCCGGCCAGGATGATCCCGCCGTGCGCCTCCGGCACGTACGCGAAGTCGCCCTCACCCTCGTTGGTCTCGCTCGGTGCGACGAAGCGCAGGCCCTGCGACTCGTAGAAGGCGTGGTGCGCGGCGGCCTCAGCGGCCCGCTGCTCGTGCTTGAACCGCGCGCCGTAGACACTGCCGTCCACCATGAAGCCGCCGTTGGCGGCGTAGACCATGTCGGGCAGGCCCCGCTCGGGGGTCAGCAGATGCACCTCGTGGCCGAGGCGGACCAGCGCCTCACGCAGCCCGTCCCACTGCTTGACGGCCAGATCCCGGTCGACCGGGGTGGTCACGTCCATCCACGGGTTGATCGCGTACTCGACCGCGAAGTGCTCGGGCGAGCACATGAGATATGTCCGCTTCCGCGGCACTCGCTGCTGGTTCACGGTCACCAAGAGTAGGTATCGTTGAACTTTGGTAACAGCCACAACCATTGCTTCCCAGAGGCGGAACGTTGCAGATAGACGCGGTAGACCAGCGGATCATTGCGTTGCTCGTCGCTGACGCCCGCGCGTCGTACGCCGACATCGGCACCCGGGTGTCACTCTCCGCCCCAGCGGTCAAGCGCCGGGTCGACCGTCTGCGCGCCACCGGCGTGATCAGGGGATTCACCGCCGTGGTCGATCCGGCGGCCGTCGGCTGGACCACCGAGGCGTTCGTCGAGCTGTTCTGCGCCGGCCGGACCACCCCGGCGCAGATCGGCGTGGCCGCCCGGCGGCACCCGGAGGTCGTCGGCGCGTACACCGTCTCCGGCGAGGCGGACGCGCTGGTGCACCTGCGCGCCGCCGACATCGCCCACCTGGAGGCGGCGCTGGAGCGGCTGCGCGCCGAGTCGTTCGTGACCTCCACCCGCAGCACCATCGTGCTCTCCCGGCTGGTCGAGTCCCCCGGCGTCGGCCCCTCCACCCGCTGAGCGGGCACGCCCGGCAGCTCAGGACTCCGCAGGACCGGTGGGAACCGGAACGGCCCGGGCCGCGTCGAACACCCATGGCCCCGGCCCAGCCGGCGGCCAGCGCAGCATGATCCTCCCTCCCCGGCGGGTGGGGCCTGGTTCTCGGGGTTTCCGGGCCCCACCCGCCCTTGACCTCAACCATGGTTGAGCAGGTGGACTGGCCCTGGAGTGTGGGCACGACGCCCACCGTGGCCGAGGGAGATTCCATGCGGGCGGTCTGGTTGCGTGACGTCGGCGGACCCGAGGTGCTGGTGCCCGGTCCGGCACCCGATCCGACGCCGGGCCCCGGCCAGGTGCTGATCGAGGTCGCGCACGCGAACATCACCTTCGTCGAGACGCAGCAGCGCTCCGGCCGCCCCGGGCCGTTCCGGGTCACCCCACCGCTGATCCCCGGCAACGGCGTCGGCGGGGTGATCACCGCCGTCGGGTCGGCGGTCGACCCGGCGTTGACCGGGCAACGGGTGGTCAGCGCCACCGGCGGCTCCGGCGGGTACGCCGAACGCGTCGTCGTGGACGCCTCCGCGCCGATCCCGGTGCCGGCCGGGCTGGCACTGGACGCGGCGGTGGCGCTGCTGGCCGACGGGCGTACCGCCACCATGCTGGTCGAGGCCGTCGGCGTCCGCCCCGGAGACCGGGTCCTCGTGGAGGCCGCGGCAGGCGGGGTGGGCAGCCTCCTGGTGCAGCTCGCCGCCCGGGCGGGTGCGCGGGTGGTCGGCGTGGCCGGCGGACCACGGAAGGTCGACCTGCTCCCCGGGCTGGGCGCCGACCTCGCGGTCGACTACCGCCGGCCCGGCTGGGCCGATCGCATCCGGGACACGGTCGGCGGGATCGACGTGGTGTTCGACGGTGTCGGCGGAGTGGTCGCCCAGACGGCGTTCGAGCTGCTGGCGCCGGGTGGGCGCATGGTCAGCTTCGGGTTGGCCAGCGGCGAGTGGTCACCGGTGTCCCCGGAGGCCGCCGCCGCACGGCAGGTCACGCTGGTCCGGCCGGACGTGTCGCCCGCGCGGCTGCGGGCGTACACCGGTCAGGCGCTGGCGGAGGCGGCGGCCGGCCGGCTTCGGCCGCTGATCGGCCAGCGCTTCCCGCTGGAACGCGCCGCCGACGCGCACGCCGCCATCGAGGCCCGCGCCACGGTCGGGAAGACCCTCCTCGACGTCCCCTGAACCGCGCTCAGAGGTACATGCCGGTGCGGTGCTCGGACTCGTCCCGACGGACCGGCTTGTCGCCCTCGCCGAAGAACCGCTTGCCGCCGAACTCGCCGTGCAGCCGGTCGTCCAACTCGTCGGCGAGGCCGGTCATCACCTGCACCGCCAGCATCAGGTGCGTGGCCTGGAAGTTGCGGCCGAACACGGGAATGGACGCCCAGACGGTGTCGTCGGCACAGTAGAGGCGACCGATCGGCATCCGGTTCGTCAGCTCGGAGAGCTTGACGTAGAGCCGTTCGGTCGGCTCCACCTCGGTGAGCACCGGGGAGAAGACGTCCACCAGGGGCGGGTTGTCCCGCACCCGGACGAAGACCATCGCCGAACCGGCGCGGATCGTGATGTCGCCGTCCGAGTCGATCTGCAACCGGTCGGTGTCGGACTTCAACATCGTGGACACCACCGTGCGGACCCGATCCGCCAGGTCGAGCACGTCGTCCCGCTCGACCTGCGCGGCGGCGGCCTCGGCCAGCGCCTCCTCCAGGTCGGCCTCGACGTCGGCGTCCGGGCCGAACTCGCTGCGCGCGGTTCCCAACGGCTCGACGGTCAGCGCCTCACCCTCGGCGTCCTGCACCAGGTAGACGAGGAACGCCGGGTGCGGTGCGCCGTAGACGTCGCGCAGCGTCCGGGAGAGCAGCGCGGCGACCGTGGACGCCTCCGCCGTCGTACCGTCCAGCCCGAAGAACCCGCCGGAGCCGGGCACCACCCCGGGCGGCGACCAGCCGAGCGCGACCATGTCCGCCACCGCGGCACGATCCAGACGGTAACCCTGCGGCAGGGCCGCGTTGCCGACCGCACGGGCGGACAGCGCGCCCGCGCCGTCCACGTCGACGCTGATCGAGTAGACGGCGTCGCCGGTGCCGGAGGCGGTGGGGTCCAGGGTCAGCTCGAGGTGCGCGCCAACGGGCAGCTCCCGCAGCCGGACGGCGAGCGCACGGGCGAACTCCCGCCACGCCTCCGTCACCTTGGCCCGCAGGTCGGTGGTGCTCGGCTCGTCGAGCAGGATCGACTCCGCCGGCTCGGCCGTACCGCCGGGCAGCTCACCATTCGGCGCCGAGGGGTGGTCAGCCGTCATGATCGCCTCCGTCCGTCACGATCACCCTACCCACGCCGCCCGGAGGTCCAACCAGCCCGGACCGGGATCGGACAGCCGCACCGAACGGCACCGGTCCGCAGCAGCTTCCACCGCCGCGAAAGTGTCCTGCTCGGGGCGCCGCGGAGCCCTCGCCGTGGTGCCGCCGGGCGGTCAGACCGCCGACGGTTCGCCGGGATCGGCGCCCAACTCGACGGGCCAGGCGGCCGCGAGGCCGGTGAGCCGGGCCGCGGCGTCCGCCGGGTCGGCGCCCCGGCCCACCGCCAGCCCGAGCAGGTACGCGGTGACCGGCGCACCCGGCCGCAGCACCTGGTGGGCGACGTCGCGAGCCAGGTCCAGCACCGCCGGCACGGGCACCTGGGCCGGGTCGAGGTCCAGCTCGGTGCAGGCCGCCGTGACCCAGTCGTCCATCACCGTCATCGCGCCCACTCCTCTGCCCGGCGTACGTCCTCGTCAGTGTCGCAGTCGAACCACGGTGGCGGGCCGTCACCGGACCAGGGCACCTCGCGGACGACGAGGCCGGCCAGCAGCGCCCGGACCGGAGCCCCGGCGAGGCTCCCGCCCCGCTCGGCCGCCAGCCGGTCCAGGCCGGCCCGCAGCGCGGCGATTCGCCACACCCCGCAGAGGGACTGCCGCCGTCCGTCCCCGTCGACGAAACACGCCCCGTCCGGCGCCCGCTCGAGCGGCGTGGCGCCGGGTGGGCCGGCGGGGTTCCCCGGCGTGGAGGGGCGGGCGCGGACGGGAAGATCGAGGTGGGTCAGCAGCTCGCCGATCGCGGCGCGGGTGAGCAGCGGCAGGTCGGCGGCGAGCAGCGCGACGAGGGGCGTGTCCGGATCGAGCAGCGCCAACCCGGCCGCGGTCGCGGCGACCGGTCCCCCGCCGGGCGGATCCTCCCGGGTCACCCGCACATCCCCAGGGACGTCGTCGGCCGGACCGACCAGCACTCGCGGCGAGGCGTCGGTGACGGCAGCCAGCACCCGGTCGCGCATCGGCCGGCCGCCGACCGGGAGCGCCGGCTTGTCCAGCCCGCCCATCCGTCGGGCGGCCCCACCGGCGAGCACCACGGCCGCGTACGTCCCCATCCGGCCACGGTAGCCGTACGGCATCCGGGCGGCGGGCGGCAAGCCGATGCCCGGTGGCCGTGCGGGCGTACCGGCACGGGGTGCAGGATGGCGGGATGGGACGGGCGACTGACCGACGGGGCGTACTCCGCATCGACCTGGACGCGGCGGCCGACGGGCGGGGGTCCGTCCGCCGGCCGGACAGCCTCGCGGTGGAGGAGCCGCTGGAGATCCGGGTGGGCGCGGCCGGTCCCGGCCGGCGGCAGCCGCTGGCGGTCACCATGCGCACCCCCGGGGACGACCTGGACCTGGCCATCGGGTTCCTGCTGACCGAGGGGCTGATCCGGTCGACCGACGACGTGCACACCGCCCAGCTCTGCGCCGGCGCGGAGACGCCGAACACGTACAACGTGGTGGACGTGGTGCTCTCCCCCGGCGTGCCGGAACCGACCACCGACCCGTCCCGGAACTTCTACACGACCAGTTCCTGCGGAGTCTGCGGCAAGGCCAGCATCGACGCCGTCCGCACCCGCTCGCTGTTCCCGGTCGCGGCGGACCCGCTCACCGTGCCGGCCGCCCTGCTCGCGGAGCTGCCCGACCGGCTGCGCGCCGCCCAGCGGGGCTTCGACCGGACCGGCGGGCTGCACGCGGCGGGGCTGTTCACGCCCGCCGGCGAGCTGGTGGTGCTCCGGGAGGACGTGGGCCGGCACAACGCCGTGGACAAGGTGATCGGTTGGGCGGTGCGCGAACGCCGGCTGCCGTTGGCCGGGCACCTGCTGCTCGTCTCCGGCCGGGCCAGCTTCGAGCTGACCCAGAAGGCGTGGATGGCCGGGTTGCCGCTGCTGGCCGCGGTCTCCGCGCCGAGCACCCTCGCCGCCGAGCTGGCCGACGAGGCGGGGATGACCCTGGTCGGCTTCCTGCGCGGCCGGACCATGAACGTCTACGCGGGCCCGCACCGGATCACGGTCGAGCAGCCGGCCTGAGGCGGCGGGCCCGGAGTTCAGCGGTTGAACAGGTCGAACAGGTCCAGTCGTACCGCCGCGTCGCGGGCGATCAGGAAGCCGACGATGCCGAGAAGCCAGCCGAAGGCGCTGCCCGCCTTCGTGATGATCCAGGTGTTGAGTCGGGCCAGCAACGGCTCGACCCACGCCGGGCGGGCCACCCGGGCCGTCAGCAACAGCACCGCCGGCAGCACCATCACCACGCAGTAGCCGGCGAGCAGCGCCACCACGGACGCCGGGCCGACCCCCGAGGTGGCCAACAGGCCCACCGCCCCGAGGTACGGGAGCATGGTCGCCACCTCGGCCAGCGCGGCGAGCAGCGCCAGCCCGACCAGCCAGCGCGCCGAGGAGTCGCCGGCGGTGGCCCGGTCCCGCCACCGCAGCACGCCGCCGCCGCGAGGGCGCCGCCGACCGTCGTAGCGGAAGCTGAGCAGGAGGAGCGCGACGCCCAGGACGAGTTGCGCCCAGAGCACGGTGCGGTTGTCCAGTGCCCCGCCGAGCGTGGCCGCAAGGCGGCTGCCACCCCAGACGAGCAGCAGCCCGACCGCGAGGTAGAACACGGCGATCGTGCCGAGATAGGTGAGGATCCGCCGGACACTGACCGGGCCGGGCGCGAGCAGCAGCCAGACCGGGATGAAGAGCGTGCCGATGCTGGTGCTGTCGACGAGCGCCAGCCCGGCCAGCGACAGCAGCAACCCGGCGGTCATCTCGTACCCGTGTGGAGAGCGAACACCAACTCATTGTTCGGGGGCGGCTGCCCGACCGCCTCGGTCGTGAACGGGAGAAGCGCGTACATCGTTCGGCGGAGGCCCCGGGGCCGCTCAACGGCCACGTCGGCGTCGCCTGCGGGGACGGACCACGCCGGGCATGCCGACCGACGGCCAGCCGTCCAGGTCGGACGGGGGAACGCCACGCCGGAGCAGGTCGTCCAGGAGCAGGGCCAGCGAGTAGGCGGGATGCAGGCCCAGCGTGCGCTCCAGCGCGACCGCCGCCAGCGCCCCCTGCCCCGCCCGCCAGGCGGCGAACGCCAGCAGCGCGCCGGGTGCGGCGATCAGCTCCGGTTCGGCGCGGCGGAACACGTCGGTCCAGAGGGCGATGTCCCCGTCGCGACCGTCGGTGCGCTCCCAGGCGTGGTCGCGGATCGGCAGGTGGGTCAGCAGGAGGCTCAGCCAGGCCACCTCGTCGTCGTCGAGCCGCTCGCCGTGCCGTTGCCGTCGTTGCGCCGCACGGACGGCCGCCACTCCGGCGGAGCGCAGCGCCCGGCCCCCGAGCAGGTCGCTCGCGGGCGCCTGCCCGACCAGCTCGGTCATGCGCTGCTCGGCCCGCACGGCCGCCGCGCGCAGCACGGCCCGGGACGGGCCGTCCACCGGCGACACCTGAGCCACGAGAGCGGCCCGGTCGGGGAGCGCGACCTGGCCGGCGAAGACCGCCGTGGCGGTCACCTGGCTGGCCGCCGGGTCGTAGCGCCGGCCCTCGGGTGGGCAGCAGTCGGCCTCGGCGCAGAGGTAGGACCACCAACGGCCGTCGGTCACCCGCAACGCGTCCAGCACGTCCAGCCCGGCCCCGGTCAGGGCGGCGCGTACCGCGTCGACGCTGGGCGTCACCCGGTCGGGTGGCCCGTAGCCGATCACGGTCGCGGCCTCCGCGCCCTGCCGGTGGATCACCCGGGCCAGGTGCCGGGCCGGCTCGACCGGGTCGGCCGACGGATCGGGCAGGTCGGCGCGGGCGGCGAAGATGATCCGCCGCCCGCGCAGCGCCACGGCGACCACGCTGTCGGCGGGGTGGAAGCCGAGCAGGTACGGCACGGCGGCGAGCATGTCGGCGGGTGAGCGGACGGCGAGGCGGGGGTGTTCGGTCGAGGTCATGTCGGGAGCCTGCGACCGGCTCGCCCGGCTCCGCCGCCCCTGTGGACGACACGCGGCTTATCCACAGTCACCCACCGTGTTGTCCCTGCTCAACGCGCATCCACGAGTGCTGGGATCCGGCCGGTTCCGCCCCTGACCGGCCGGATGTGTTCGGGCGGCACCGATGTGTCGTGGGGAGCGGTTACCGTGCGCTGATGGACCTGGCGTACCTGCGCGCGCACCCGGCACACCTGCCGACGTTCCTAACCCACCAGCGGATTCGGGAGACGCCGGTCGCCGGTGGGGACATCTGCGCCGCCGCCCGGCTCACCCTGGACGACGGCCACTCGGTCTTCGCCAAGTCCTGGCCCGAGCGGGCCGGCCGGCCGGTGCCGGAGGGCTTCTTCGCCGCCGAGGCGGCCGGGTTGCGCTGGCTGCGGGAGGCCGGCACGATCCCCGTACCCGAGGTGATCGTGGCGTTGCCCGACCTGCTGGCGCTCGACTGGGTGGAGCCCGGCGAGCCGACGCCGGAGGCGGCCGAGCGCCTCGGTCGGGAGCTGGCCGGCCTGCACCGGGCCGGCGCACCGACCTTCGGAGCGGCCTGGCCCGGTTTCATCGGGGCGCTCCCACAGGACAACACCCCCGACGACGGCCCCTGGTCGACGTGGTTCGCCGAGCGACGGCTCGCTCCCTACCTGCGGCGCTCTGTCGACGGCGGCGCGTTGAGCGGCGACGACGCCGCGCTGGTCGAGCAGGTGATCGACCGGATCGCCGAGTTCGGCGGGGACGAGCCGCCGGCCCGCGTCCACGGCGACCTGTGGCCGGGCAACGTGCTCTGGGGCGCCGACGACCGGGCCTGGCTGGTCGACCCGGCGGCGCACGGCGGGCACCGGGAGACGGATCTCGCCCAGCTGGCTCTCTTCGGCGGTGTCCCGCACCTCGACCGCGTCCTTGCCGCCTACCGGGAGAGCTGGCCGCTCCCCGACGGCTGGCGCGAACGGGTGCCCCTGCACCAACTGCACCTGCTGCTCGTGCACACCGCCCTGTTCGGCAGCGGATACCGCGATGCGGTCATCCAGAACGCCCGCGCCGCCCTGGGCCGGCCCGAGCGCGCTACGGTCGACAGGTGAGCGTCGCCCCGCGGACCGACGGCGTCCTCGTCGACCGGTACGGCCGGGTCGCTCGGGACCTGCGCGTGTCCCTCACCGACAAGTGCAACCTCCGGTGCACGTACTGCATGCCGGCCGAGGGGCTGCCCTGGCTGGCCGGCCCCGAGCTGCTCAGCGACGAGGAGATCGTCCGGCTGGTCCGGGTGGCCGTCGAGCGGCTCGGCGTGACCGAGGTGCGGTTCACCGGCGGCGAGCCGCTGATCCGGCCCGGGCTGGTCGGCATCGTGGCGGCGGTCGCCGCGCTGGATCCCCGCCCACGGATCTCCCTGACCACCAACGGCATCGGCCTGGACCGGCTCGCCCCGGCGTTGCGTACGGCCGGCCTCGACCGGGTGAACGTCTCGCTGGACACCCTGGACCCGGGCCGGTTCACCCAGCTCACCCGCCGCCCCCGGCTGGACGCGGTGCTGGCCGGGCTCGCCGGGGCCGCCGCCGCCGGGCTCAGCCCCGTGAAGATCAATTCTGTGTTGATGCGCGGCGTCAACGAGGACGAGGCGCCGGCCCTGCTCCGTTTCGCCGTCGAGCACGACTACCAGCTGCGGATCATCGAGCAGATGCCCCTGGACGCCCAGCACGGCTGGGACCGCAGCACGATGGTCACCGCCGACGAGATCCTCACCTCCCTGCGTACCCGGTTCGACCTCAGCCCCGACCCGGCCGAACGCGGCGCGGCGCCGGCCGAGACCTGGCTGGTCGACGGCGGCCCGGCCCGGGTCGGCGTGATCGCCAGCGTCACCCGCCCGTTCTGCGGCGACTGCGACCGCACCCGACTGACCGCCGACGGTCAGGTCCGCGCGTGCCTCTTCGCCACCGACGAGTCCGACCTGCGTGCCGCGCTTCGCGGGGGCGCGGACGACGACGACCTGGCCGGGCGCTGGCGCACCGCCATGTGGGGCAAGCGCGCCGGGCACGGCATCGACGACCCCACCTTCCTCCAGCCGACCCGGCCGATGTCCGCGATCGGAGGCTGAGAGAGGTGGACCCGATGCGGCTGACCGTCCGCTACTTCGCCGGCGCGCGCGCCGCCGCCGGCCGCGCCGAGGAGGTCACGGCCGCCGGCCGGTCTCTCGACGACCTCACCGTCGAGCTGGCCCAGCGGCACGGCGACCGACTCGCCGCCGTGCTGCGGGTGGCGAGTTTCCTGGTGAACGGCGTCACCTGTCATGATCGTCAGGCACCCCTGCCGGGCGGGGCCACGATCGACATCCTGCCGCCGTTCGCGGGCGGCTGAGGGAGGCGCACGGATGATGGCGGTTCTGGGGTTCGTGACCGTCCTGGCGCTGGTCACCGGTCTCATCCACCTGTACCTGTGGAAGCGGCTGATCCGCGACACCACCACGCCGGGCCGCTGGCGGCGGATCGGCGGGATCGCCGCGCTGGTGCTGGCGCTGCTCGTGCCGCTCACCCTCGCGGGCACCCAGGCCGGGCTGTACTGGCTCGCCTGGCCGGGCTTCCTCTGGCTCGCGCTGATGTTCTACCTGCTGGTCGTGCTCGCCGTGCTGGAAGTGCCGATGCTGGTCACCCGGCTGGTGCTGCGCCGGCGGGTGGTCGCCGCCGAGCCGACCACCGCCGCGCCCGAGCCGGTGCTGGTGGGCGCGGCCGGGCCGACCGAGCCGCCGGCCACCGGCGCCGTCGCGGCACCGGACCACGACCCGGCCCGCCGGCTGCTGCTGGCCCGCGGGGCGGCCATCTTCGCCGGCCTCACCGCCGCCGCCATCACGGGGTACGGGGTCCGCACCGCGCTCGGCCCGCCGCAGCTGGACCGGGTGCAGATCCCGCTCGGCAAGCTCCCCCGCAGCATGGACGGCCTGCGCATCGCCACCGTCTCCGACATCCACCTCGGCCCGTTGCGCGGCCGGGCGCACACCGAGCGCATCGTCGCGGCGATCAACCGGCTCGACGCGGACCTGGTCGCGGTCGTCGGTGACCTGGTCGACGGCTCGGTCGCGGAGCTGGGGTCGGCGGCCGCGCCGCTGCGCGACCTGCGGTCCCGGTACGGCAGTTTCTTCGTCACCGGCAACCACGAGTACTACTCCGGGGTGGAGGAGTGGGTCCAGGAGGTGGACCGGCTCGGCCTGCGGGTCCTGCAGAACAAGCGGCAGGAGATCCAGGCCCGGGGCGGCGTGCTCGACCTGGCCGGCGTCAACGACCTGTCCGGCACGGGCACCGGCCTCGCCGCCGGGCCGGACTTCGCCGCCGCCCTCGGCGACCGCGACCGGAACCGGCCGGTGGTCCTGCTCGCGCACCAGCCGGCCGCGGTGAGGGAAGCGGCGCGGTACGGCGTCGACCTGCAACTGTCCGGGCACACCCACGGAGGGCAGGTGGTGCCGTTCAACCTGGCCGTCCGCCTGGAACAGCCGGTGGTCAGCGGGTTCGGCGAGATCGACGGCACCAAGGTCTACGTGACCAACGGCGCCGGTTTCTGGGGTCCACCGGTCCGGGTCGGGGCCGAGCCACAGATCACCCTGGTCGAGCTGCGCTCGGCATAGCGGACGTCACGTCCGCGCGTGGCGGGAGGCGACCGGCGCGGCGGGCGTGACAGGATGCGGCGTGCCCCCGTTCAGCGCCGTACCCCCCGGTGGCCTCCCGCCATTCGTCGCGGACCTGCACATCCACTCGAAGTACTCGCGCGCGTGCAGCCGCGACCTCACTCTGCCGAACCTCGCCTGGTGGGCCCGGCGTAAGGGCATCGCCCTGCTCGGCACCGGAGACTTCACCCACCCCGCCTGGTACGACCACCTGCGGGAGACACTGCGCTCGGCCGAGCCGGGGCTCTACCGGCTCGACCCGGACGCGGAGCGGGACGTCGCCCGCCGGCTGCCGCCCCGGCTGGCCGGCACGGCGGACGCGGACCCCGTCCGGTTCATGCTGAGCGTGGAGATCTCCACCATCTACAAGCGGGACGACCGGACCCGCAAGGTGCATCACCTGATCTACCTGCCCGACCTGGACGCGGTGGCCCGGTTCAACGCGGCGCTCGGCCGGATCGGCAACCTCGGCTCCGACGGCCGGCCGATCCTCGGCCTGGACTCCCGGGACCTGCTGGAGATCACCCTGGAGGCGAGCCCGGACGGCTACCTGGTCCCGGCGCACATCTGGACGCCGTGGTTCTCCGCGCTGGGCTCGAAGTCCGGCTTCGACGCGATCGCCGACTGCTACGCCGACCTGGCCGAGCACATCTTCGCCGTGGAGACCGGCCTCTCCTCCGATCCGGCGATGAACTGGCGGGTCGGCAGCCTGGACGGCTACCAGTTGGTCTCCAACTCGGACGCGCACTCCCCGCCGGCACTGGGCCGGGAGGCGACCGTGCTGACCGCCCAGCGGGACTACTTCGCCGTTCGGGAGGCGCTGCGGACCGGCGACGGCCTCGCCGGCACCATCGAGTTCTTCCCGGAGGAGGGCAAGTACCACGCGGACGGGCACCGGCTGTGCGGGGTCAACTGGTCCCCGGAGCGGACCCGGGCCGCGGGTGGGCGCTGCCCCGAGTGCGGCAAGCCGCTGACCGTGGGGGTCCTGAGCCGGATCGAGGAGCTGGCTGACCGCGCCGAGGGGCACCGACCGGCCCACGCCCGGGACGTCACCCATCTCGTGCCGCTGGCCGAGATCCTCGGCGAGATCAACAAGGTGGGCGCCCGCTCGAAGAAGGTCGAGGGGCGGTTCAACGAGCTGCTCGCCGCGCTCGGCCCCGAGCTGGAGATCCTGACCACGACGCCGTTGCCCGACATCGCGCAGGCCGGCGGCGAGCTGCTCGCGGAGGGCATCGGGCGGCTGCGGCGCGGCGACGTACGCCGGGTGCCGGGCTACGACGGCGAGTACGGAGTGATCACCCTCTTCGACCCCGCGGAGCTGGGCGCCGGCGGCGGCACGGCCCAGGAGACGCTGTTCGACGTACCCGTGCCGGCGCAGCGGCGATCCGCGGAGGCGGCAGCCCGCGCCACGGTCAAGCGCCCGGCGGCGGCGAAGGCGGAATCGAAGCGCAAGGCGGCTCCACCGCCCGCCCCGCCGATCGCATCGCCGCCGTCGCCGCACGAACCGTTCGAGCCGATGCTCGCGGGCATGGAGGAGGTCGGCACCGGTCTGCTGGACCGGCTCGACGCGATGCAACGGGTGGCCGCGTCCGCGCCCGGGGGCCCGCTGCTCATCGTGGCCGGCCCCGGCACCGGCAAGACCCGGACGCTGACCCACCGGATCGCGTACCTCTGCGCGGAGCTGAACGTCTTTCCCGAGCACTGCCTGGCCATCACCTTCACCCGCCGGGCGGCCGAGGAGCTGCGGCACCGCCTCGACAGCCTGCTCGGCCCGGTCGCCGAGGACGTCACCGTGGGCACCTTCCACGCGCTGGGGCTGACCATCCTGCGGGAGAACGCCGACGCGGCGGGCCTGCCGGCCGACTTCCGGATCGCCGACGACGCGGAGCGGGCGGCGGCCCGGTCGGAGGCCGGCGACGACCAGACCGGCTACATCGCGCTGCTGCGCAAGCAGGACCTGGTCGACCTGGACGAGCTGGTGAGTCTGCCGGTGGAGCTGCTGCAGGCCGACCGGGAGCTGGTCGGACGGTACCGGGACCGCTGGCGGTGGATCTTCGTCGACGAGTACCAGGACGTCGACGCGGTGCAGTACGAGCTGCTGCGGTTGCTCAGCCCGGCGGACGGCAACCTCTGCGCGATCGGCGACCCGGACCAGGCGATCTACTCTTTCCGGGGCGCCGACGTCGGCTACTTTCTGCGCTTCTCCGAGGACTTCGCCGACGCCCGGCTGGTCCGGCTCAACCGCAACTACCGCTCCTCGGCGCCGATCCTGGCCGCCGCCGTGCAGGCCATCGCGCCGTCCTCGCTGGTCCGCGGCCGGCGGCTCGACCCGGCCCGGCTCGACCCGGAGGCGCCACTGGTCGGCCGCTACCCCGCGGCCTCCGTCGCCGAGGAGGCCGACTTCGTGGTCCGCACCGTCGACGAGCTGGTCGGCGGGCTGTCCCACCGGTCACTGGACTCGGGTCGGATCGACGGCCGGTCCACCTCGCTGTCGTTCTCCGACATCGCCGTGCTGTACCGCACCGACGCGCAGGCCGCACCGATCGTGGACGCCCTCGCCCGGGCCAACATCCCGGTGCAGAAGCGTTCGCACGACCGGCTGCGGGACCGGCCCGGGGTTGCCGCCATCGCCCGGGAGCTGCGGCACGCGAACGGGTTGGCCGGCTCGCTGGCCGCCCGGGTGCGGCTGGCTGGGCAGGTGGTCGCGGAGCGGTTCGCGGTGCCCACCCTGGACGGCACCGTCGCGGGTCGTCCCGAGGACGTCCGCTCGGCGGTGGAGCTGCTGACCCCGCTGGCCCGGCGCTGCGGCGACGACCTGGAGACGTTCCTGTCGCAACTGGCCACCGGCGCTGAGGTGGACGCGCTCGACCCGCGCGCGGAGGCGGTCACCCTCCTCACCCTGCACGCCGCCAAGGGCCTTGAGTTTCCGGTGGTGTTCCTGGTCGGCGCGGAGGACGGCCTGCTTCCGCTGCGCTGGCCGGGCTCGACGCCGGACGAGGACGCGGTCGCCGAGGAGCGCCGGCTCTTCTTCGTCGGCCTGACCCGGGCGCAGGACCGGCTGTACGTCAGTCATGCGGCCCGTCGGACCCGGCACGGCGTCGAGCGCGACTCCGACCCGTCACCGTTCCTCGGTGTCATCGACCCCGGCCTGTTCGAGCGGTTCGGCGAGACCGAGCCGAGGCGACCGAGGGACCGCCAGCTCCGCCTCATCTGACGAAGCCCTACCGCGCCGATCCGCCCGAGGTGGCTGGGTGGGGTTCGGACGAATGAACGCGATACCTCACAGTCATATTTATGCCTCTGAGGTATCACGCTCACTCGGGCGAGCGCCGCCAGCGGCGTCACGCACAGTGAGATCGGCGGCGTTGCGGCGGGCCGCGTCAGCCGAGGAGCACCGCGAGCCACGCGCCCGCGAGCAGGGCCGGCCCGAGCGGCAGCAGGGTGTCCCGGCGCACCCGCCGCGCGGCGAGCAGGCCGAGCACGATGCCTCCGTGCAGCAGGTGGGGCAGGAGCAGGCCGGCCAGCAGGGCGTCCCGGCCCAGCCAGCCGAGCGGCAGGCCGAGGACGGCGGCGAGCTTCACGTCCCCGAAGCCCAACCGCGAGCCGGGCAGCAGGGCCAGCAGCACGTACGCCGCGCCGGCGACCGCCGCACCGGCCAGAGCGCCGAGCAGCCGCCATGGGTCGTCGGCCAGCAGCGCCGCGGCGGACAGGCCACCGAGAGCGAGCAGCGCCGCGGCGAGGACCAGCGGGTCGGGCAACCGCAGGCAGGCGAGGTCGACCCCGGCCAGCAGCAGCCCCACCGCCGCCACCGCGAGGAACACCGGCAGCGCCGGGTCGTCACGCAGTGCGACGGCGAGCCCGACGAAGACCGTGCCCGCCACCACCGGACTGAGCCACGCCCGCGCGCCGGGCCGCAACCCCGGAGCGGCCGGCGACCGGGCCGCCGGGGTGGTGAAGCGCCGGGCCAACGGAGGGACGGCGAGGCCGATCAGCGCGCCGAGCAGCGCGAACGGCACCAGCGCGGCGGCCGACATGGGCGGACGTTACCGCCGGTCGCCCGCGGACGCGGTCCCCGATCGCGATACCGGGCGCGACCGGCTCGGGCGTTCCGTGCTCACCACCAGCGCCACCCCGGCGACGATGACCGCGCCGCCGAGCACCACCTGGGGAGTGATCGGCTCGGCCACCAGCAACGCGCCGAGCGCCACCGCGACGGCCGGGTTCACGTAGGCGTACGTCGAGACCAGCGAGATGGGCGCGTTGTGCAGCAGCCAGACGTACGCGGTGAAGGCCACCAACGAACCGGCCACCATGAGATAGCCCAACGCGAGCCAGGATCGGGTGCTGACCTCGGCCGGGTGGAAGTCGCGCAGCTCGCCCCGACCGGCGGCGACGACAGCCAGCACCAGCGCGCCGGCCACCATCTCGTACACCGTGGCGACGAACGGATCGGCGGGCATCCGGATCCGGCCGGAGAGGAACGATCCGACCGACCAGGAGGTGGCCGCCGCGACCACGGTCAACGCGCCGACCAGGGGCACGGCGTCCGCGCTGCCGGCGGGAAGCACCAGCAGGACCAGACCGGCGAAGCCGAGGCTGACCCCGGCGAACGTCCACAGCGGCGGCCGGTCCCCGTTGGCGGAGCGCAGCAGCACCACGAGCAGCGGCACGGTGGCCACCAGCAGCGCGGCGATCCCGGACGGCACCGCCACTCCGGGCGGCCCGGACTCGGCGAGCACCACGAGGCCGTTGCCGCCGGCCAGCAGGAGCACCCCGATGAGCGCGGCGGAGCCGAGCTGCCGGCGGTCCACTCGCAACGCGCCCGGCCCTCGACGCAGCCGCAGCACAGCCGCCAGCACCAGGCCGGCGACGGCGAACCGCAGGGCGGCCGAGGTGAGCGCGGGCAGGGTCTCCACCGTGATCCGGATGGCCAGGTAGGTGGAGCCCCAGAGCACGTAGACCACGATCAACGCGGTCCAGATCAGGGCGGGCGCGGCGCCGGCGCGGCGGCCGGTCAGGGCCACGGCACTCGGTGGAGATGAGCTCATCGGTGGACCACGCTACGGTGACCTCGGAGTCGGCGTCGCGCATTGGTGGCCGGCCTCTCACCACTTGTGCAGGAGGGCGGCATGACGAACTACGGGCCACCGGGTGGTGGCGGCGGAGGACCGTGGCGCGGGCAACGACCCGACGAGACGCCCGGACGGCCGCCCCAGCAGCCCTACCCGCCGGCGTCACAGGGGCGACCCGGGTCCTACGGCGGTGTGCCCGCCGCGCCCTACCCGGGCGGCGGCTCCGCAGCGCCGCACGGTGGTGGGCCCCAGTCGCCGTACGGTGGCAGGCCGGAGACGCCGTACGGGGGCGGGCCGGAGACGCCCTACGGGGATTCGGGGAGCCCCTACGGTGGCGGGTCGTACCGGCCGACGGAAACGACCCCGGCGTACGGCGGCGGTGATCCGTACCGACCCGACGACGGCCCGTACGGCGGGGACCCCGCGCCGGCGCCGAGCGGGCGCGGTCGAGGCCCGCTGATCGCGGTGCTGGCCGTCCTGCTGATGCTGGTGGTGGCCGGCGGCGGCGCGTACTGGTTCCTCAGCGGTTCGGACGACCCAGCCCCGGTGGCCGCGCCGACCGATCCGGCCGTTGCGCCCAGCGCTGACGCGACCGACCCGGCCGCGCCAGCGCCGAGCGCCCCGGCGCCGGAGTCGTCGGCCGACCCCCGGTTCGTCAAGGTCGGCCAGTGCGTCCGCAACGAT
The DNA here is from genome assembly GCF_003172955.1 of Micromonospora acroterricola. Taxonomy (GTDB): domain Bacteria; phylum Actinomycetota; class Actinomycetes; order Mycobacteriales; family Micromonosporaceae; genus Micromonospora; species Micromonospora acroterricola. The sequence continues at coordinate 13,765 of NZ_QGKR01000217.1, read as the reverse complement.
GGCGTGGCCGGCGGCAAGCCCAAGCTGCTGATCAGTGGCTGTGCCCCCAAGTCGTACCAGGTGCTGCGCCGGATCGACGGCGCGACCAGCGGCGAGCGCGACGCCGAGGCCAAGTGCGCGAAGGTCGAGGGCTACACGAACTGGTACTTCTTCGACAGCGAGCTGGACACCCTCGACTTCGTCCTCTGCCTCAAACAGCGCTGAGACCACCCACCCCTGGGGATGAGATGACAACCTACGGACCATCGGGTTCCGGGCAGCCGGACGACCCGTACCAGCGGCCGACGACCGGCCCCGACGGCTTGCCGCCGGTGGATCCGACCCTGCCACAGTGGGGCCCGCCGCCGGGCGGCGCCGAGCCCCCGACGGCACCCCTGTGGGGCCCGCCGGCAGGCGGCGCCGAGCCGCCGACCGCACCCGCATGGGGTCCGCCGCCGACCCCGGGCGCGGGTTACCCGCCACCGCCCGGTCCGTTTCCGCCGGCCGGGCCGACGGCAGGCCCGCCGGGCGCGCCGTGGGGCCCGCCGGCGCCCGGCGGGTACGGGATGCCGCCCGCCGCTCCGGTGCGGAAGACCGGCCGGAAGGTCGCCCTGATCATCGCGCTGGTGGTGCTGCTCCTGCTCTGCCCGTGCCTCGGCCTGGCGGGTTGGGCGGTCTGGAGGACCGCCTCCTCCGACAGCGGTGTGGCGTCCGCTCCGTCGGCGAGCGCGCCGGCCGTTCCGCCCGCGCTACCCAGCGACGAGCCGACCTCGGCCGCGCCGAGCCCGAGCGAGGTGGAGTTCGCCAAGGGCGACTGCGTGGTCAACGACGGCACCGAGGACGACGCGGAGCTGCGCAAGGTGCCGTGTGGCCCGAACACCTACCAGGTGCTGCTGCGGATTCCGGCGACCAGCGACGGGGACCGGTGCGAGACGCTCGCACCGCAGGCCACCGCGAACTACGTGCACGACAACTCGATCGACCTCTTCGACTACGTGCTCTGCCTGAAGAAGCGGTAGCGGGTAGCCGGTAGCCAAAACTAGGGCTGTCTAGCGTCCACGCTAGACAGCCCTAGTTTGTTGTCGACGGTTCCGACACGCCCGTAGCCCCATCTATCCATCTCTAGCCTCTCGACTAGAGGGCCCGATACTGTGCGATGCGTGGATCCGGTCCGCAACCCGTACGCACCGGGCGCCGGCCAGCGCCCGCCCGAACTCGCCGGGCGGGGGCGGGAGCTGGACGTCTTCGACATCGTGCTGGAGCGCATCGCCCGAGGTCGACCCGAGCGCAGCCTGATGCTCACCGGGCTGCGCGGCGTCGGCAAGACCGTCCTGCTCAACACCCTCCGGTCGCAGGCCATCAACCGGCTCTGGGGCACCGGCAAGATCGAGGCCCGGCCGGACCAGTCCCTGCGCCGCCCGGTCGCCGCCGCGCTGCACATGGCGGTCCGCGAGCTCGCACCCCGGCACCGCGCACCCGATCGGATCGACGCCTTCCTCGGGGTCCTCAAGGCGTTCGCGCAGCGCTCCGCCCCGACCGGTCGGGGCGGGGCCGCCCCGAAACTGCGCGACCGGTGGCAGCCGGGCATCGACGTGCCGGCGGCGAGCGGTCGAGCCGACTCCGGCGACATCGAGATCGACCTGGTCGAGCTGCTCAGTGACGCCGCCGCCGTGGCCAGCGACGTGGGCACCGGCATCGCCGTCTTCATCGACGAGATGCAGGACGTCGGCCCGGAGGACGTGTCGGCGCTCTGCGCCGCCTGCCACGAGCTGTCCCAGCTCGGCGCACCGCTGATCGTCGTCGGCGCCGGCCTGCCGCACCTGCCGGCCGTGCTCAGCGCCGCCAAGTCGTACTCCGAGCGGCTCTTCCGCTACCAGCGCATCGACCGGCTCGACCGGATCGCCGCCGACCAGGCGCTCTGCGCGCCGGCCGAGCGCGAGGAGGTCGAGTACGAGCAGAAGGCGCTCGACCTGCTCTACGAGAAGTCCGGCGGCTACCCCTACTTCGTCCAGGCGTACGGCAAGGCGACCTGGGACCACGCTCCGCGCTCGCCGATCACCGCCGCCGACGTCCGCGTCGCCGCACCGGAGGCGGAGGCGGAGCTGGCGGTCGGCTTCTTCGGCTCCCGGTTCGAGCGGGCCACTCCCGCCGAACGCGAGTACATGCGGGCGATGGCCACGCTGTCCCTGGTGGAAGGCGACGCCGGGGGCGTGGTCCGCGACGACATGGATGCGGCGGTGCCCACCGCGGAGATCGCCCGAGCCCTCGGCCGCAAGCCGGCCAGCCTCTCCCCGGCCCGGGACGCGCTGATCAAGAAAGGCTTGATCTACTCCGGTGAGCGGGGCACGGTGGCCTTCACCGTCCCGCACTTCGGCCGATACCTACGCACGCAGCCGGCCTGACGGCCGCGACCCCGGGCTACACGGCAACGCGGACCCGACGTGGTCAGACGCGCGACCAGGGCGCCGGAAAGAGGACCTCGCCGCGCGGCGGCGGCCCCTCCTCGCTCGTGGACGGCGGCAGCACCAGCGCCTGCCAGGGCTCACCGAGACCGGCCCACGGGCTCGTCAGGCCCAGTTCACCTGCCCGGCCGAAACCGAACCGGCGGTAGAAGGCCGGGTCACCGAGGACGACGATCAGCCGCTCGCCCAGCTCGGTGGCGGCGTCCAGTGCGGCCTGCACCACCGCCGTGCCGTGCCCCATCCGCTGCCGCTGGGGCGCGACCGCCACCGGACCGAACGCGAGGGCGGGCGCGTCACCGCCCCGCTCCGGTCGCACCCGCACACGGGTGAGCAGCGCGTACCCGACCACCTCACCGCCGTACTCGGCCACCATGGCCAGCTCCGGCACCCAGGCGTCGGTGTCGCGCAGCTCGTCGACCAGGCCCACCTCCGGCGGTGTCGCCACGTCCGGCCGGGCGAACGCGGCGGCCAGCACCCGGCGCACCGGGCCGGCGTCGGCCGGGTCCTCGGGTCGTAGCCGCAGCGCCGTCACCCGCGCGACGTTACCCCCGACGGTGGGTCCATCAGTGATGGTCGCTCGAATCGGCGTGGCGCGCGTGCACGGCGACCGATCCGGATCCGGCGGTTGCCGGGGTAGCAAACGCCGCGACGGGGTATGACTGATCCATGACGCCCGTACGCAGCCTTGCCCGCGCCATGCTGAGCGGCATCTTCGTGGTCAGCGGGTACCGCAACTTCCGCAACCCGGACCGGCTGGCGCCGACGGCCCAGCCGGTGACCGACAAGGTCGCGCCGATCCTGCAGAAGGCGCACCCTCGCATCCCCACCGACACCGAGACGCTGATCCGGCTCAACTCCGCGGTGCAGGTCACCGCCGGGCTGATGCTGGCCACCGGGCGGTTCAGCCGACCCGCCGCGCTGGTCCTCGCCGGCACCCTGGTGCCCGTGACCATCGCCGGGCATCCCTTCTGGAACAACGACGACCCGGTGGCCCGCAACAACAACCAGGTCCACGTCCTGAAGAACCTGGGCCTCTTCGGCGGCCTGCTGCTCGCCGCCGCCGACACCGGAGGCAAGCCCGGTCTGCGTTGGCGGACCGGCCACCGCATCGGCCACTCTCGACGTTCCGTGCGACGCGCCGTCCGTACCGCCCGTCGGGAGGCCCGGATCGCCGTCCGATCCGCCTCCACCGCACGTCGACTCCCGGGCTGACCTGCCTCGATCCCTTCCGCCCGCACCCCACCCCCCGCTAAGGCCACGAATTACCTGAACCACCCGGTAGGCGTTAACGCGGTGGAAATGTCAAAAACATGTGTGGGATCGGACACGGTCGCATAACGCGGGAGGCACTGACGTGAGGCGCCGTTCTAGGCTCCGTGCAGGACCTGGACGGGTAGGACGACCTTGGTACGGGGGTGGCCACGCCATGCCGACGACTGTCGGTAGACGGGCGGACCGCCTCGCCCAAGTCCAACGCGTGACGCGTGGGATCGATCGCAGGAAAGTCGTACGGGGCGCCATCGTGGCCGCCGTCGCCTACGCCGCATGGCTCGCCATCGGCGCGTTCGGGCGGCCGTACAACTTCTTCGACATGAAGATCTACCACGGCGCGGTGGTGTGGTGGGCGAGCGGTCACGAGCTCTACGAGTTCATCGCGCCCGGCACAACCCTCGGTTTCACCTACCCGCCGTTCGCCGGGCTGGTCATGCTGCCGATGGCACAGTTGACGATCGGCGCGGCCGGGATGGTCAACGCTCTGGCCAGCATCGCCGCGCTGGCGCTGGTGCTGGCCGGGCTGCTCCGCCCGATCGTGGACCGGCTGGGCTGGCCGCTGTGGTTCACCGTGGCCCTGGCGGTGCCGCTCGCGCTCGCCATCGAGCCGAGCCGGGAGTCCCTCGGCTACGGCCAGGTCAACATCCTGCTGTTCGCGCTGATCATGGCCGACCTGATCGGGCTGCGCTGGCGCTCTCGCCGGGGCACCCACTACGCCGCGACCGACGGTCCCCTGCTGCGCTTCGTCTACGGCGGCGCGTGGGCCGGCGCCGGCATCGGCCTGGCCACCGCGGTCAAGCTCACCCCGGCGCTGTTCATCGCGTACCTGCTGATCACCCGCCAGTGGCGGGTGGCGGCCACCGCCATCGGCACCACGATCGGCGTGACGGTGGGAAGCTTCGCGGTCGTCGGCGACGAGTCGCGGGCGTACTTCGGCAGCGTGCTCTGGCAGACCGAGCGGGTCGGCGCGGCGGACATGACGCCGAACCAGTCGCTCGCCGGCCTGTTGGCCCGGCTGTACGACTCGATCGAAACCCCGGGGCTGCTGTGGCTCGCCTTCTCAGTGCTGATCCTGGCGCTGGGCCTGTCCCGGGCGGCCAGTTCCCGCGCCGACGGTGACGAGCTGACCGCGTTCACGCTGGTTGGTCTGACCGCCAACGTGATCTCCCCGATCTCCTGGACGCACCACCTGGTCTGGGTGATCCCGGCGATCATCGTGCTGGCCGACGCGGCGGTGCGCCGCCGGGAGGCGAGCCGGGGGTTGGCGCAGCGCACCGGCCAGGGCCCGGCGTTCGGCGGGCTGCCCGGGGTCAACGGGCTCCGCCCGCCGATCTGGTACCCCACGCTGACCGGGCTCCGGCACGGGGTCGCCGCGGTCGGCCTCTACCTGCTCTTCCTGATCTCCCCGATCTGGCCGTACGAGCACCAGTTGCCCGAGGTGTCGCACTACCAGGACGGTCTCTTCGGCGCGCTGATGGAGAACTCGCTGGCGCTGGCCCTGATCCTGCTGGTCGCCGCGTTGCCGTGGCGCCCGGGCGCCGAGCCGGCGTTCTACGGCGATCGGCTCGCGCGGGCCGTGGCGGTGAGCGGCCGCCGCTGACCGGTCAGGGGCAGTTGACCCATTCCTCGGTGCCGTCGGCGAAGACCTGCCGCTTCCAGATCGGCAGCCGGGCCTTGGCCTCGTCGACCAGCCGGGCGCACGCCGCGAAGGCCGCCGCGCGGTGCGCGGTGCTCACCGCGGCGACCAGCGCCACGTCACCGATCGCCAGCGGACCGACCCGGTGCGAGACCGCCACCGCGTAGACGTCGGGGTCGGCCGCGATCTCGGCGGCGACCTCGCGCAGCACCTGCTCCGCGCTCGGGTGCCCCTCGTACTCGAGGCTCACCACCGGGCGGCCGTGGTCGTGGTCGCGGACCACACCCTGGAAGGAGACCACCGCGCCGGCCCGCCGGTCGGCGACCGCCGCCTCGTGCGCGGCCAGGTCGAGCGGCTGGTCGGTGACCTCACCGAAGGTGAGCGCCGGCGCGGTCACGACGCCCGCTCCCCGGTCAGCAGCGGCAGCGGCACGATGGGCACCCGGTCGCCCTGCCCCCCGTTGGTGCCGGGCCGGATGACGGCGAACCCGTCCGCCCCGGCCAGGCCCCGCAGCATCGCCGAGCCGACGTGGCGCACCGGGAACGCGGTGCCGGATGCCCGGTCGAGCCGGACCAGCGCCAGGTGGGTGTGGTCGCCGCGACCGGGCACCGCCTCAGCCAACGTGGCCTGCGGCAGCACCGGCATCGGACGGCCCTGGAGACCGGCGAGCAGCGGGGCGACCAGCGACACCAGCGCGACGATCGCGGACTGCGGGTTGCCCGGCAGCCCCGCGACGAAGCGGACCCGCCCGTCGTCGCCGGCCAGCCGGGCCAGCAGCATCGGGAAGCCCGGCCGGACCGCCACCGTGTTGACCACGTAGTCGGCGCCGAGCGCCGCCAGGGTCGGGTGCAGGTGGTCGACCGGGCCGTGCATCGTGCCACCCGTGGTGCAGACCAGGTCGGCGTTGGCCAGCGCCGCGCGTAGCGCCGCCACGTGCGCGGGCAGCGTGTCGGCCACCGGGCCCACCACGTCGGACGGACGGATCTGGCAGCCGTAACGGCGCAGCCACGCGGGCACTGCCGGCCCCAGCGCGTCCCGGACCCGACCGGCCGCGGGCGGGCCCTCGGTGAGCAGCTCGTCGCCGAAGACCAGCAGCGCCGCGCGCGGCGCCCGCCGGACCCGCAGCGTGTCGTGCCCGCAGGAGGCCGCCAGGCCGATCACCGCCGGGTCGACCGGGGTGCCGGCCGGCAACAGCTCCTCATCGGCGTACGCCTCCTCGCCCGGCTGCCGCCACTCCGGGGTCTGCCGGGGCGTGCCGCTGACCAGGTCGGCGGTGGTGGTGGACTCCTCGACGCGCAGCACGGCGGTGGCGCCTTCGGGCACCATGGCGCCGGTCGCGATTTCGACGGTCGTGTTGTCCTCGGTGAGCGGCGCGGGTGTGTTGCCGGCCAGCACCCGGCCGACGACCCGCCACGGGCCGGCGCCGCGCACCGCCCAGCCGTCCACGCTGGAGGTGGGGAACGCCGGCAGGTCGGTGCGGGTGGTCAACGGCTCGGCCAGGGTCAGCCCGTCGGTGTCGACCAGGGGCCGGGCGACGGCGGGAAGCGCGGCGGCCAGGCCGACCGCGTAGACCCGGGAGCGCGCCTCCTCCCACCCGGCCGGCGGGGGCGCGGCGACCCGGTCGGCGGTTGGCGCGGTTTCCGTGCTCACCGACCGAGCCTATCGGGACGGACCGACACGCGCCGGGCCTGGGCGCGGACGGTCAGTGGTCTCCGCCGCGAAGTTGGTCGACGGCGTGCCCGAGGATCGGACCGAGCACCGCCAGCCCGTCGCGGGCGCCGCCGGTCGAGCCGGGCAGGTTGACCACCAGCGTGCGGCCGGACACCCCGGCCAGGCCCCGGGACAGCACCGAGGTGGGCACCCGGTCGCGGCTGTACGCGCGGATCGCCTCGGCGATGCCGGGAATCTCGTAGTCAAGCAGCTCCCGGGTCACGTCCGGTGTCCGGTCCGACGGGGTGACCCCGGTGCCACCGCTGGTCAGCACCACGTCGATGCCGTCGGCGACGGCGGCCCGCAGGGCCACGCCGACGGGCTCGCCGTCGGGCACCACCACCGGCTCGTCGACGTCGCAGCCCAGCTCGACCAGGCCGGCGACGAGCAGCGGGCCGCTGGTGTCGGCGTAGACGCCGGCCGCGGCCCGGTTGGACGCGACGATCACCCGGGCCCGGATCACGGCCGGTCCTCCGGTCGGACCCACTCGCCGGTCTTGCCGCCCTCCTTGCGCAGCACCCGGACCGCCTCCACCGAGGCCGCGGGGTCGACCGCCTTCACCATGTCGACCAGGGCGAGACCCGCGACGGCGACCGCGGTGAGCGCCTCCATCTCCACCCCCGTCCGGTCCGCCGTGCGGGCGGTGGCGGTGATCTCCACGGTGTCGGTGGTCAGCCGAAGGTCGACGGTGACGCCGTGCAGGGCGATCGGGTGGCAGAGCGGGATCAGATCCGGGGTGCGCTTGGCGCCCATGATGCCGGCCAACCGGCCCACGGCCAGCGCATCACCCTTGGGCAGCCCGTCGCGTTGCAGCAGGTCGACGACCTCGGGGGTGGTCCGCAGCCGGCCCGCCGCGACGGCCAGCCGGCCGGTGACCGGCTTGGCGGAGACGTCGACCATGCGGGCCGCGCCGGCTTGGTCGACGTGGCTGAGCTGCGCGGGTTCGGTCACGACGCCGAGCCTATCGGTGCGGTACGACGGATGCCGGGAAGGAGCGGCGTCGCGTTCCCGCACCGAGCGGTACTGCGTTTTCGCGCGCTCGTTATCTAATGGATTAGGTCGGATTGAGTCGCGGTCGGTAACCATTCCACTGCCGTTCACAACCCGGGTCGCATTCGAACATGTGTCGGAGATCGATGCAGCGGATGCACGTGCACCCGGGCGGAATGCGAAGGGCAGATGAACGGCCAGCATCGTGAACACCGTCTGTCGCTTCGGCGCTCCATTGTGCAACTTGACATCGGCAAGCCGCGTCATGGTCAGTCAACCCGTGAACTCGGTCGGTCCCGAAATCCAGATCGGTAGGTGTTTGGATGATCACTTTGGGAAGATTGGCGTTGACCGGAATTCGAACGACGCCGTTGGTGCCGGCCGCGACCGGTGGGTAATCAGGCCTGGAGCAGGGATTCATCCGACCGGGCCCACCCTGAGCCCGAACTCCGGATGAGGCCGGGGAGGCTGCTCGTCAGACTGGGGAGGAGCACCTGGGCGGGCCCGGTGCGCATCGGCGGACGGCAGTTGGCAACATGCGAGCCGCAGGTCGAGAAGTTTGACCGCGCTCCGTTCAGGGGCCGTGGACACAACGTCACAAAACCCTCCAGCTTGGCTAATGTTGCGCATACCGACATTTATTGCTGCTAACTACATCGAGTCCGTCTTAGGCTCTCGTCACGAAGCCGCCCGGGGATACGAAACCCGGGCCGGAATGAGTGGAGGGAGCGTGCAATGCGCGGCAGCGACTGGCACTGACATCCGAGTGACACTCAGCGGTAAGCTCCCGTCGTCAGCGTGTAACTGTCGGCGACGGCAGGAGCTTCATGAGTCGGACCACACCAGAGACCACCAGGACAGACCGGCAACTGCTGTTGCTCGTCGGTCTCGTCGTCGCGCTGGCGATCGGTCCGACTCTCATCGCCTTCGCCGACGTGCTGGCCCGCCCGCCTGACTCGGTGAACGACGCGGCGACCATCGTCGCGCTGACCTTCATGACGGCCCTCGGGACGATCGTCAAGGCACCGATCCGTATCCGCTCGACCACGCACGCCATCACCTGGATCGAGGCGGCGATCGTGATCGGGCTGGCGGTGGCCCCACCCGCCTGGGTGGTGCTGGCGACGGGGACGGGCGTCGCGATCGCATCGGCCATCATGAAGCTCCCTGCGATCAAGACGGCGTTCGGCGTCAGCAAGAACATCCTGGTCGCCGGTGGGGCGAGCGCCATGGCACTGGCGGTGCACTGGCAAGGGTCGCCGATGAGCATGGCGGAGCTCGTCACTCTGCTGGGCGCGATCTACCTGGTGGCCGCCCTGTTGGACGACCTGCTGGCGATTCCGGTCATCGCGCTCGCGAGCGGCACCCGGATCTCCCGGCAATTCCTGAACAACCTTGACCTCCGGCTCGCCGGCTTCGGTGTGCGGTTCGTCGTCGTCCTCTGCACGCTGCTCATCCTGCGAGCCGACCCGCGACTGCTGCTCGCCGTCCCACCCCTCATGTTGAGCCTGCACCTTGCCTACTCCGCGCGGATCCGGGGCCGCAGCGAGCAGCAGGCGTGGCAGCGACTCGCCCGGACCACCGACGCGCTCAACGTCGTGGACCTCGACAACGTCCTCACCACCGCCGTCACCCAGGCCGCCGAGCTGTTCTCCGCCGACGAGGTCGAGATCGAGCTGCACGACGGCGGCCGCACCCTGCGTGGCGGCACCGGTGGCATCACCTTCGACGGCCCGAGCGGCACGCCCACCGACGTGGACGGCACCATCGTTCCCACACCGTTGGAGGGGCACGACAGCTCCGTCGACGTGGGCGTGCTGCGCCTGCGTTTCCGCGGCCCGGTCCAGCTCTCCGAGCGGGAGCAGTACACCCTGCGCACCTTCGCCTCCGCGCTCTGCACGGCGGTACGCAACGCCCAGGCGTACGCGGAGCTGGCCCGTGTGGCCGACGAGCACGCGTACGCGGCCGCGCACGACGCGCTGACCGGTCTGGCCAACCGCCGGCACCTGCTCGACCAGGGCACCGAGCAGTTGAGCGCCCGGCACGCGGACGGGGTGACCGCGCTCGTGCTGATCGACCTCAACCATTTCAAGGAGGTCAACGACACGCTCGGGCACGCCGCCGGCGACCAGGTGCTGGTGCAGGTCGCCGAACGCCTGCGGGCCGCCGCCCAGGGCGGTGACCTGGTGGCCCGCCTCGGCGGCGACGAGTTCGCCGTACTCCTGCGTGGGCTGCCGGCCCCGGCGGTGGCCGCACACCGGGCGGAGACGCTGCTCGCCGCGTTGCACGAGCCGTTCGAGCTGGACGGCATGCGCATCAGCGTCGAGGCCAGTGGCGGGATCTCCGTCGCCCCGGCCAGTGGCGGCATGGCCGAGCTGCTGCGCCGCGCCGACGTGGCGATGTACCAGGCGAAGCGGGCCGGGCAGCGCATCACCACGTACGCCCCCACCCGGGACACCGCCGACCTGGGCCGCCTCACCCTCGGCGGTGACCTGCCACGGGCGGTCGCCGACCACGAGTTCATCGTCAACTTCCAACCGATCGTCGACCTGGGCACCGGCGAGGTGACCAGCGCGGAGGCGCTGGCCCGCTGGCACCACCCCACCCACGGCATGATCGATCCGCTGCGCTTCCTGGAGGCGGTGGAGCGCTCGGGGCTGCTGCCGGCCTTCGCCGAGGCGATCCTCGACCAGGCGTTGATCGCGGCGGCCGGTTGGCGAGACGCTGGCTTCGACGTACCGGTCGCGGTCAACGTGTCCCCGCGCAGCCTGCTCGACGCGCGGTTCCCCGGCTCGGTGCTGGCTCGCCTGCGGGCCCACGACCTGCCGCCGGACCGACTGGTGCTGGAGTTGACCGAGACGCTGACGCTCAGCCAGCTCGACGTGGTCGACCGGGTGCTGAGCCGGCTGCGCGACGAGGGCGTCCGGTTGGCGCTGGACGACTTCGGCACCGGCTACTCCTCCCTCTCGCTGCTCTCCCGGATCCCGGTGCACGAGCTGAAGATCGACCGAAGCTTCGTGACGACCATGGAGAGTTCGGCCGAGGCTGCCGCGGTCATCCGCTCCACCCTCGACCTGGGCCGCAGCCTGGACCTGGACGTGGTGGCCGAGGGGGTGGAGAGCGAGCCGCAGCGACGGGCCCTCTGGGAGCTGGGCTGCACCGCCGGCCAGGGGCACCTGTTCGCCCGGCCGATGCCGGCCGGCACCCTGCTCGCGGCGTTGCAGCGCGGCTCGGGCGGGCGCCCGGGCGCCCTCGCACCGGCCCTGCACGACGCCGGCGCCGTGATCCGCCTGAGCCAGAACCGCCGCCAGGCCGGCCGAGCCCGCCCCGACCGCGTCCCGCACCTGCCCGCCTGAGGCGCCGGCCCGCCTGACCCGGCCACCCCGTGGCGGGGTCTGCCAGACTGGCGCGCGTGACCGCCGACGACCCGACCGCCCTCCGCCGTCGCTGGCAGACGCTCGACACCGCCGCCGGCGGGCTCGCCCTCGACCTCGTCCTCTACGCCGTCTCGGCGGTCTTCGCAGCGATCACCGCGGTCACCTCGACGCTGCTGCCGCACCGGGCCTGGGGTGCGGTCGCCGCCGTCGGCTACCTGGTCGCGACGCTGGCGGTGATCGTCCAACTCCTGCTCCGCCGACGCATCCCGGCCTCCCGGCTGGCCGGTCTGCCGGCCCGGTGGACCGTCACCGGGGTCACCTGGGCGAGCACCACGCTGCTACCCCTGCTCTGGCAGAGCGTCGAGCGAGCCAGCGGACGCACCGACCGGGCGCAGGAGGAGGTGCTGGTCGTGGAGCAGGCCGGCGCGCGCCTGCTGGAGCACGGCACGCCGTACCTCGGCCCCGACGCCATCGCCGCCCTGCCGGCCGGCGAGCAACTGCTCGGCTACACCCCGTACCAACCGGGCATGGCGCTGTTCGGCCTGCCCAGAGCCCTCCTGGACGCGTGGTGGACCGACGCCCGCGTCTGGTTCGCGGTGGGCACCGCGCTGGCGCTCGCCCTGGCCGTGGCCGCCCTGCGCGCCGCGCCGGCCACCGCCCGCCGTGCCCGCACGGCGACACCCGCCGGTCCGGACCACCCTCGCGATGCGGCCCTGCTGCGGGGCGTGCAGGCCGCCACCGTCCTGCCCATCTGCGCGCTCACCCTCGCCACCGGCGGCGACGACCTGCCCGTACTCGCGCTCTGCCTGCTTGCCCTCGCGTTCGCCGCCGCCGACCGACCAGGTCGGGCCGGCCTCGCGGTGGGCCTGGCCGGCGCACTGAAGCTGTTCGCCTGGCCGGTCGCCCTGGTCCTGATCGTCTGGGGGCTGACCCGGCGGGCCGGCACCCGGGTCGCGGCCGGCGCGATCGGGCTGCCCGTCGCGGCGCTGCTGCCGGCGCTGCTGGTCGACCGCGACGCGCTGATCGAGAACGTGCTGCGCTTCCCACTCGGCCACGGCCTGGTCACCAGCCCCGCACAGTCCCCATTTCCCGGCTACCTGATCGCCAACGCGCTGCCCGCCGGCCGGCTGGTCGCGGCCGCGCTGCTGGTCGCGGCCGGCCTGGCCATCGCCGTCCGGCTCGCCCGCCGCCCGCCGCGCACCGCCGTGGCCACCGCGCTGATCTGCGGGTACGGGTTGCTCGTCGCGATCGCCCTGATGCCCTCGACCCGGTTCGGCTACCTGCTGTACCCGCTGGCCCTGCTCACCTGGGCCCCTGCCCTGCACCGCACCGTCGCCCCGGCGACCGTGCCGGCGCCGGGGGAGCTGTCCGGTCGGACCACTTCGGTCTAACTGTCGGGCGGAACGACGCGGCAGGGCGTAGACCTGAAGGCATGACCACGTACCGCGACCGCGCCGAGGCGGGCCAGGTGCTCGCCGAACGGCTGACCGCACTCATCGGCGAGCCGGACGTCGTCGTCCTGGGCCTGGTCCGCGGCGGCGTGCCGGTGGCCCGGGTCGTCGCCGAACGGCTCGGCGCGCCACTGGACGTACTGGTGGTCCGCAAGCTCGGCATGCCGTGGGCCCGGGAGGTCGCCTTCGGCGCGCTCGGCCCCGGCGGAGTGCAGGTGCTCAACGACGCGGTGGCCAGCCGGCTCAGCAGCGACGACATCGCCGAGGTCAACCACCGGGAGCAGGCCGAGCTGGAGCGCCGGGAGCAGCTCTACCGGGGCGGCCGCCCGCCGCTGGACCTCGCCGGGCGGACCGCGGTGATCGTCGATGACGGTCTGGCCACCGGCGCGACCGCGCGCGCCGCCGTGGAGGTCGTCCGCCGCCTCGGGGCCCGCCGGGTCGTGGTCGCGGTGCCGGTCGGCGCGCAGGAGGCGTTCGAGCTGCTGGCCGCCGAGGCTGACCAGGTCGTCTGCGCCCAGCGCCCGCAGGATTTCGGCGCGGTGAGCGTCTACTACGAGGACTTCCACGAGGTGTCCGACGACGAGGTGATCGAAGCGCTTACCGCGACCGCGTGACTCGACCGGGTACCTTCGGATGATGAGTCTCACCTGCCCCAAGTGTCACGGAGAAATGCGTCAGTACGAGCGCAGCGGCGTCGTCATCGACCAGTGCGGGGAGTGCCGAGGCATCTTCCTCGACCGCGGCGAGCTGGAGAAGCTGTTCGAGGCGGAGGCCAACTGGAGTCGCCAGCAGGCCGGCGGCCCGCCGCAGCCCGCCCAGCAGCCGGGTGGCTACCCGCCACCGCACGCCCCGGCGCAGCACCAGCCGGGCTACGGTGCGGTTCCCCCG